>CANGHW010000061.1 GCA_947453695.1 Opitutia bacterium
ATGGGCGCGAAGGTATTCGGTGACCTTCATACTGCGCCCGCCATGGTGACACATGATGAGAAGATGTTCATCTCGGGGCAGCGACTGGGTTTGCTCCGGGATCTGACGCATTGGGATAAGCTCTGCGCCCCTAACGCGGGCAATTTCGACCTCGTAAGGTTCGCGCACGTCGATGAGCAACACGCCGCAGGGTGATTGATCCAGAAGGCGCTTTGCTTCGGTGACGGAAATTTCCAACGGATAGTCTTGTTCGGCCATAGATTGGAGCGGTTGCGGGAGACACACGTTCGAATGGTGCCGGGCTTCCAGTTGCGTGATACGGGGAGCGGCACCGCACAACGGGCAGTCCGAATCGCGTGCCAGATTGAGCGTCTGGAAAGACTGGGCGAGTGCATCATAGGTCAACAGGCGGCCCGTAAGGGGCTGTCCAATTCCGGTAATGAGCTTCACCACTTCCAGTGCCTGAAGGCTACCGATCACGCCGCAAAGCGCTCCGAGCACGCCCGCTTCGCCGCACCCGGGGACGCTTCCTGCTGCGGGAGGTTGAGGAAACAAACAGCGGTAGCACGGACCTCCTTCGGCGGGATGAAAGACCGACACCTGTCCCTCAAACTTGAAAACGCTGCCATAGACGAGGGGCTTGCGGGCAAAGAAGGCGGCATCGTTGTTGAGGTAGCGAGAAGAGAAGTTGTCGGTGCCGTCCACGATGATGTCGTAGCCCGCAAACAACGTGATCGCATTGTCGATGGTGACACCTTCCGGTTGCTCGACCACGCGGATGAATGGATTTGTGGCACGTAAGCGGCGGGCGGCGGATGTGACCTTGGACTCACCGACGCTTGCGTCCTCATGGAGGAGCTGACGTTGAAGATTGTGGGCCGCGACCGAGTCAAAGTCGGCGATACCTAGCGTGCCGATGCCGGCTGCTGCAAGGTAGAGCGCGGCTGGACTGCCGAGGCCGCCCGCCCCAACCACCAATACGCGTGCGGCGGCGAGTTTTTGCTGTCCGGCGAGGCCGATCTCGCCGAGCAAAAGGTGTCGACTATAACGCGCGAGCTCAACAGGCGAAAGAGTGGGCGACAAGGCGGACATTGCGGCGAAGGAGAGCCGGAAGCGCCCGGGTCGCAAATGAAATTGCGCCGATGGCGCGAGGCGGTGGGAATCGCGCCATGCGCTATATCGGCATCGACCTCGGCACCCGTCGCATCGGACTCGCGTATGGTGACGAACTAGGGGTGGCTACTCCTCTGGCCGCACTCACGCAGTCCGAACCGGCGGATCGAAGAGCGGCCCTGCTCAAGGTGATTCGGGAGCGGCGCGCTCAGGAAATTGTGTTAGGTCACCCGCTCAATATGGATGACTCCGAAGGGCCGAAGGCGAAGGAGGCGGCAGCATTTGCCGCCGAGTTGACCCGGGAGTTGGGCTTGCCGGTTCATTTGGTCGATGAGCGGCTAACGAGTTATGAGGCGGAATCGAGTATCGCCAAATCCAAGCGCCGCGATGTGCGGGCGAGCGGAATCATCGATTCGCGGGCTGCGACTTTGATCCTGCAGGACTATTTGAATCAGATTTTTCCGCCACCCGAGGCCGAGATGCCGTGAAGTCGATGTGCGTCGGCGAAATCGGCGAGGCTGGCAAAAACGGGTGCTCCGCTGGTGCGGAGACGTGCAGCGGAATGGTGTCCGGCGGCTACGAGTGCACAGGCGACACCCAACTCGCGCGCGACTTCGGCGTCATGCAGCGTGTCGCCGATCAAGAGGATTTCAGACGATGGCACACCGAGGCGGGCCACGAGGGCGCGTCCGAGGGCGAGTTTGCTGTGGGCGTGGATGTTATTCAGGCCGGCGATGTGATCGAAATGGGCGGTGAGACCGAAATGGGCGACGATCTCGAGCAAAGTCTCGTGCCGATAGGCCGAGAGAATCGATTGACCCAAACCAGTCGTCCGCGCGGTGGCCAGTAGCTGCGCGGCATCGCGGTGGAGCGGCGCCTGTGTTCGGCCTGCATCGTAGCGGGAGATAAACTCGGTGGACAGTCTTTCGAACGGATCGAGCGAGGGATCGAATCCGAGGCGCTCGTAGTAGATGCGCACAGGAAAATCGAACAGTGCATGATAGCGGGTGCGATTGAGAAGAGGTAGGCGGCGACGCTCGAGTAGCGTGTTCATCACGCCGATGCTGTAGTCGAGATCGTCGAGTAGAGTGCCGTTCCAGTCCCAAATCAAATGGCGGTAGCGCGTCGTGAGGTTGCTTGCAGGAGATGACATGTGCGGGCACAAACCATGCCCGCCTGATGAAAGTGGACGAAGCCAAATCTCTCTCCCGTTGGAAATGTATCTGCGCCTATGATGGCACGAGCTTTGATGGCTGGCAGAGTCAGGTGGGCGGCAATGCGGTGCAGGATGTGATAGAGGCGCGATTGGCGGCGATTTTCAAAAGCCCGATTCGCATTCACGGCAGCGGTCGCACAGATGCAGGGGTGCATGCGAATGGCCAGGTGTTTCACTTTGATGCGGAGTGGCGCCATGCACCGGAGAAAATGATGGCGGCTTTCCGCACCGGACTCCCGCCGACAGTGCAGATAAAGTCGGTGCGCCGGGTGACGGCGGATTTTCACTCGCGTTTCCACGCCATCGGTAAGCGCTATGTGTATCACCTCCATCTGGGCGACGCCGATCCGTTTACGAAACCTTGGAGTTGGACGTTGTTTCGTCCGCTAGATTTCGCCGCGATGGAGGCAGTCGCGGCGGAATTGCGCGGGCGGCACGATTTTCGGTCTTTTGCCGCCAGTAATGGTCAGGAGCGGGAGGACACCGTGCGCGAATTGCGCCGGCTGGACATAGTGCGGCACGGGTGCCGGGTGCGGATTACCGCGGAGTCGGAGGGCTTTCTTTACAAGATGGTGCGGAGCTTGGTGGGTGCGTTGGTCGCAGCAGGGGAAGGCCGTCTCACGGCACCGCAGGTGAGGGAAATATTGGCCTCCAAGCGGCGCACGGCGGTCGTATTCACCGCGCCGCCTCAAGGTTTGTTTTTAGACAAGGTGTTCTATTGATGAGTAACGCACTCGACCGACTGCTGCGGGGGCTGGGCGATGCGGTTTTTCCGCCGGTGTGTGTCCACTGTAAGACGATTGTTGAAACAGAGGTTACGCTTGGCCAGAGTCCGGCCGCGGTCGGCGGCTTTCGCCACCTGTGTTCACGGTGCGTAACGCAACTGGACTTTGTGCGACCGCCGCATTGCACGACCTGTGGCTCGCCCTTTTTCGGTGAGATTGAAGGGGAACGAATCTGCCAACATTGCGACGGACTACATCCGGCGTTTCGCGAGGGTCGCACGGCGGTGTTGTTCAAGGGGCCGGCGCGGGCGCTGGTCATCGAGCTTAAATACCACCGTGGCCTCCATGTGTTGTCCGATATCGAGGAAGTATTCCGTCGATCGGCGCACGTGCTGGAACTGGCACGAGGCGCGGTGATTGTGCCGGTTCCGCTGCATCCGCGCAAAGAACGAGAGCGAGGCTACAACCAGACAGAGCTCTTGGCGGGAATTCTTGCCCGAGCGGCAGGCAGTGAGGCGCGGGTGGAGGCGCTGTTGCAGCGTGTGGTGGACACCGCCACACAGACGGCGTTCGACCGTCGTAGCCGAATGGCGAATCTGAAAAATGCCTTTGCACTTGCCCGGGGCGCGTCACTAAATCCAAGCCAACATTACCTTCTCGTTGATGACGTTTTCACCACCGGTTCCACGCTCAACAGCTGTGCGCTCGCGCTTCGCCGCGCGGGCGGTTTGAACCTCGACGTCGTAACCTTCGGCCACGGCTGAATATTCCTGCCATGCATTTCGACAAACCGACCTACACCGTCCGCAAGACCCGCAAGAAAGACATTCCCAAGGGAGTCTATACGAAAGACCCGGTGTCGGGTGAAATCGTGTTCAATAAAGAGGTGGAGGATAACCAGATGGTTGTGCCGAAAAGCGGTCACCATTTTCCGATCAGTGCCCGGGCACGCATCGCCAAGCTGTTCGACGAAGGAAGCTTCGTCGAAATGGACGCCAGGGTGAAGTCGAGCGACCCGTTGAAGTTTGTCGACTCACAGCCGTATCCCGAGCGCCTCAAGCGATACGAGAAGGACAGTGGTTTGCCTGAAGCGGTGGTAAGTGGCACCGGCAAGATTCACGGAATCGAGGTTTCGGTGGCCGTGATGGATTTTCGGTTTTGCGGTGGTGCCATGGGTGCGGCTGCGGGTGAAAAGATTACCCGTGCGATTGAAATGGCGGCGCAGAAGAAGATCCCGTGCCTCATCTTTAGCGCGTCCGGTGGCGCGCGTATGCAGGAGGGTATTTACTCGCTGATGCAAATGGCAAAAACGAGCGCGGCGCTCGGACGACTCGCGGAAGCGAAGTTGCCGTTTATCTCGATCTTGACCCATCCGACGATGGGCGGTGTCACGGCTAGTTTTGCGACATTGGGGGATGTAATCATCGCCGAGCCAGGCGCACTTGTGGGTTTTGCCGGCGCCCGGGTGATCAAGGACACGACCAAGCAGACCTTGCCGGCCGGATTTCAAACAGCCGAATTTCTCCTCAAACATGGGCTCATCGACCAGATCGTGAGTCGACTCGAGATGCGGGACCGACTGCGCGATTTGTTGCTTGCGCTATACGTGGGTAAGCGGGGGCCGGCGTCGGCGGCTGGAAGGAATTAGATCGGCTCGCTGCGCAATACGGTGAGCGCTCCGACCGACTACGCGGCGGTGACGGAATACCTTTTTGGCCTGAAGGCCAAGGGGGTGCGTTTTGGCATCGACCGCATGGAGACATTCGCGGCCGCGTTGGGTAACCCGGAGCGGTCTGTGCCTTGCGTGCATGTGGCTGGGACGAACGGCAAGGGATCGGTGTCGGCGATGCTCGATGCTATTTTACACGAGGCCGGTTGGCGGACGGGACTCTATACGTCGCCGCATCTCGTGAAACTCGGTGAGCGCGTGCAGGTGGCGCGTAGGATACTTTCGGAGGCCGAGATTCTCGCCTATACAGCCGAGTTAAAGCCAGTCGCGGAACGCATTTCGGCGACTGCGCCGGACGACCATCCGAGCTTTTTTGAGTTCATGACGGCGATGGCATTTTTGCAGTTCGCGCGGAGAGAATGTGACGTGAGCGTGATTGAGGTGGGCATGGGCGGACGGCTCGATGCGACTAACGTGGTCGTGCCAGAGATAAGTGTGATCACGTCGATCGGATTTGATCACTGCGAGTTTCTGGGGAATGAGCTGACGCAGATTGCCGGTGAAAAGGCGGGTATCATCAAGCCGGGGCGGCCCGTGGTGATAGGACGCATGCCGGAGGAGGCGGAGGCGACGATCCGGCGTATCGCGGCGGATCGCGGGGCACGCGTGGTGGCAGTGCGCGAGGAGTTTGGCGAGGAGATCGAGCGATATCCGCAGCCGAATCTGGAGGGTGACTATCAGCGGTGGAATGCTGCCACAGCGACGCTCGTGGCTCGGACGCTGGGCGCGAAATGGCGCATAACGGACGACGTGATCGCGCGTGGCCTGCGCCACGTGGATTGGCCGGGACGATGGCAGCGCGTGCAACTGGGCGGGCGACTAACGGTGCTCGACGCGTCGCACAATCCTGAGGGCGCGAGTGTGCTGGAGGCGAACTTGGTGCGCCTGAGACAAGAAACTGGCCGCGCTCCCGTGGTAATCACGGGGGTGTTGGGCATAGCGCGGGCCCGACCTCTGATTGAGACGATCTGCCGCCATGCGGCGGAGATTCATTTTGTCGTTCCCCATCAGGCCCGGGCTTGTTCGCACGCCGAGTTGGAAGGGCTGGTGCCGGCTGATTTCAAGGCGCGGGGTGGGATGTTTTATCGGGCAACCGTCGAGGGACTATTCCCGGACAAGGATCGCTGTGCGGCCGGTCAGGCGGGGGATGTCATCGTTGTTACGGGATCGATTTATCTGCTTGGCGAGGTGCTGGCCCGGATCGAGCCGAACCGAGGACTGGGTGAGGGCAGACTGCAGGATTTTTGAGGAGTGATTCCGGCTCGCAGGACGGCCTCGGGCGAATTCATCGTGGCGGGATCCCCCACGACTATGCGTTTTGTTTTTGGCTGTTTTTTCGCCCTGATATTGTCTCTGCCACTCTGGTCGGCGAATGAGATGACCGGCCGGATTTTGGATCCGGTAGCGTGTGCCAAAGATCCAGCTCAGACCTATGCGCTTTATGTGCCGACTTCGTATGTCCCGACGAAGAAGTGGCCGGTGATTTTTTGTTTTGATCCGGGGGCGCGCGGGCGCACTCCCGTCGAGCGGTTGCAGGCGGTGGCGGAGAAATACGGCTACATCGTAGCCGGTTCGCTCACTTCGCGGAATGGGCCGTGGGTAGCCAACGCAGCGGCGATCCAGGCGATGGTGCGGGATGTGGAGTCGTATCTTTCAATTGATGTGCGCCGGATTTATGCGGCGGGATTGTCGGGAGGAGCCCGGGTCGCGACCCAGATTGCAATCGGTGGTTTGGCGAAAGGAGTGATCGACTGCAGCGCGGGCTTCCCCTCCAGCGAAGAAGGAATTCCAGACAAGGTGCCGTTTGCATTTTTTGGCACGGCGGGCACCGAGGATTTCAATCACGGGGAACTGCGACGGTTGGACGACGAACTCGAGTCGCGTCGTGCGATCCACCGGATTGTGGTTTTTGTGGGAGGGCACGAGTGGGCTTCGCCGGCACTGCTCACTGAAGCGGTGGAATGGTTCGAACTTCAGGCGATGCGCGCTGGAACAAGAGAGAAGGACGATGAGTTTATTGCCGCGCAGTGGAACACGCGCCACACCGCTGCCGCTGCGGCGAGTGGACTCGGGCGATGGCGGAGTCTGAAGTCGCTCGCGGCTGATTTCAAGGGACTGCGGGACGTGAGCGAGGTGGAACGGCAGGCAAAGGAACTCGGCGGGCAGCGGGAGACAAAAGATGCCGTGAAAGCTGAACGAGCGCTGGACCGGAAGGAGACTGAGTTGATTTCGGAACTGGCAGAGTTGGCCGGCGGCGGGGCGGTCAAACCAATGAAGAAGCTCGTGGCGGATTTGCGCCTGCGTTCTCAGGTTGCGGAGGACACCGAAGACCGTCGGCTCACGCGACGAGTGCTCGCTGGATTTGGTTCGTCCGGGCGCGACGCGACCCGCTCGATGTTCGAGAACGAGGACTACGTGGAAGCGGCTGACCTGCTGGAAGTTTTGGTCGAATTGCGGCCGGGACAAACCCGCACGCTTTACGACTTGGCCCGCGCCCGGGCCGGGATGGGTGATAAGAAACGAGCGCTGGCAGTGCTGCAGCAGGCAGCCGACGCGGGGTTTGCCGATGGGCCTCGGGTCGAGGCGGAGAAGCTTTTTGCCAAGATGCGCAATGATCCGGCGTATGTGGCGGCGTTGGCGAAGATTCGGGCGAATCCGCCCGAGCCAGCGGGGCGGGGGCGGCGCTGAAATCGACAACTCGTCGGAGCGCCGGCGTGGCTCAGGCTAGCTTCACCAGTTCGGCCGTGGCGGGCACGTCCTTGATGATTTGAGATGGTTCCGGGCCCACCCCGAGGTATCGGAGATTGGGGAGCTTGTCGGGGGCCGGCCAGGCCGCGCCCTCGTAGGCGACGTCCAAGGTGGTCTTCATCATCGCGGCGACGTAGCGCTGAGCATTTTTCGGGAGATCTGCGAAGCGGCGGACCTGCGAGATGTCGTCGGACCAACCGGGATGCTTCGTGTAAACGGGCTTGAGCGTTTTGCGAACAGCCTCGTTGCGGGGAACGTGATGGTAGATTTTCCCAGCTGTATCTTGGTAGGACGTGCAGATTAGAAGATCACCTTGCCATTCGCCGCTATGAGTCAGGGCGTCGGACTTGTTGATCATTACATCCTGAAATCCGCCATAGCGGAGGGCGTCGCCCTTTTCCACGGCGTCAAACCAGCCAACCATGCGCTGACGCCCCGTGCTCGTGCCGAACTCGATACGCTTGAGGATGGTCGCGAGCGGATGCGCGTCGTCCATCTGGGTGAGGAAAGTATGGGTGCCGACTTTGGTATCGTAGGCCTTCGCCACGCCAAAGGTGTGGATGCGCTGCACCGGGACACCGGCGCTCTCGAAAAACTCCGGCGTATAGGTGTGTGACGCTGTGACGTTGGGCGAGAAGCCGTGGCGCTTGTCGAGCCAGTAGGCCTGACCAAACTCGCCGATGATGGTTCTTCCGGCGTGTAGCTCCCGGAGAATGAGTTCGCGGACCTCGCCGATGTTCTTGGCCAATGCCGTGCCCGCGGCCCAGTAGGTTGCAGTCAGCACCTCGAGATTCAGGGAGAAAGGAGCGGCGCCGCGGAAGCGGGTAAAATCGAACTCGGTTCTATCGAACACGCCGAGCTCGATGGCTTCGGCGTTGGCCCGGAGTTCGGCCGCGGTGAGCTTATCGAAAAAGCTGGCAAAGGTTTCCGGGCTGACGCGGTAAACGTGCTGGATCGTGCGCAGGGCACGATCGGCGCGTTGGGCGAGCTTGCGGGCGAAGTAGTTCGGACCCGCGAGGAAATCAGAAAACGTGATCTGCTGCTGGCCGACTTCGTCGAGGTAGGCGGGCGTGATCCCTCGGCCGGTGGAGCCGCGGGGCTCTTCACCGAGGACGTTGACGCGATAGTCTTCGGTCGCGAGATCGAGAAGGCGATGCGTGAGGTCGGAGACCATCGTGCGCTCGTCGATGAGAAGGCGCGAGAGAATGGCGTGGCCCTTGAGTTCGAGGGGCTTGGTCTCCCACCAGACTTTCCGCGGATCGGCTACGACGCCGGCTCCGATGCAGAGGTGGGCGGCATCGCGGACGACGACGCCGGCGGGGAGGAGGTTTAGCTTAATGCCGCCTGCAGTGTGGCCGGAATTTGCGCCGCCGTTCACTTTGAGGACGACGGAGACGGCATGCGCGGTGCCGCGCAGCTCGTCAGCGACTTCTGGAATCAGACGACCTTTACCCTCGTCGCCGAGGGAAATGCCGACATCAGCGATGAGTTGGCTCGAGAAAGGGAGCAGGGACATGGGTTGCTTAAGGGAGATGCAACCGAGTTGGACCCGCGAGCGGAACGTCCCCTGTTGCCGACAAGGAAAAGCGCGGCGAGCGGGGGGAGGGCAAACAGAAAGTGGGGCTAGTCCGTCTTATGCCCGGAAACGTCCCGGGACCGACGTTCACCGGGTTGGGACGAATACAGCGCTGACTGGCACCGGGATCTCGACGGGCGTGCCGGTGGGGGTCAGCCGGCCGGACTTTTCGTCGATCCGGAGAACGGCGACGGTGTTGCTGTCTTGGTTCTCCGCCAGCAGCCAGCGGCCGGTGGGATCGAGGGTAAAGTGCCGTGGAGTCTTGCCCTGGGTGGAGACATTCTCGACGTAGGTCATTTTACCAGAGGCAGGGTCGATGGCGTAGACCACGATGGTGTTGTGGCCTCGGTTCGAGCCATAGAGGAATTTGCCGCTGGGATGAACTTGGACCTCGGCGGTGCTCGTGCCCTTGGCTACCGCCTCGCCGGGCGGCAGCGTTGAAACGGTTTGGATCTCGGCGAGCGTGCCGCGTGCACTGTCGTAGCGGAATGCGGTCATCGTGCACAGCATCTCGCTGATCACGTAAGCAAACTGGTTGCTCGGATGAAACGTCATGTGGCGCGGGCCGGAGCCCGGAGCCAACGAGTTGGACGGCGGGTTGTGGGCGGTGAGTTTGGCGGCGCCGGGGTCGATTTGATAGACCATGACTCGGTCGAGGCCAAGGTCTGGCACGAAGGCAAAACGGTTGTCAGCCGAAGTGATGATCTGGTGCGCGTGCGGGCCTTTCTGGCGGGCCGGGTTCACGCTTGAGCCGGTGTGCTGGATTACTGATCCGACTGCGCCGAGGCGGCCGTCGGGGCTTAGGGCCACGGCGGAAACACCGCCACCACCGTAGTTGGCAACGAGGATCGCGCGGCCGGTAGCGTCGACCGTCAGATGGCAGGCGCCCGAGCTGCCGGTGGATTGGCGATTGAGGAGCGTAAGGGAACCGGATTTCGGATCGATCGAGTAGGCTGCCAATCCTTGTCCCGGGGTGCGCTGGGTGTCGGCGCTTTCGTCGATGGCGTAGAGAACATTACCCTTGGGGTGGAGCGCGAGAAAGGCGGGATCTTTGGCCTCGGCGGCTAACTCAGCGGGCGAGAGTCTCCCGGTGGCGGCATCAAAGTGTGAGCGGTAGATGCCTTTGCTCGGAGCTTTGGCATATGTGCCGAAGTAGACGAGAAAGTCGGTTGGTGCGGTGGCAGCGAAGGTGGCAGTCACAGTGACGGCAAAGGCCGAGAGAAATGAGGCTAGGCGGGGCATGGGGGTGGTAAATCGGTGTGGTAAACAAATGGGGACAGGGGGCTGTCACCAACTGAGTTCCAAGACTCGGCCGGGATTCATGGGACGTGAGCCGTGTTTGCCGACGGGTCGTGTGTATTCGAGGATGAAAAGCTTCTTGCCGACCTTGAGGAAGTCGATCGGGCGGGCGAGGGGGGCGAAGAAAGTGGTCATGCGGGCTTCATAGACGCCGGCGGCATTGCGCTTCAGATCGGCGGCGAGGATGTCGTAGCCGTAACTATCATCGAGGAGGAAGTTCCCGAAGCGGCCGATGAGCATTTTGCCGCGGAGGGAAGCCGGCCAGTCGTCGTTGCAAAACAGCATGCCGGCAGGAGAGGAGTGGGCGTCGAAGCTGGCGATAGGCTTGGTTTCCGAGCCGCCAGCCGCCGGCCCGAAATTGCGAATTGCCGGGGTAATGATGAGACCGGGAGGGACGTCAGGGGTGTAGGGGTAAGGTTTATCCGTCGCGGGGAAATCGGCGTATTGGTAGGGAAAGCCGTAGTGCTTACCTTTTTCGACGTGATCCATCTCTTCGGGACGATGCGCATCGGGGCCGTTGCTAACCGAGAACAGATCGCCGCGGTCGTTCCACGCGAAGGTCCAGGCGTTGCGGATGCCTTGGGCGAAAATTTCGATCTTGGGAACTTCGGCGATGGGATCGATCCGCCAAATCGCAGCGGTATAGTCGGTTTCTCCTCCCTTCCAATAGACCGTCTCTTTCTTGAAGATACCGCCATCGACCTCGCCGCCGTCGGTGCGGGCTCCACTACTCACATACATAAAGCCGTCGGGACCTTCGGCGATGTGGCAGACGCCGTGATTGTAATAGCTGTTGCCCCAAGGATAGCTCGTGCGGAGCCAGGCGGTTAGCTTGGGGGGCGAGCCGGCGGTATCGAGGGGCTCGGAGCGGAAAATGACGACCCGATTGATATGCCAAGGTTGTTCGGCGACGCGCTGATTGGTGACGACATAGAGGCGTTTCTTGGAGTCGATCGTCATGCCCAGGACGGCGAGGCTTCCGGCGCCAAGTTCGGCGTAGTCTTTAGGGACGAGCAGGCGGACGAGATTTCCGGTGGCGGGCTCGAGGCGGTATATCTCACCACTGTTGTTCAGCACCATGATCCAGTCTGCCCCCGGCATAGTGGCGAGTTTTACGCCGTGGACGGGCAGGCGGACGATTTCGCGGAGTTTGAAACCCTCGGGCGGTTTCGGCAGCGGCGCAAATGGGTCGGTCTTGTCGGGATCGGCGGCGGCGAGCTCGGCGCGAACGCGTTTGACTTCGGACGCCGTAACCGCGCCTCCCGCATTGCCCCAAGAGGAGCGCACGTAAGTGAGGACATCGGCGACCTGTTGGTCATCGAGCGGCCCGGGAGCAGGCATGACGCCTTGGTATTCGATCCCATTGACGGTCATCGGGCCGGCGGTGCCTTGGAGGGCGATGCGAATACTGCGATCCTTATCGGCCATGAGATAGTCCGATTTGGCAAGAGGCGGAAAGATACCGCGCACTCCCTCGCCGGTGGGCTGATGGCACGGGGCGCAAGTGGTAAGAAAAAGTGCGGCGCCAGCGGCGTGGCGGGAGTCGGCCGCGAGTGCCGGACCGGCAGAAGCGCAAAGCAATAGACGCAAGGCGAGAACGTGGGTGCGGGGTAGCATTGCTGGTGAGCTAGGCGAGTGCGGCGGGGGGTCAAACCTTATGCGGGGGCGATTGCGCACGAGAAGGACCTCGTGTCCGATGAGAGAGCTCTATTGACTTAGGTTATGCCCCAGAATCCCCATGCCGAGTTCGACCTCAATGTCCTTGAAATGATCGAGCACAGCCCCGTGGGTGCTGTGCCGTTTACGCCGACCTATCAGGATGCGTTGAAGCGTCTGTATGCGGCGCACCAGATTTATGCCGATGCCGATCATAAGGGCGGCCATGTGACTGCGCGCTCCCTCGCAAAAAAGCCGCATTTTCACGCCCACAATCTTGAGGCGTTGATCGCCGGGAAGATCGCCGCGGCCGAACTTGAATCGAACAACAGTATTTTCGATCGCTATGTGCAATCGCTCCCGGCGGCGGCGCGTGGCCGGGCGGAATCATTCCGACTGTTGGCGGCCGGCAAGGTGGCTCACCATCGAGCCAAGGCGGTGGGAGACGAGAAGGTGATTGTCGCGCACGATCCCATTCATACCCACTTTTTGGTGCCGGGGGCGGGACCGAATCCAGGATTACCGGGAAACTACCTGCACGGTTCCGCAGCGCAGTTGCGCGCGGCGGCGGACAGCCCGTGGTCCGTGCATGTGCATGATTCGGACGACGGCGATGCGTTGATCGAAGTTGCGACGATGGCGGAGGCCCTCGGAAAGATGGTTGAGGTAATGGAGTGCGCCCCGTTCCTAATGGAGGAACTCGAGGCGCTGGGATTCACGTTGAAGTGACGACCCCGTCGGGCTGCCATACGGGGGATCATGACTCTCGCTGAACTAGGGTGGTCAGAAGCGCACGCGCTCTCGTTTGCGCCGCAAGCTGCGGCGGGACTGGAGCCGGCGCGAGTCGTGTGTGAGCTAAGGCGAAATTTTTATGCGGTCCATACCGCGGAGGGAGAAGTTTTGGGGGAGTGCGGTGGAGGTTTCTTTCACGTGGCAAGGACCCCGGATCAGTTTCCCGCGGTCGGCGATTGGGTGGCCGTGCGTCGGCGCGACGGCGAGGAACGTGCAGATATCCATGCGGTAATGCCGCGCCGCACGAAGTTTTCCCGGCGGGCGTCGGGCTCGGAGGAGATCGAGCAAATCGTGGCGGCGAATCTCGATACGGTATTTTTGGTGAGCGGGCTGGACCGCAATTTTAACCCGAAACGCATCCAGCGCTTTCTGGTGGCGGCGCATGACAGCGGAGCCACCCCGGTGATTGTGTTGAACAAGTCCGACCTGTGTGACGACGCAGAGGAAGTGCGTCAGGAAGTGGAGGCGCTGGCCCCCGGAGTGGCAGTTCTCATTACCAGCACGGCGACGCGCAAGGGGTTGAAGGCGCTGACGAGC
This sequence comes from Opitutia bacterium, assembly GCA_947453695.1. Lineage (GTDB taxonomy): Bacteria > Verrucomicrobiota > Verrucomicrobiia > Opitutales > Opitutaceae > GAS368. Next base: position 13,392 of record CANGHW010000061.1, read on the forward strand.
ACGTATGCTTTGGCCGGAAAGACGCTCGCCTTCATCGGTTCTTCCGGGGTGGGGAAGTCGAGCTTGATCAATGCGCTCGTGCGCGATCCCGAGGCGCCGCTCCCGACCGCCGAGGTGCGGGAGAAAGATAGCAAGGGGCGGCACACGACGACCCGCCGTGAACTCGTGCAGACCCCGTCGGGAGCACTGGTGATCGATACTCCTGGAATGCGGGAGTTGCAGCTCTGGGGCGCGGATGGCGGGCTGGAAGAAGCTTTCCCTGAGATTCGCGAGCTGGCGTTACGGTGCAGATTTACGGATTGCGGTCACACCAACGAACCGGGTTGCGCAGTGAGTGTGGCGCTGGCGAGCGGCGAGTTGCAGCGTGCGCGTTTCGAGGCGTTTGGGAAACTGAAGGCAGAGCAAGATGCCAAGGTGCCACGGGAGCGGAGGCCGGGCGCGCTGGCGAGCAAGCCGAGTTGGAAGGCGAAATCGGAAGGCAAAATACCGTTCCGGCATCGCCAGTGGCGGGAGGACTGAGCAGCCCGCCGTCTCGTTTGGGCTCGTTACTCGGTAGAGGTGGCAGCGTCTGGCGGGGGCGTGGACGAGTGGTTAGTCGCGTCGGCAGCAGCGCGTGGCGTGCGATGAGAGGCTCGGGCAACTATCTCGATGTAGATTGAGGTGTTCTCAGGCGTCGCGACCACGTCGACTGCCTTGCCGATGTCCTTAAGGGTAGTGGCTGAAGCAGTCGCTGCAGTTGCTCCGACGCGGCAATCAAAATCCCATTCGCTGAATCCCTCGGGCAACGTCTTGCGGCGCTCTCGTTTCACGTATTTGCGCACGTCATGTTTGATCGATTCGACAACGCGGGCATCTTTTTTTCCGGTCACCCGGAGAGGGAAAACTTTCTTCATGGGTGCGAGGGATAGCAGGAAGTGACCTGAGGGAGGAGCATCAATTGTGAAAAGTGTGGGCGGACGGGCCCAAAAATTCGTTCCACTGTGCGGGTTGGCGCGAACTATCCGCTGGTTTGCGGGGTGCCGGATCGCAGGATCGAGGCATGATACTCACGCAAGCCGAGAAAGCCGCACGATTTCACGCCCTGCACACCGAGGGTAAGATTTTTGTCATTCCGAATCCATGGGATGCGGGCTCCGCCCGTATGTTGGCGGGACTTGGATTTTTGGCGCTAGCAACGTCAAGTAGCGCGGCCGCTGGTAGCATGGGCCGGCGCGATTATGCCATGAATCGCGCTGAGGCGTTGGCGGGAGCCCGGATTGTTGTGGAGGCTTCGAATCTGCCGGTTTCAGCAGATCTCGAGAACGGGTTCGGAGACGAGCCCGCGGTGGTTGCCGACACGATTCGAACGGCGGCGTCGATTGGACTGGTCGGGGGATCAATTGAAGATGCCCGCGGTGACGCCCAGCCCTACGAAAGGATGCTGGCGGTTGAGCGAGTTACTGCCGCGGTAGAAGAGGCGCGTAAGTTACCCTATAAATTTGTAGTGGTCGCCAGGGCGGAAAATTTCGCGCGGGGTCACCCCGATCTCGGCGATACAATCACCCGCCTGCAGGCGTATGAACAAGCGGGGGCCGATGTGCTCTTCGCCCCCGGATTACCGAATCTCGCGGCCGTGCGGGAGGTGTGCCGGTCGGTGACTAAACCAGTAAATGTGGTGGGCACGATGCAGAATGGCGCGGTGTCCCTCGCCGTGCTCCAAGAAGCGGGTGTGAGACGGGTGAGCCTCGCGACCGGATTCTACCGAGCGGCCATGTCCGGGTTGTTCGAAGCGGCCCGGGAAGTGCGCGAGCATGGAACCTTTGGATTTGCAGCGCAGACGATGACGCCAGCTGAGCTGAATAAATTCATGCGCGATTGATCCGGGGCGGACAACTAATGACCTAATCAATTGGCGGGCGAACCGATTGGCCCAACGCGCGGGGCGTCGGAGAATTAGTCATCGCGTTTTCGACAACTGGTTTTTAGGATTCCGAAGTCAGCCAGCACTCGAGACTACGGAAACCGAACGACATTCTGTTGTTTGACCTCGGGTGGGCCGACTAATTCCCATCATGCGTGACGATTATTTGAGTGCGGCACAAAAGGTCATCGAAGACCCCAATGTGTTGATCAATGTCGTGTCTCGCCGGGTGAAGCAGTTGAAACGCGGTAATCGCGCGCTGGTCGAATCGCTGGAAAAGCTTTCGGCGGAGGATACGGCACTTCGGGAGATTATTGAAGGCAAGATCAGCTACGAACTCGCCACGGCCGACGATTTGGCTGCAGCGGGTCGATGAAGTCCAGGGCGCTGCTCTGATCGAACGTATTTCTCACTCATCCCTTTTTCCTACCATGGCAAAAACACAAAACTCCAAGAAACAGGTCAAAAAAGCGCCGTTGAAGAACGCGAAGCAAAAGAAAGCGGCCAAGGCCGTGAAGAAGGCTTCCAAGTAAACGGACGGACCGTTGGGCAGAGGAAATTACTCTGCTACCAGTTCCAAGCACGGCCTCGCGCCGTGCTTTTTTGCGCCCAGCGTCTTTCTTAAAGCGGTGTTCGGTGGATCAGCCAACGATTCCTATTTGGTGCGCCGGTAGATATCGCGGTAGTAGACGAGCGTGTCGACGCCTGCGACATCGACGACTCCACTGTCAGTCGTAAGAAGGCAGAGCTTTTTGTCGTGTCGCCCCAGTCGAAAGGTGTCGCGACTCGTGGAGATACCGCTACGCGAACCGAGTTCACTGAACTGTAACGAGCCATCTGCGTTTACGGTGATCACGCGATCGCCGTTTTGGGCGCCTGTCGCGAAGGTCCCGACGACTTCACGTTGTCGAGCCGTGAGTTCGGCTGAGTCAGTGAGTAGCGTGACGGCTGGCTGCTCGACTACCGTTTCGGTATAAAACACCGAGTAAAGGGTGTAGGCGTTGAGGGCTAGGCCGGCAAAGAGGATGGCAAAGGCTATGCCGTAATGGGGAGCCGGTTTTGCCTCAGGCCCCGGAGCGGAAAAATCAGCCGGTGGAGTGCTCGGCTGGCGATCGAGATGGGCGATTATCTCCGCAGGAGTAAGTTCGGCGTAGGGCTCGGTCGTATCGCGGGCGTTATAAAGGAAGAGTTTGCCTCGTCCGGTGCGGACAATGAAACGACCGGCGTTGGCATTGACCAGCAAGTGCGGATCCACCTCTGAATTTTGCACAGAATCGAGTAAGCGAAACCGATATAACAACGAGGCGAACTCGTCCTCCGAGAGCACGCCAAGTTCTGCGGTGCCAAGCTCTGGATCCACTTTGGAGGTGTCCGACGAAAGGTTGACGGTGGAAACGGTAAACATAGCGGTGCGTCAGTGTTCGAGCACGTAGACCGGGTAGTTGCGAAACCCGAGACGGAAGGTCCCGGTGTCGAGCACTCCATCATCAATTTTCTTATCGAGGTCCGTCAGTTGAGCCCGGTCGATCGTGACTTTGTTTTCGCCGACCGAGGTAATCGTGATCGCGGCGCGATGGCGCTCACCTTGTTGGACCGTATCGGGCGACCAAGTGTAGAGTCCACCGATGGGAGTGATGCGCTCCCAGTTGGTTTTGCTTAAATAGCCGTCCATGCCGGGAGGGATTTCACCGGGGGCGACACCGCCTACCGGCCAATCACCTTTTTCCTGAGTATAAGTTTGGAGAGCGTTGGCGTAGACCCGCAGATCGTTGACCACGGTGGTGGAGCGGGCCTCCAGATTGACCTTTCGAATGGCCGGCACCGCGAGAGCGGCAAGAACGCTGACGATAAACACCACCACCGAGAGTTCGAGCAGCGAGAAGCCCGCCTGGCCGCGAAGGCGAAAATCTTGCGAACGACGGGGGGAGCTGTGGCGGAGGAGCGTCAACGGTGGATAGTTGTTCGACGATACACGCGGGAGCGATGCGATCAAGTCACCGTTGTCGCACGGGCCAGACGAACGAAGATAACGATGTGCGTCGCGATAATCAGGGGCACAAGGAAAGTAGGCAGCAAACTCAATGGGAGGTGAGTCAGCGCGTGCATTTGCCACGGGGTCGCGAGGTTGAGGCGAATGGCGGTCATCACCACCAGCGCGATATCAATAAGTCCGATAACATTCCAAATGCGAAGGTAGCGAAGATGGGTCGATTCGTCGAAAGGGAGAAAGACCAGGGGAAGCGCGAGTGAGGCTACGATGATGTCACCGATACCGCCGGGGACCGCGAATTCGTAGGGTAGCTCTCCGCGACGATAGAGAATCAAGAAGTAGATGCCGACAAAGCGTGTGACGTGTAGCAGGACGAGAGAGCGCAGTGGCAATCCGTCCACCCAGCGTCGGACGGCGGTGAAGCGGAAGTAGGTGTAGAGGAGCAATACTGTCAGGCTGGCGAGTATCGTGGGCACGGCTGGCGGTGGCAGGCGTTGAAGGAGGAGCTGCCGGCCAACGAAAAATGCGGCTCCGAACCAGAGCCAGAAAACCAAGCGGGCGACGAGCGCGGGGGACATAGCGACGAGCGAAACGAGCGATGTGCGATGAGGCGAGAGTGGAGCGGACACAAAAAAGACGCAGCGATGGGCTGCGTCTTCAGAGCTGAGGCCGGAAGGAGGCCCCGGGTGTCGCGAGTTGCGGGCTTATTTGGGGAGCTCGACCTTGTAGCGGGTCAACGAGCTGCCTTCGAGGCGGTTCACTTCGGCGACGGCTTGGCGCAGGGAAACTTTCGCGGCTAATTCGTTAAAACGGGCGGTTTCGAGATCTTCCTGAGCTTGCAGGACAAGACGGGCAGTCGAAAGGCCAGCGTCAAAGCGGGCCTTTTGGAGATCGTATTGACGGGCGCTCAACTCGGTGGATTTACCAGCCAGTTCGACGGCGACGAGGCTGGTTTCCACGGCGCGAACCGCCGTGCGGACGTTAACCAGGAGCGTCTGTTCAAGCTGCTCCAGACGAACCTTCTGCGACTTCACGTTTCCGAGGGCGCCGCGGTAGTTGGCTTTGTCGGCTTTTTGACCCCAAGGCATCGAGTAGCTGAGACCGACGCTCCAGTTATTACCATGGTCGTTCGGGAGATTGGAGATCGCATCTCCGTAGCCTCCGTTGGTGGCTTTCGCCGTGTAGCCGAGGGAAGCGTCTAGTGTGAGGGTCGGTTGGAGGTTCTTACGGGCGGTCGCGAGATCCAGTTCCAACTGCTTAATTGTATCTTGTTGGGACAGGGAATCGGGATAGCGCTCGCGAGCGAGTTTGTAGGAAGTAGCGAAGGAAGGGACGTCTCCTTTGTAGTCGTCGAAGGCGACGACTCCTGGCCGGGCCTCGAATTCGGGGAGGTTGATGATGTTGAGCAACGTATCTTCACGGTCCGCAACCGTCTGCTGAGCTTGGACGAGGGCGCGGCGGGCATTGGCGACGCCAAACTCCGCAGTCAGGACATCCAGATCGGTCATCACGCCGGTCGCACGACGAGCTTTGTTTTCTTCGAAAAGAACCTGATTTCGTTCCAGCGTAAGCTGGCGGATGCGGACGGTTTCCCGAGCCGAGACGAGATTGTAGTAGGCGCTTTCGGTTTGGGAAATGACCGTTAGGATGCGGCTGGTGTAATTCAGGTTCGCGATATCGAGACCGAGCTTGGTGCGCTCGACGGTGGTGGTCGCGCTGGAGCGGCCCGCGTTGCGCAGCAGGGGCTGACTAAGTGTCGCGGTGATACCGTTGCCAAAGCTGGGATTGAGCAGGGCGTTGGTCGAATTGGTCGCACTCCGAGTGACGTTGGCGGAAAGGCCGACGGTGCCGTTGGTGGCCTCGAGGCGCTGGTTTACGCCGATGCGGGCCGTGGTGCTGTCGGAGCGGGGGCCTTCGAGCTGGGCGCCATCGAGCCGGCTGGTATTCGAAGCGGCCTGGCTCACCGAACGGATGATGGAACTGGTGAGCGTTGGGTCAAATGTTGCGCTGGCCGCATTAAAGGTCTCCTTCGCATTCTCCGTGTTCAGCGCTTGGATTTGAATATCGAAGTTTTTCTTGAGGGCCAAGCCCACGGCTTCCTGAAGCGAGAGGGCTTTGGCCGAAGGGGATTGGGCGCGCGAGACGGCGGCGGTGAGGGCGAGAGCAAGGAAGGCGCGAGCTAGAGTGCGTGGCATGACTGGAGGGAAAAATGGGGGGAGTGGCTTACGATTAAACACCGAAGGGTTGGGAAAGTTACTGTTTTTCGAACTCACCACCGGAGGTGCGTTTGAGCACGGTGAAGCCCGCTTGTCTGGCTCGCGAGACGGAAAGCGGAGCCAAAAGTTTCGGGGAATTTACGGTTTGAGGCGTCACGCGTCGCACGGATTGACCGCAAGTCGGGCATTGGGTGAGGGAAGAGGCGGAGGCCGTTGCGCGATGTTCGAAACCGTCGCCGCAGAGGCGGCAGGGCGGAGTCAACGGCGCATAGGCATGCAGGGGCATCGGATTGATTTCACGACGGAGCTGGGCTCGTCGGCGAGCTGAATCGTGGTGAACGGTTGGGGTGGAGGATGAGTGGTTTTCGCACGCGGAGGCGGCGAGGTGGATGCAAAAACGCCCCGTGCCACAAGAGCACGAGGCGTGGGAAAGACGAAGAAAGTGAGTTTGGGCCTACTGAGCTTTCGGTTCCGATTTCTTCAACTCGGCGGCGACCAGTTCCGAGATGTAGGCGGTGGCCGTGTTGCGCGCGTTTGCGGTCGCAATCTGTGAGCGCATGCTGACGAACTGCGGATTCGCTTCGGTCAGGTCCGGCGCCTTCTTGTCCGCGGCGTAAACCAGCAGTCCCTTTTCGGCGTTGATGACCATGTCGGAAACCTGGCCTTTCTCGAGCCGCTCCAGAGTGCCGAGCACGCTATAGTCGAGATCTTGGGGACGGGTGCGCGGAGTGAACGGAGCGATCGTCTTGGCCTCGATCTTCACACCAGCTGCCGCTGATGCAGCCTCAGCGGCCTTTTCAATTGTGTCGCCAGCTTTGAGGCGGGTTTCGAGTTGGGCTTTAATGGTTTTACCCAGAGTGACGAAGGCTTTGTCCTTCTCATTCTTGATCCAATCCGCGGAGACGCGCTCGCGGACTTCGGCGAAGGTGGATTTGCGGGCGGTCTGGGTTTCCTTCCAGAACAGCACAACGGCGCCGGCCGGGACATTGATGGATTCGGAATAGTAGCGATCTTCGCGAGGAAGCTTGAAGGCTTCGGCGGAGACCTCCGCAGAACCACCAAGCTCAGCGGGGCCGGCTTCACGGGTAAACGGGGCGAGGGATTTGACGGTGATTTTGTTCTTGGCGAGGAAGGCGTCGATACCGGAGGCGGGAACCTTATTCTCGTAAATCGCGAGGGAGAGGTCGCTCGCTGCCTTGGCGGCGGCCTTTTGAGCCCGCTCAAGTTTCAGCGTTGCTTCGACCTGCGGGCGCACGGCAGCGTAATCAGCGGCCGGATCAGCCTTGGGGGCAGGCGCCTTGTCATCGGCCGGTTTTACCGCGGCTGGCTTCGGGAAACGGGAGGGGTTCGCGTCGTAATAACCACGCACCTCGGCTTCCGTCACCGAAACGCTGGAGATATAGTTGAGGGCCGAAAAATCGGCATAGGTCGCAACTACGCGGGGCGGAATCTCGTAGCGGAATGAGTTCTCTTCGAAGAATTTTGTGAGATCAGCGTCCGTTGGCTTCACTGAGGGAGCGAAGCTGGCGTAATCGACCGTGGCCGTGGAGAGCGTCCATGTGGTGTCCTGGCGGGCGAGGAAGAGCTTGATGTCGACGGGAAGAGCATAGCCGGGACCGGCGATAAGCTTGGTGACCTTCTCGGCGCGAACGTCTTCTCCCACGATGCGGACGATGTCGGCTTCGGTGAGGCCGCGGGGGTTGGTCTTCAGGCTGTCGCGAAAGTTAGTATAGGCCTTGGCATCAAACTGGCCGTCTTGTCCGGTAAACGCGCGGAGCTTGGTCACGGCATCCTTTATTTCGGCGTCGGTCGTAGCCGGGATGTGCCATTGATCGGCGAGGTAGAGCTTGGCGGCGCGTTGGAAGGCGTAGTCTTCGAGGCCAGCGTATTCGTAGGAGGGGTTGAGGCTGAAGCTGATCTCCGCGCTGCCGGTGAGTCGCTGCGCATCACGTTGAAGTGATAGATTGTAGCCGAAGAAGGGACGGTCGACGTGACGACGCTCAGCTTGGCCAAAGCCGCCCGAGGCGCCGATGGTAAAGACAAAGGAGACGATGATCAGCGCCAAGAGGACCGCGAAGATGGCGCGGAAATGATGCTGAAAGGTTTTCTGGATCCAGGAAATCATGGGGAGAAAACGTCGGACGCTAGGTGGGGAGGGGCGGGTGGCAAGGGCGAATTAGGAATAGGCGGTGGACGTAGCGATCGCCGCGGCAAAATTATCGCTCTGCAGGCGGACAGGGCGCAGGGATGTGCCCGCCTTAAGCCGAACCGGGCTACGATTTGGCGACGCGATCTCCTAAGCTGAAGGGGGGGCGAGACTCATCAAAGGGGTGCTCCGCAAAAAGCTGCTCAAGGCTCTTCTTAAAGAAGTCGCGCTCGACCAGTAGATTCAATTGCTCGTCGTAGTGATGCAAAATGGGGTCGATGCGTTCGAGGGACTGTCCGACTGGATCATCGCCAAAATTGTCATCGAGCATCTTGAAGTCATACAAATTGATGCGACTAAGGGGACGCGCGGGTTGGTAGCGATATTCCGTGGCCGGGGTATCGGCCGACGGCCGGAGGGTGGTAATCAGTTGCATGGTCACGAGGCGGTTTAGGCACTCGTTGAGGATCTGGGTAGGGACCTTAAGTAGGTCGCTCAATTGGGAGGCGGTGATCGGTGGCATGCACTCTTGGAATCGACGCCCGATGGTGAGAAGGACGACGAGCGACAGGCGTTCGCGCATGGATTCGGTGAGTTGACCCCAAGCCGCTTGGCTATTGCGGAAGTGCACGTTTTGAACGGCATAGCTGATCACGCCCCCGATCAGCACGTAGATCCAGAAGATGTAGAGTCCCAGCATGAGGACGAGGGGCACGGCGAGCTGGCCATAAAGATTCTGCGTCTGCACGACGCGGCGCACGTAAAAGAATGCGACGAAGTTGTTCAGCATGAGCAGAGCGGCCACGACGAACGCCCCGACAAATGCAGCCCGCCAGAAAACATGCGTGTTGGGGATGACCCGGTAAACCAACATGAGCATTACGCTCAGCAAGGTGAGCGAGAACATGGGGAGCGACCAACTGAGCACCGCGATCAGTCCTTCTCCACCGGGAAGGTGGCTAAGTGATTCCTTAAAAACATTCACGGCCGCACCGGCGCCGAGGAGAGTGACGGAGGCGAAGAAGAGGACGGCTCCCAAGGTAAGAATCGTCCAGTAGAAGACGATCCGCATGAGCAGTGAACGCCCCTGGCGGATGCCCCAGATATCATTAAAAGCATCTTCGACTGCTTTGAACATGAGCAGAACCACGACCACCAGAGAAAGTGCGCCGAAGGCGCCACCGTAGCCGGAGCGCGCACTGGAGACAAAGCCGTTGAGCATTGAGACGACCTGCGGGCTCACGGCGTCACCGACGTGGACACTGGTGCCGTCGGATGATTGCAAGGAGCGGAGCTGGGGGGCGACCTGTTCGAGCAAACCGCCGATCTTATTGGCGATTAGATTGGGGTCGGCGTTATCGCCGAGGACAAAGCCGCCGACCAACACGGCGATGGCGATCAATGGTCCCAGCCCAAGAAGAGAGCTGAAGCTCAGGGCGGCGGCACGGCTGGGCACCTTCGTCTCGGCAAAGACCGTCCAGGTAATTGATATCACCCGGAGAGCAGCGAAAAACCAGCCGCGGGGTGAGGTGTCCTTGAGATGAGAGGTGAGCCAAATCTCCTTTTGCCACAGGTGCCGCAACCTAGGGCCGAGCAGGGAAAACTTCCCGGGGAGGGAAGCAGACGATGGAGCGGCGCGGGCCACGGGATTTATTACTGAGCGAGGTTATACCAGGCCAAGGCCCCCATGCCCACCACAGCCGCGGCCCCCGCTACGATGACTGGCACGAGGGTGACGAAGATGGTGCAGAGATAAACACCCACCGAACCGATGAGGGCGCAGAGGAAGGGGAGCGAAAGGCCTTGCGCGTAAAAAATAAAGCCGAGGAAACCGAGTCCAAGCGCCGCGCGAAAGCGGACAAACGGATAGAGGCTGACCATGCCGAGCCCAAGGAGGACGGAAAGCACCACATCCAGAATGCCCAAAATAACGATGGGGTGGGCAAGAATCTTGCCGCCGTCCATCGACATGAGTGCATCGGTATTGGGCAGGATTGCGCCGGCGGCTGCGATGACCAGGGCTGCGATCAAGGACCAATTGCCGATGCGAGCAGCTCGCATCATGGCAATCTCGGGGTCGCGTTTGTCGGAAGTCTCTTCCGTTCGGCCCTCTGCGGCGGCCAGCATATCGTCGACGGTGATCGCCTTGGCCTGCTCATCGGGCTTGTTGAGCGTTTTGATTTCCTTGGCCTTGAGGGTGAGCTTCTTCTTCTCCGGAAAAACGATCCCCATCAGATCGGCGTTCGATCCGAGCGCCACCCATTGCTCCGCCGCCGCATCATAGATCAAGGTCTCGGCGGTGACTTGTCCGGCTTCCGCGAGGGATACGAGTTGCTCTTCGTTATAGGGGCCGCGGGCCTCGGTATCGGTCGCGTTGCGGATGTAGATTTCCTGCATGGCCATGATGGGGACGGTGGTTACGGGGTAGGGGTGCGGCAAGGATTTTGTCGGATTCGGGCTGGGAGCAAGCGGCTTAGGAACACGGAGAAGCTGATTTTGACGAGAAGTTTGCGAAGATCGGATAATCGTCGGCGGGGGAGATGAACGGCTTGAAGATTGCGCAAGGGAGCCGGGATGTCTTCGTTACGCAGATGAACTTAGCTGCTTCGGTCGCCGTCGGGTTAGTCGCCGCGCTGCACGTCTACTTTATGGTGTTGGAGATGTTCCTTTGGACAAAGCCGACTGGCCGGCGGGTGTTCGGACTTACCCCCGAGTTCGCTAAAGCCTCACGAGCACTCGCGGCAAATCAGGGGCTCTACAACGGGTTTTTGGCGGCAGGGTTGGGGTGGGGAATGTGGGCTGGCGCGGATGGTTATCCGGTCAAAATATTCTTCCTCGGTTGTGTAATCGTGGCGGGGGTATTTGGCGCTGCGACCGCGAACCGGAAAATCCTTTGGGTGCAGGGCGTGCCGGGCGCAGTGGCGCTGGCGCTGGTTTGCGCGAGCCGGTAAAAGTCCTGGCGGGCGGGCGCAGAACTCGGCTTGCCGGCAGCGCTGGCGGAGTCTCACGCTTACATACGGGTAATTGTGCGCAAACCGAGCAAGTGAAGGCCCGTTTCGAGCGTCAGCAACGTGCGGGAACAGAGAAGGAGACGACGTGCGCGAACGGGGGCCTCATCGACGGCGACCTTGTCGGAGGTATAGAAGGCGCTGAATTCGCCCGCGAGTTCGTAAAGATACAAGCAGAGGAAATGCGGGCGGAGGGAGTCAGCCGCGAGGCGGATGGCGTCCGGAAATTTCGCGAGTTTCCGGGCGAGGGTGAGCTCGGCCGAGGTTTCAAGCGGGGAGGCGGCGGATTCCTGCGCTGTGTCGCCGGCAGGGAGGTTTAGTTTCCGGAAGATCGAGTGCAGCCGGGTCACTGCATAGAGCAGGTAGGTGGCGGTGTTCCCATCGAGGGCCAGCATCTTATCCCACGAAAAGACGTAGTTGCTGCTGCGGTTCTGGGATAAGTCCGCGTATTGGACGGCGCCGATGCCGACGGCACGAGCGATGTCGCGGCGTTCGGACTCCGGAAGATCGGGGTTCTTCTCGGTTACGATGGCGAAGGCGCGCTCCTCGGCCTCGTCCAAGAGAGCCTTTAACTTGATCGTGCCGCCATCACGAGTTTTGAGGGCCTTGCCATCTTCGCCCGTGACGGCGCCAAAGGTGACGTGATGGAGTTCGGGCAGGCGGTAGTGCTTTGCCGCAAACCACTTCTTTACCGTGAGAAATAGCTGCTCGAAGTGATCGCCCTGTCGGAAGTCGGTGACGACGACGATGCCGTGTGCGCCGAAGTGCTCGGTGCGATAGAGCGCGGTTGCCAGATCGGTTGAGGCGTAGCCGCTGGCGCCGTCGGCCTTGCGCACCATGAACGGGTTTGGGCGCTCCGTGTTTCGGCTGAAGCGGGGGTGTTCATCGTGGAAAACAACGAGCGCGCCGGCACTGTCCTCGGCGATTTTGGTGCCGAGGAGTTCGCTGTAAACCCGCCCGACCTTGTCGTTGTAGAATGACTCCCCGAGGTTGTAGTCGAAGCGAATGCCGAGGCGGTCGTAGATCTGTTGGAAGGCCGCGAGGGAGACGTCGGAGAACTTCTTCCACAGCGCGACGGATTCGGGGTCGCCGTTTTGGAGCGCGACGAGTTCGCGGCGGGCTTCGTCGAGCTCCGGCGAGTCGTCGGGCGTGGCGGCGTGTCCGAGTTTGTAGATCCGTTCGAGTTCCTCGATCGGATCGGTCGCGAGCGCCACGGGATCAGCCCAGCGCTTGAAGCCGTAAATGAGTTTCCCGAACTGGGTGCCCCAGTCGCCGAGGTGGTTGTCACGAATAACCTTGGCCCCGGTGAATGTGAGCAAACGACAAATCGCTTCCCCGATGACCGCGGACCGCAAATGGCCCACGTGCATTTGCTTCGCGGTGTTCGGCGAGGAGTAGTCGACCACCCAGGTCTGGCCGGCGTGGGCGGAGGCGGCGCCAGCGGTGAGGGCAGCGGGGGTGGAATACGCGCGCAGCCACGCAAGGAGCATGGCGGGCTTGAGCGTGAAATTGATGAAGCCGGGGCCCGCGATGGAGACATCGTAGGACTCGCGAATCGACGCGGGAAGGGCAGTGACGATTTGCTCGGCGACGGCGCGCGGGTTGAGCTTGCGGGCCTTGGCGAAGCCGAGCGTGCCATTGGCCTGGAAGTCTCCATGCTTCGGGTCGGCCGTGCGGATCTCGGGGGTGAATGCGGCGGCGTCGGGCAGACCAGCCGCGAGGGCGGCAGACTTGAGGGCCGGATCGAGATCGGCGGCGAGGTTGAACGAGACGTGCATCGCGCCAGAGAACCGGATGCGGCGCGCGGCGCGCAAGCGCGGAGTTCGGTTCGCGCTTGGCATCGGAGGCGCTACGAAGACGATTCACTACACAATGGACGCGCATCTCATGGAGTTTCTAAGCCTGCTTTTGCGCTGGCTGCACGTAATCGCCGGCATCGCCTGGATTGGATCGTCGTTCTACTTTATCTGGCTCGACAACTCCCTGGAGGCGCCGCCCGAGGGATCCGCGGCCAAGAAAAAGGGAGTCTCCGGTGAGCTTTGGGCGGTCCATGGTGGTGGATTCTACAATCCGCAGAAGTATGCCGTGGCCCCGGCCTCCCTGCCCGAAAAACTGCATTGGTTTAAGTGGGAGGCCTATACCACCTGGCTCTCGGGGACCGCCCTGCTGGTCGTCGTCTACTGGCTGAAGGCGGGGACGATGATGATTGATGGTTCGGTCGCGAATTTAAGTGTCGCGCAGGCGGTTGGTATCGGAGTCGCCAGCATGGTGGGGTCTTGGTTCGTCTACGATGGGCTATGTCGCTCGCCGCTGGGAAAGAACGATGCCCTGCTCGGCGCGATCGTGTTTTGCCTGATTGCTGCGCTCGCCTGGGCACTGGGGCACACCTTGGGCGGACGGGCAGCCTTCATTCATGTGGGCACCTCGATTGGCACCATCATGGCGGCAAATGTGTTTTTTGTGATCATTCCCGGTCAGAAGAAAATGGTCGATGCCATGCGCGCCGGACAACTGCCCGACCCGATCTATGGCAAACGGGGCAAGCAACGCAGCGTGCATAACAACTACTTCACGCTGCCCGTGCTCTTCATCATGATCAGCAACCACTACGCCTCGACCTATAGTCACCCGCAGGCGTGGGCGGTGCTTGTGCTGATCATGGCGGCGGCCGTTTCGATCCGGCATTTTTTCAATCGTCGGCACAAGGGCGTGATTGAGCTCCAATATCCTGTTTTGGGCGCCGTGCTCCTCGGGATCGTCGCTTGGTGGACTGCGCCGCGGATCGTCCCACTGCCGCCGGTCGAGGGCCCCGTGACGTTTGACCGGGTGCGGGGCATCATGGGCCAGCGCTGCACTACGTGTCACGCGCCGTCCCCGACTTTCGCCGGCATTACGCAGCCCCCGGCAGGTGTCGTGCTGCACACGCCCGATGCGATTGTCGCCAACGCACAACGCATCTACCAACAAGTGATCGTCACGCGCATCATGCCACTCGGCAATGTGACCCAAATCACTGAACAGGAGCGCGCGGTAATCGCCGCTTGGGTAGCAGACGGAGCCAAGGCGAAGTAACCGGTTGGTTCGCGCCTTCTGGATCGTGCGCGAGGCGGGATTTGGCGTGGTTGGACGCCGCGGGGCGCGGGAGTTTTGGCTCGACTTCCGCGGGGAATTTCATTGGCTCAAAAACTTTTCCGCCAAGCGGGCCTCTGCCTGCATTCCCTCACACATCACTCATGACGACCAGTAAACGAAACATTCCGACCCGCCGTTTTATCAAGCCGAGCTTCGAGTTCTTGATCGAGAAGAAGCGCGATGGTGGCGAGTTCACCCAAGAGGAGATCCGCTATATTGTGGATAGCACGCTTGATGGCGAAATGCCGCAGCACCAACTGGCTGCGTTGATGATGTCGATCTACTTCTCCAACATGTCGGCGCAGGAAACCGCCGATCTGACCGAAGAGATGATGCTCTCCGGCGAGGTCATCGATCTCTCCCACATTGCCAAGCCGAAGATCGACAAATACTCGACTGGTGGCGTCGGCGACAAAACTTCCCTCGTCCTCGTGCCGCTCGCGATGGCCAGTGGTGTCGTGGTGCCGATGATGTGTGGCGTGGAGCACGATTACGTCATCAACACTCTCGAGAAACTTTCCGCGGTCCCCGGCTTTAAGAGCCACCTGTCCAACGAGCAGTTCTCCTCCCAGTTGGCGAAAATCGGCGGTGCAATCATCGCGCAGACAGAGGATCTCGCCCCCGTTGAGGCCAAATTCTACGCCCTCCGGAAGGAAACCGGCACGATCCCCAGCCTCCCGCTCATCACGGGTTCGGTGCTCTCCAAGAAACTCGCAGAAGGTTCCGAGGGCTTGGTCATTGATG
>CANGHW010000062.1 GCA_947453695.1 Opitutia bacterium
CTTCTTGAGGGTGTTCTTGATAACCTGCTCCTCGTGCGAGCCAGATGGGGTATTGACCCAATCGCTGCCCTCTTCGAGTTCACATCCCTTGTGGATGAGGAGCGTCACATCGCCGCCATCATCTACGACGAGCTGCGGGCCCTTTCCGCCCGGGAAGAAGATCGCCTTGAGCGTGAGATCCCAATATTCTTCCAGCGTCTCGCCCTTCCATGCGAATACTGGAGTGCCGGTCGCCGCGATTGCGGCAGCCGCGTGGTCTTGTGTAGAGAAGATGTTGCAAGATGCCCAGCGCACGTCGGCTCCGAGCTCCTTGAGCGTCTCAATCAGAACCGCGGTCTGGATCGTCATGTGCAACGAACCAGTGATTCGGACGCCGGCGAGCGGCTTCTTCGGGCCGAATTTCTTGCGGCAGGACATCAATCCAGGCATTTCATGCTCGGCGACCGAAAGTTCTTTCCGCCCCCACTCGGCCAGCGTGATGTCTTTGACGTGATAGTCGGGCGCGGCGGATTTGCGCGCAGGTTTTTTGGCAGTAGCCATTGTAGATTTTTTGGAGTTTGAGCTGAGTTACTTGATCGCAGCTTTCAATGCTGCGGCTTTATTGGTCTTCTCCCACGGGAGACTACTCTTTCCGAAGTGACCGTAGTTCGTCGTCTCGCGATAGATCGGACGGAGGAGATTGAGCGCGGAAACGATATCGGCGGGCTTGAAGCTGAAAACTTCGCGCACGGCCGCAGTAATCTGCTCGTCAGTCACACCGGCAACCGCGGTGCCAAATGTCTCAACACAAACCGAAACCGGCTGCGGGTGACCGATGGCATAGGCGAACTGGATCTCGGCATGCGTCGCGAGCTTGGCGGCGACGATATTCTTGGCGACCCAACGGCCCATGTAGGCCGCCGAACGATCCACCTTCGACGGATCTTTGCCTGAGAAGGCGCCACCGCCGTGCCGGCCCCAGCCACCGTAGGTGTCGACGATAATCTTGCGCCCAGTGAGACCGGAATCGCCCTGTGGTCCCCCAACGACAAAACGCCCGGTGGGGTTGATCAAATACTCCGTGCCATTATTGAGCATATTGGCCGGGATCACCTTCTTGATAACATTCTCAATGAGGTATTTTTCGATCGTCGCGTGAGCCACATCGGCCGTGTGCTGCGTCGAAATGACGACATTCACAACCTCGACCGGCTGGTCGTTTTCGTAGCGCACAGACACTTGGGACTTCGCATCCGGACGAAGCCAAGGCGCAGCTCCGGACTTGCGGATCTTCGTCAGCTCGCGACCGAGCCGGTGGGCAAACATGATCGGCGTCGGCATGAGCTCGGGCGTCTCATTGCACGCGTAGCCAAACATGATGCCTTGATCACCCGCACCTTGCTCAGCGGTCTTCTTGCCTTTTGCCTTCTTCGCATCGACGCCCTGCGCAATGTCTGGCGATTGGCGCGTCAGGTAATTATTGATGAAGACTTGGTCCGCGTGAAATACGTCGTCATTATTAACGTAACCGATATCACGGATCGCCGCCCGCACGATAGCCTCGTAATTGAGCTTCGCACTAGTGGTAATCTCGCCGGCGAGAATTACCATGTTAGACTTCACCATGGTTTCGCAAGCAACGCGACTGGTCTTATCCTGAGCTAAGCAGGCATCAAGGACGCTATCGGAAATCAAGTCAGCGACTTTGTCTGGGTGACCTTCGCCGACGGACTCGGAAGAGAAAACGAATGATTTGGCCATAGGGTTGAAAGGAGAGGAAGGAACGTGGGTATCGCGCGACCGGCAAGTTAAAATATCAACATATTCCAATTCCCTGATGTGTATTGCCCGTGAATTGTATTTAAATCACCACCTGCCGCCGACAAGTGGCGCTAAGCAAGCGAGATAAAAATGCATAACTTCCCATTGCAGTCACTAACACCACCTCCACACTGAGCTATCAGATGGAGCCCCCCCTGCATAATGCGAACTTCGACCTACGTGGTAGAAAGATCCTAATCGTCGACGACGATCGCCTCAACATTCGCATCCTCGGCGGGATTTTGCGCGGCGAAGGTTATGTGCTCGCCGATGCAATTTCAGGCGAAACCGCACTTGATCGTTACGCGAGCTTTCAGCCGGATCTAGTGTTGCTTGACGTTATGATGCCTGGAATCGACGGGTTCGAGACCTGCCGCCAGCTCAATAAAATTTACGGAGATACCTGCGCGCCGGTTATTTTTATCACGGCAAAAAACGAATCCGACGACGTCGTAAAAGGCTTGGGCGCAGGTGGTGTCGACTACCTGCCCAAGCCCTTCAAAGCCAAAGAAGTTTTGGCCCGTTTGCGTTCTCACCTGCAAAACCGCATCCTCTCCGAGCAGCGTAAGCAACTGGTCGACCAACTCAGCAAAGCCAACGCAGCAAAAAATCGCTTTCTCGGCATGGCAGCTCACGATTTACGCAATCCACTCGCTTCGATCCGAGGGCTGGCCGAGTTCCTCAGAGAGGGTGCTGTCGGTCCGCTCAACGCCGATCAAGTCGATCTTCTCAACACGATTCACGCAGCCAGCCAATCGATGCTAGAGTTAGTCAACGAATTGCTGGATGTCGCCACAATCGAATCGGGAGAACTCAAGCTTCGGCTCGAGGCCATGAATCTTTCCGAGGTTATCGCTAAATCAGTTGCGATGATGAATATTGAGGCGGCGAAAAAGAGCACCACAATATCATTCGACCCGCAGGGGCTTGCACCGGTAATTATGCTCGATGGAGCCAAAATGAGGCAGGTGATCGACAATCTCCTGAGCAACGCGGTGAAATACTCGCCACCTGGGTCAGCCGTCACTGTCAACATCCGTTCAGACCCCGCCTCACGCACATGCAGTTTTGCCGTCCAGGACCAGGGTCCCGGCATTCCAGATAGCGAACGCGACAAACTCTTCAAAGACTTCAGCAGACTCTCTAACCTTCCTACTGCAGGTGAGAAAAGCACCGGCTTGGGCCTCGCCATCTGTCGCAAGATAATCGAGGCTCATCGCGGCGTAATCACCGCTGAAAACCTGCCGTCCCGTGGCTGCGAATTTCGCGTCTCACTTTCTCTTCCTGCATGAATTTCCAAGGCACAATCCTGCTCGTCGATGACGAAGCTCACATCAGAAAATATGTTGGCTTGATCCTCAGGCAACTGGGAACACCCAGGATCTTGGAAGCCAGCAATGGCGCCGAAGCGATTGAAATCTACGTCAAAGAATCACCCGACATGGTGCTGCTCGACGTAAATATGCCAATCATGGACGGCATTGAGACGCTGAAGAAACTTAAGGAGATCGATCCGGATTGCATTGTCATCATGCTGACCTCTTTGGCCAACAGACAGACAATTGACCAAGCAATCGAACTCGGGGCCACAAACTACATCCGAAAGGACACCCCCCGGGATGACATCGCCAAATCGCTGACTGAAACAATCAGTGCGTGCTTCGAAACTGAGTAGTCAATTCGCACCATGAGTCCAATCGAACCAGTTCCTGATCCCGCGGTGCCCAACCTATCAATTGCCGAAGTGAGATACTCGCTTCCAGATTTACTAAACGAACTTAAGGCAGAACGCGCCGCAGGTAGCTTTGCGATGGAGAAACTCGATCAGAACGAAATCGGAAAACTTTTTAAGGCGAAGCCCACCCGACGTGTTAAACCCAAAAACTAAATTTTTCTTAGAGCGCGTCCGGCAGATCCCGAATTTCGACTATGCGGGAGAGGTGGCCAATTTGGCGGCTCGCCACGGCGACAATCCGATTTTCGTTCAAGCAGTAGTAGACGAGAAGTTCATGGCGAAGGACGATGCCTGTCGCCATTGGGCGGACTCGATGAATGTCGCATATGTCGACCCGTTTGCCTCGGTGATTACCGATGAAGCAATCGAGAAGATACCCATGGAGGTAGCTAAGAAAGTGAAGGCAATTGGGCTGTATGTATTGAACGGCGTGCTCACCGTGGCGATGTCCAATCCAGGTGAAACGGATCTCATTCGCAGGCTCGGGCAGATAGCCCAAATGCCATTAAGTCCGGTATTTGCACTACCTCGCGAAATTGAGGATGCGATTGCGATCCACTACTGCACAGAGAAAGGTCTCGAGGAGAGCCTCAACGAACTCGAGCGATCCAGCCTGTTCGACAAACCCGAGATTGCGGGAGAAAAGCTAGCCCAACTCGTCGAAAACAACGCGCTCATTCAGATTCTCGACGAGGTCGTCTATTTCGCGATGCGCGAGCGGGCCAGTGATATTCATGTCGAAGCCCAGGAAACGCAGTGCCGCATCCGCTTCCGAATCGACGGCAATCTGCGCGAAATCCTCACCTACTCCCGCAAGCTCCACCGCGCGCTGATCTCACGTATCAAGATCCTGTGCGGACTAAATATCTCCGAAGTTCGTTTTCCCCAAGACGGTCGCTTCACGATGCCGATTGGCAGCCAGACGGCCAATTTCCGCGTCTCCACGATTCCCTCGGCTTACGGTGAAAAAGCCGTCATCCGCGTCCTCGCGATGACCGGCAAGAAGACGATGCTTACGCTGGAGAAGATGATGATCTCCCAGACCATCCTTCAGCCTTTCAAGCGCCTGATTCAAAATCCCAACGGAATCATTTTCGTCACGGGCCCTACCGGTTCAGGTAAAACCACAACCCTTTACGCCGCGTTGCACGAAATCAACACGCCAGGGGTCAACATCTCGACGATCGAAGATCCGATCGAAATCCAACTCGCCGGCGTCACCCAGAGCCAGGTCAACTCCAACATCGACCTCAAGTTCGCCACCATCCTGCGCTCGCTGATGCGCCAGGATCCGGACGTGATCTTGGTCGGCGAAATCCGCGACTTGGAGACGGCCAAGATTGCCACCGAAGCAGCGCTCACCGGCCACATTGTTTTCGCCACCCTTCACACCAATAGCGCCCCCCAGGCCATTACGCGGCTCATTGAAATTGGCGTTGAGCCCTACATGGTGGCGCCATCGGTGATCGGTGTTCTCGCCCAACGCCTCGCCGCCCGCATTTGTGAGAACTGCAAAGAGGCTTACTACCCGCCGCGCGAGACTCTGCTGAAATATTTCCGGGAAGACGGATTGACCGAGGTGCCGTTTTTCCGCGGCCGCGGCTGTCCGGCTTGCCGACATACCGGCTACAAGGGCCGGGTGGCGTTCCATGAACTAATTCTCATCACCGAGGAGATGCGCACGCTGATCTCCGAAGGACGCAGTGTGCAGGAGATCAGCCGGGCCGCGGCCAAAGTCGGCTACCGCCCCTTGCGCTACGATGGCCTGAAAAAGGTGCTACTTGGCCTCACTACAATCGAAGAGATCGACCAAAACACGTCGTTCGAATGGGCCACGTGAGTCCGCGAACCGGCGACTTTCCCAGCAACGCCTAACATCCAGATTGCGCGCCGACGTTTCCACAGGCTTTCTCTCCTTCACCCCATGTCCGAAACTCCCGTCATCGACCCACAGGCGATCGAAAACCTCCGTGCTCTAAATCCCGACGATAACGACGAGTTTCTCCGGGAAATCGCCGGCATCTTCCTTGAAGACACTCCGCTGCGGATCGCGGAACTGGACCAGAGCCTCGCCGCGGGTGATGTCGCCAAATTTACCCGCGCCGCCCACAGTATCAAAGGAAGTTCGGCCAACCTTGGGGCTTTGGCACTACGTGCCGCCTCCGAGAAGCTGGAGCATCATGCGCGTGTCAGTGGAACTGATGGCGTGGCTCAGCTAGTTGTCGCGATCAAGGCAGAGTTCGCGCGGGCTGAAGTGGAGCTCAACCGGCTCATCGGAAAATAACGCCGGATCGGTGGAGCACCTTGCCCGCGCCCACATTCAGCCGCGATCTCCCGCCACGACGGCAGGCGGTCGCAATCTCAGCTTATCGGTAAAGCGCCGTCGTCGGTGCAGTCGTGAGCACGTTGTATTGCCGCATCGCCAACCTCCACCACTCCGCGAGCGAACCCGCGGGACAACTCCATAGCTCGCGGTGCAGCCAGATCATTGATTCTGCATCCATCAGTAGCGCCATCTTTTCCTTCGTTGCGAATTTCGCCGGACCATCGCGTAGGAGTCGCTCGCGCAACTGCACAAACCACTCGCGCGCCTCTTCGCTCGGGCGACGCTGCCGCAGCAGCGCCACGTGCAACGCATTTACATACGGGTCCAGCACCGCCTGCATCAGACCGTAGTCGGCGCGCAGCGGCTCGAACGGCGGCAGATGGCGATAGCATTCCGCAAGGTTTTGCTCGAGACGCTTTAGTTCATAAGGTGGCGTCGTTTCTTCGGGAGTTAGAAATATCCCCAAGCGCTGCGCCCCGCGGCCAAATCCCGCTTTGCTTAGAAAAATAGAAACAGGCACCGAGAGCACCAACCCCGCCAAAACCGGACTCAACCACCAGAAGAACGGCGGCGAGAGCACGTAGGCAGAGATTCCCCATACCAGCCCGAACATAGTCTGCCCCCCGTGCGTGATAATGGCTTCGCGCCAATCAGTGCCGTCATCATCTACCCCGCGTTTCTGTGTGACCCAAGCCACCCCCTGGCCCAGCAGCGTAAACAGCACAAATTTCGAATTGAATACCATGTTCACCGGCGCGAGCAGAGCAGACACCAACGTTTCCAAAAGCGCACTGATCACCAGTCGCTGTTTGCCGCCGAACCGGGCCGCATCTTCGCGATTTCCCAAGGTAACCACCACGCTGACAATCTTCGGCAGAAACAGCAGAACCATGGTGAAGACGAACAGCGTCAGGGCTTCGGGCACCCGGAGGATCAGCCCAAACAGCGAAGTCGTATCCGCCGCACCCGAGACATCGGCCGTGGCCTTCACGCCAGAGAAGACATGGATGGTGCTAAGCACCATGAACAGTAGCCACAAAGGTGAAGACACGTAGCCCATCACTCCCATCAGGAGATGAAAGCGGCTGGCCGGTCGAAAGCCACGCGTTGTAAGCAACCACGCATGCTGAATGTTGCCCTGACACCAGCGGCGATCGCGCTTCGCCGAATCGATAAGCGTCGGCGGCCCTTCCTCATAGCTACCTTCGATGTCACCCGCCAACCACACCGCCCATCCGGCTTTCCGCATCAATGCCGCTTCCACGAAGTCATGGGAAAGAATGCGGCCACCAAAAGGCTCCCTTCCCGGCAACTCAGGCAAGGAGCAATGATCCATAAAAGGCTGGATTCGAACGACAGCGTTGTGCCCCCAAAAATTGCCCTCGTGCTGTTGCCAATAATTCAATCCAGCGAGGAAGAGCGGGCTGTAGAGGCGGCTCGCAAATGATTGGATGCGGGCAAACAACGTCTCTCCATTCACGATCCGCGGCGCCGTTTGGATGATCCCGACCTGTGGATTTTTTTCCATCAACGCGACCAATTGCACGAGCGCCTTGCCCGTCATAATCGAGTCGGCATCAAGCACGATCATGTAACGATAGCGCCGTCCCCAGCGCCGGAGAAAGTCCGCGACATTGCCGGCCTTCTTGTTGATCGATTGCCGCCGCTTGCGGTAAAAAATCTTCCCAAATCCCCCGACCTGTTTGCACAACTCAGTCCAAGCGACCTCCTCTTGGATCCACTGGTTGGGTTGATTCGAGTCGCTGAGCACGAAAAAATCGAAGTGCTCCAATTTCTTCGTTTCTTGCACGGAGCGATACACCACGCGTAGTCCTTCGAAAACGCGGCTTACGTCTTCATTGAATGCGGGCATCACGATCGCGGTCGACGCCAGTGGCGGATCCTCGTCGTCGCGCAACGTGGCTGTGATGCGCGAACTATCCCCGCCCCGATTGATCACATAAAACCCCACCAGCGCGGTGCAGAATCCTGCGGCTACATGGGCAAAGAGAATGACAAAAACGCCCAGTAAGGCACCTTCCAGCACACTAATGCCGTCGCGCCAAAGCAGGTCAGCCATGAACCACGTGGCAATGCTGGTAAGACCGAAGATCGCGGAGAAAAAGAAGAAACGTCGGCGGCCCAGCCGGCGTTGGTCCATATGCTCAGTGAGGTAGAGTCGCATCGGATCAACGAGTAGCTTTAAAGATGGCGGCTAGGATTCCGGCAAACACGAGCCAGAGCAGGAGCGCCCGCAAGAGGGGCCACTTCTCAAATTGCTCCAGCGTTTCCCCTGCCGCCTCTGTGATGGGGCCAAGATCTATTGGGCGCGGCACCATGCTCGAGACCGCCATATCGGGACCGGCGTCGATCACTCCGGCCCGCATCGCCTTGGCGAAATCTTCCGGCACGCTGCGCTCATCGAGGAAGGCATACGGCCATTTTTGGGGACCGTCGCACAGCAGCAGCGCAACTCGCCCGTCAACCGCGATGCGTTCGTGCGGTTGCCCCCGCACATCGAGCACGTCGGCGAACCAAAGATCGATCGTCGCCTCGGTTTCTTCGGCCGCAAGCGTGGTAGGATCCAAAGTAGGATTTGCCTCGTGGCGACGCGCGGCGCGCTCGAGGATTTTCAGGATAAGGCGGCTCTGATGCAGACGATTGTGGATGCGATGCGCCCGCAGGTAATCCTCGACGCGCACATACGCCGCGTTCCACGCGTCCATCGTGCCCGTGCGCGGGCGAAATGAATTCAGGGACTCCAGAGGTAGCTCCATGTTTCCGACAGAACATGGGGACTCTTTTTCAGGAAACAACGCAGTTCCACCGGTCGACCGCTGGCATCAGGTTTGATACCGAAGCCCAATCGCCACGTGCCGGTGTAGGGATTCTTTTCAATCGCTTTATAGGCCAGAGTGGCGCCTTCCCCTACACTCACAATCGCCTCGATGCTCGGATCGGGCTTTTGCTGGCGAAGATACGGGCCGTCGAAATCGATCACAAATCGCCGCAACTCCGGTTCGTGCGTCTTGGAGGAACCGATGCGCGTCGATTCGACGAATCCGGCGGGAGGACGGATCTGATCCGAGAACCAGTGTAATTTATACTCCACCTCCAGTGGCTCTCCTACAGCCGGCAAGCTCTCCGGTGACCAAAATGCCACGATGTTGTCGCTCGTTTCATCCGCCGTATGCAGTTCAACGAGCCGCACCGAACCGCGTCCCCAATTGCCAACCGGCTCGATCCATGCGCCTGGTCGGCGGTGGTAATGAGCCTCCAGATCTTGGTAGGACTCGTATTTTCGGTCGCGTTGGATCAGCCCGAACCCCCGCGGATTGTCGTCGGAAAATGCCGCGACCCGCGTGGCATTCGGATTTGTAAGGGGGCGCCAAATCCACTCTCCCGCTCCGGTGAATATCATCAGACCGTCCGAATCGTGCACCTCGGGTCGGAAATCGCCGTGGTTGGTGCCCGAGTTTTCCCCGTGCCAAAACATGCTGGTGAGCGGCGCGAGTCCGACCACCTTCGGGTTCTTCCGAAAGTAGAGCGCCGCTCGCACCTGCGTTACCGTGTCGCCGCCGGGAGTAATCGTAAATTTATAGGCACCCGCGACACTGGCGCTGTCCATAAGCGCGTAGATCACAAAATGCTTGGCCCCAGCGACTGGGCGCTCGATCCAGAATTCTTCAAATACGGGAAACTCTTCTCCACCTGGCTCCGCGGTATTGATCGCAAGGCCGCGCGCCGACAGCCCATAGACAGTCTTCAGGCAAAGAGCGCGGAAGTAGCTCGCCCCCAAAAACGAAACAAGTTCATCCGCAGGAAGATTGAGCTGCCCCAACACTCGGAAACCTGCGAAACCCAACGAATCGGGAAGATTCGTCCCTACCTTGAGACTCCCGTAGTTGAACATCTCCTTAGCCAAACGGATCGGCGTCGCCACGCGCCCATTCACCTCGTTGAGCTGAACCGAGCGTTGATGCACAAAGCCCGGGTGAAAAAACTGCAACTGATAGGGCAAACTCTCCCTCTTCCACCACGTTTGCGCGGGATTAAACGTGATTTGCCGATACTCGTCGTAGCTCAGCCGACGCAATGATTCCGGCACCGCGCTGGGACGCTGGGCGTGGGGACGCGCAGCCAATAGCTTCGCACGATACCGCAGGGTCTCAAAATCGAACATCTCCTCGGCGGCACGGCCGATATTCGAGATCGAGAGCAAAACGAGCAACGCAAACAGGGAAGCACGAGGTTTCATTTGTCCAAAAAGTATCCGCGTTGGCGTTCCGAGATCGGGAGCGCCGCCCGCTCCATCACCATCAACAAATCCTCCCAGATCATCCGCTTTTTTCGATTGGTGGGTTCGCGTAGGATGTAGCTCGGATGATAGGTCACCATCATGGGTTTACCGGCAAACTCATGCCAGCGCCCGCGCGCCTCGCCGAGCGTTTTTACCGCGCCAAATCCCAGCAATCCCTCCGCCGCTGTTTTGCCCAACGCGACAATGAGTGCCGGATTTACGATTTCAATTTGTGCCCGCAGGTAAGGCAGACAGTAGCGCATCTCCTCCTCGGTCGGCGGGCGGTTACCGATCTGAGTCGCACCAGGGGCGGTCGGCAAATCCGGACGCCAATTCATGATGTTGCCGATGTAGACCTCCGTCCGCTTGAGGCCCATGCCTAAGATCATTTTGGTGAGTAGTTGGCCCGCGGGCCCCACAAACGGCTCGCCCTGAATTTCCTCCTCCGCGCCGGGAGCTTCTCCTACAAACATAATCTGCGCCTCCAAGCTCCCCACCCCGAGCACAACCTTCTTGCCCGGTCGCAAACGGGAGCGGCAAGTGACGTCGCCATTCACCATCGCCAACAGAGCATTCCATCTCGTCTGTCTATCTCCCTCAGGCATGGTAAGCTTTGGCGGGGGCGGCATCGTCGCGATCGGCGCGACCACGGGCGCGGGAGGCTTGGGCGACGCCGCAGGAACGGGCAATTCGTAGCCTCTCGCCTGCACAGACGGTGCAGGTTCCGCGATCGGCGCCAATGGTTTAGCGGCTGATTTTCGGTCAGCCACGACCCGGCGGAGAATTGCGATACTCTCGTCGGTCACAGAAACCGACTTCACGCCGATCGCCTTCAGACGGCGGAGCTCATCGGTGAGGGCAGTGAGGGCAGCACGCATCAGTCAGGTCAGGAAGGTCGGAAGACGGCCAGCTTCTCAACATACTTGCCGAGCAAGTCGAATTCCAAATTGACCGCTTCACCGGCACGCCGCATCCGCAAATTTGTCACCGCCAACGTGTGCGGGATTAACCACACCGCCAGGCAGTCCCCCTCAACCTCAGCCACCGTGAGCGAAATGCCGTCGATCGCGATGCTGCCTTTGTGGATGACGTGGCGTCCGCTTCCGACCGGACCACGAACCTTGAGATAGTGATCATTGCCGCGACGCTCGAACACTTCGACCACGCCCAGCCCGTCTACGTGGCCGGTCACAAAATGGCCGCCAACCTTCCCGTCGAAACGCAAACTGCGCTCAAGATTGACCGGCGCCCCGACCGCGAGTGCGGAAAAACTCGTCAGCCGGCGCGACTCCTCAAGCACATCGAAGTGCAATGTCGTCGCGTCAAACTCGACGACGGTCAGGCAGCAGCCATTTACCGCGATACTGTCTCCTAGCGCCACCCCGTCCAAGGCGATCCGCGCTCCAATAGAGAGACGCCAAGCCTTCGGCCCCGACGTAAATGCAATGACGCTTCCCGTTTCCTCGATAATCCCGGTGAACATGGCTAAAATTATTTGAGCTTTGCGCGCAGCACGGCCGTCTCGCCACCCCGACTGACGAGCAGGACAAACTCGATCCGCGCCGCATCCTTTTCGATTTCCTCCAGCTTGGCCGTGACGGCGGCAAATGACTTGGCCTCCACCCCATCGATCTCCTTGATCCAATCCTCTTGGCGCAGCCCTGCAATTGCCGCCGGACTACTCTGCTTGACGAAATGAGCTACTACGCCGCTCGGATCGGCGGCCTTTACGCGGCGATCCACCGCGTCGCCGTAGACAAACTCGCGCGCGGTGAAGCCCAACCGATCAAAATACTTCCGGTCTGCCTCCCGCAAAAGTTTCGGTTCTTCGCCCAATATTACCTTTAGCTTCACCCGCGCACCTCCGCGCAGCACGGAAAGCTCCAGCGCGTCTCCGGGAGCACGCCGATCAATTTCGCGCTCGATCCAAGTTACGACCACGCGGTCGGGCTTGAGCTGCGGCAAGGGCTTTCCGTCGAGCGCGAGGACAATATCGCGGTCCTTCAGCCCGGCCTTCTCCGCTGGACTGCCTTCCAGGACTTCGCTGACGACTGCACCTGACTGGGACTCCAGTTTCAAAAACTTGGCGACGTCACGATCCATCGGCTCAAGTCCATAGGCCCCAAGCCAGGCAAGCGGTCGACCCGACACGTGCTTCGGCACGCGTCCCAGGTGCGGCAGGATCTCGCCGGCGAGCATGAACGCACTGCTCTCCTCCACATTGACCAGCAGGATCGGGTCGCCCCGGCTACGACGAGAGAACTGGAGATAGCTCTGGCCAAACGAAGTTGAAGCAATCCCGACGAAGACCCCGTCCCGATTAAAGACAGGCAAACCGGGTCCGGCGACCTCATGCTGGGAAATTGCAGTGCGTTGGGGCAGCGATTGAATCAAGGCGACGTAACTCTGCATGAGATAGGGCGCGAAATCCTCGTCCTTGTTGCGCAGGCCAATGCCCCACACGAAGTCCGCGAGAGCAGGAACCGGCGCATCTCCTGCCATGGCAAACGCAGTTACCGGGGTAAGTTTTGCCCGAGTGGCTTCATCGGCGCGCACAAAATGCCAGCCCGTAAAAGCATCCTGCCCGAGATACACCGCTGGCGCGCTGGTCGCATCACCGGGCAGGAATACCTTAAAGTCCTTCAGCTGCCAAGTGGCGGCCCGCGGATCAATCGCCCCGGAGGGAATGATAATCGTGCCGAGGGCATCGATCACGGTGCCCATGGAAATCGTCGGTCGGCGTTCGGTCTCCGTCTCTGTTGTATACTCCACCGCGACGACGCTCTTGGTGCGATCCGCCCAAAGTTTGGGTAAGTCTGTCGCGGCCGGCAAAGCGAGCGTTGCCATCATCAGGCCGAAAAACGTGATCAGGCGAGATTTCATGGTTTGAGAATGTAGAGCGAGACGCGGCGGTTGCGCTGCACCTCGAAAAGCGTCGGGGCCGGCTTAGCCTCGTAGCCTGCATGAGCAAATTTCAAGGCTTCGAGTGAGTCGACGGCCAGTTCGTTGATTTTCATGACGATATCACCCCGCGAAAGCCCGGACACAGCGGCGGGAAATCCGGGCTGAACACCGATAACAACTGCACCGTTGGCATCATCGAGTTGGTTTTCTCGCGCATAGGCCCGCGAGACCTTGCGCACGCTGAGGCCCCACTTCTCCAGTGCCCACTCCTCACCGACGCGGCTTTCGAGCTTTTCCGTGACGACGGTGTAGTCGCGGATATCGGCGTTCCGCTTGACCGACAACTTGAGCGACGCGCCAACGGGTTGATTGGCGATTAAATTTTGGATCGGCGGGAGCTGTTCAGGAAACCGTCCGTCAATTTTGGCCCCGTTCAGCGCCAAAAGAATATCGCCGGCCCGAAGGCCCGCACGAGCGGCCGGAGAGCCAGGATCAACGCTATTGATGAGCATGCCGGTGTTACTCGCCAGCGAGTAAAAATTCTCCAGATCCTGCAGCGCACCCGGCACCAGCCCGATGTAGCTACGAGTGATCGAACCGTTTTCTCGCAGCAGCCCCTCCACCACCCGACGGGCCGTGCTGGCGGGTATGGCAAAGCCCAGATTGTTGGCGCCCAAGTAAGTGCGGGACGAGATGCCCACAACTTTGCCGTCGTCGGTCACAAGCGGACCGCCTGAATTACCGGGATTGATCGCCGCGTCAGTCTGTAACCACGTGTTAAACGCGCCGGTCTCATAACCATTCACGCCTCGCGTATCCTCAAAATAGCGGTTGTTATTCGAAATAATACCTCGCGTGACCGTGCGGGTGAGGCCGTGCGGCGTCCCGACGGCATAAACCTCCTGCCCCGGGAAAAGTTTTTCGCTGTCTCCAAGCGCGGCGTGGGCAAACTTCAGACCTCGCCGCTTTACTTCGGCCATATCAACCCGGAGCAACGCCAAGTCAGTCCAATGATCCCAACCGACGAGCTTGGCCCCTACCCGTTCCAAACTGGAAAAAGTGATATTGATCTCGACGGCGCGCGGACTCGCTACGTGGGCGTTCGTCAGGACAAGGCCATCGGCCGAAAGGATCACGCCCGAGCCGATGCCCCCGGTGTAGCGCTTGGCGCCGGCTTCAAAAGCGATCTCCCGCACGTCGATCTTAACCACCGACTCCAAAAGTTGGTTGAACCCCCGGCTCATACCGGCGGCGCGGACTGGCGAAACCAGGGAATTTACGAGGAAAAAGGCGAGGACGAGCGCGGAGATTGACCGGGCGGAGAAAGGTTTCACAGTGGCGGTTTTACACGATGGCTACCAAGTGCATTGAATACAACTTCCACGAAATCGAGCCGCACTGGCAATCTTTCTGGGAGCAGAATCGCTCATTCCGCGCCGAGAACACCTCGTCGAAGCCGAAATACTACGTGCTCGACATGTTCCCCTACCCTTCGGGCGCAGGGCTGCACATCGGACACCCCGAGGGCTACACCGCCACCGACATCATCGCTCGCTACAAGCGAGCCAAGGGCTTCAACGTCCTCCATCCCATCGGCTGGGATGCCTTCGGCCTGCCCGCCGAGCAACACGCGGTCAAAACCGGCACACATCCGGCGACGAATACGGCCGCCAACATCACGAACTTTAAGCGCCAGATCAAAGCGCTGGGCTTTTCCTACGATTGGGAGCGGGAACTAGCCACGACCGACCCGAAATACTTCCGCTGGACGCAGTGGATCTTCCTCCAACTCTTCTCGCGCGGCCTCGCCTACGTAGACGAGCGCCCTGTGTGGTGGTGCCCTGAGCTCCGCACCGTGCTCGCCAACGAAGAGGTCATTGACGGCAAGAGCGAAGTCGGCGGCTTTCCGGTCGAGCGCCGCAATCTCCGCCAGTGGGTTCTCCGCATCACGGCATACGCCGAGCGTCTGCTCGCCGACCTCAAGGATGTCGACTGGCCTGACTCAACCAAGCGCATGCAGGAAGCGTGGATCGGTCGCAGCGAAGGCGCAGAGATTTTGTTCAAGCTGGAGAACGAGGCACTCGGCTCGCTGAAGATTTTCACCACCCGTCCGGACACACTTTTCGGCTGCACCTACATGGTCGTCGCACCTGAGCATCCGCTCACCGATGCACTCACCACGCCATCGCAAAAAGCGGCCGTCGATGCCTACCGCAAGAAAGCCGCCGCCAAGAGCGACCTCGAGCGCACTGATCTCGCTAAAGACAAATCCGGCGTCTTCACCGGCTCGTATGCGATTAATCCAATCAATAATCAGCGCGTGCCCATCTGGGTCGCAGACTATGTGCTCATGGGTTACGGAACCGGAGCGATCATGGCGGTGCCTGCACACGACGAGCGCGACTACGAGTTCGCCGTGCAATACTCCCTGCCGATCACACAGGTAATCGATAGCGGCAGCGCCGAGACGAAACTGCCATTTGTCGGCGATGGCAAAGTTATGAACTCGCCCGGCTATGACGGCATGGCGTGGCCGGACGCGAAAAAGAAAATTACCGCCGACCTAGCCGCACGCAGCGTCGCGAAGGCAACGGTGAACTTTAAGTTGCGCGACTGGTTGTTCTCGCGTCAGCGCTACTGGGGCGAGCCCTTCCCGATCGCTTGGGTCGGTGCCGAAGACTACGCGAAGGCTAAGGCCAAGGTCGGCAACACCCTGCCCACCGAGCCCGTGACGTTTACGAGCGAGGGCGTCACACACTACGCCGTGCCGATCGCGACGAGCGCGTTGCCGTTGGAATTGCCCGAAGTTCAGTCCTATTTGCCGAGCGGCACTGGCGAGAGCCCACTCGCCAACGTTACCGAATGGTTGGAAATCTGGCTTAACCTTGAAACCGGAGCCGCTGTGCCGGCCTCGCAGGCACGTCCCTCCGGCGAATCGTGGGTCCGCGCGCGCCGCGAGACCAACACTATGCCGCAATGGGCCGGCTCGTGCTGGTATTACCTGCGCTTTCTCGACAACGGCAACGACGACGCCCTCGCCTCACCCGAGGCGCTGCGCTACTGGGGCGTGCCCGATCTTTACGTCGGCGGCGCAGAGCACGCGGTGCTCCATCTGCTTTACGCGCGCTTCTGGCACAAAGTGCTCTTTGACCTCGGAGTCGTCCCGCAAAAAGAGCCGTTCACGAAGCTTTTTCACCAAGGAATAATCCTCGGCGAAGATGGAGAAAAAATGTCCAAGAGCCGCGGCAACGTCGTAAACCCCGATACCATCATCGCGTCACACGGCACCGACACGCTGCGTCTCTACCTCATGTTCCTTGGGCCGCTAGAGGCCATGAAGCCGTGGAGTCCCAACGGTATCGAGGGCGTGCACCGTTTCCTACAAAAAGTCTGGCGCGAATGCATCGGCAAGGAGGGCGAGGTGAATGCGAAGATCTCCGATGCAGCTGTCGACTCCCCCGATTTGGCCAAATTGCTGCACGAAACGATCAAGAAGGTCGGCGAAAAAATCGAATCCTTGCAGTTCAACACTGCCATCTCGGACATGATGGTGTTTACCAACGCCCTGCAGAAGGCACCGCAGGTAAATCGCTCGACCGTGCTGGCGTTTTTACAGCTGCTCGCTCCGTTTGCGCCACATATGGCCGAGGAACTGTGGGCTCGAGTGGGAGGGGGCACGGTGACGACTTCGATCCTTCACGCCACCTGGCCCAGATTCGACGAGGCCAAGCTCGCATCTAGCGAGGTAAAACTGGTCTTCCAAGTGAACGGCAAACACCGGGGCGACCAACTCGTCAACGTAGGCCTCAGCCAAGACGAGGCTGTCGCAATTGCACGAGCCAATCCACGTGTGACACCCCATTTGGAGGGCAAAGTTGTCAAACGAGTCGTCTACGTCCCGGGAAAGATTCTGAACATTGTGGTGGAATAACATAGAGTGATTATCTGCGCTTGCCTTCCCTAGGGTCTAAACCCCATTTTGCAGCCCGCAACATCACCCGAGAGGTCCGATACCGAATATCATCTCAATGAAAACACTACTTCTCTGCGCTCATGGTCCTCGCATCACACGATTCTGCGCGATGCTGGCTTCATGCTCGGTGTTAGCCATTTCCACTTACGGACAAGCTAAGAAAAATCCTACCAGCAAAGTATTTGTCGCAGACGTCGCAGGCGACGCGCAGATCGACATTGGAGAGAGCATTCAAGACCTCGCGAAAAAATCGGTCTACAACGCTCAGGGCACAATCGTTGAAGTGAAAAAAGCAGAGAAAGAGGAAGATAAGGGTAAGATCTTCTCAACTGCGGTCTATTCCAACGGAACTGGCGCCTATTTTGATCAAGATACTCGCGTCGAAATGAAGCGATTTGCCCAAGAGCCGTTTACACCAAACCGCTCAGATATGGACGTTGAACCTTCGATTTCACAAACCCAAGCCTATGTTGCTCGTGGCGCTGTGGGGCTTTGTAACAGCAAACAGGTCGCCGGAAGTAGTATGAACTACGCCACTGCGCTTGGATCAGTGAATATTCGTGGAAAAAAAGTCGTGATTGAAGCAGGCGACGACGAAACAAAAATTTCGATGATTGAGGGAGATTCCACCGTGCGGGCGGGCCAAACGGACATGGGTGGACAAGTCATCAAAACAGGACAACAAGCGATTATTCGCCGTAACAAAAATGGCGGGCCAAGCCAGATAACGATTCGTCAAATCCCGCCCGCCGAAGCACCTGCACTCGATGACAAAGTAGCCATGGCATGCATGGCGAAGAAAACGGTCTACTTTGAGGTCCGAGAAAAAAAAGATGCACTCACCCTTGGTAGCACAGAAAATCAAGCTACATCGGCAGGAGGTGGTGATGCCGCGCCTGTTACGGCCTTCGACAGCACCACCCCAACAACTTCTAGTAGTGTAAGCCGAGGCGAAATTGTAGCAGTGCCAGTGGTCCCGGCCGAGCTACCAGTCCAATATACGGTTAGTCCAGCAACCATACCTGCTCCATCGCCAAGTCCGAGCGGTTAATACTCGTCGAATAGAGCTCAGAATGATCCCATTATGTAAAATCAATACCGGTGTCGCAGGGCTCTTGGCGATTGCTATCACATGCTCGCCAGCGATGGCGCTAGTAACACTAAATGACGGTCACGACCATATCTATGTCACCGGCACGTTTGGCGTCAGCCGAGACTCAAACATATTCGCGAATCGCGACAGCGCTGGAGATTTCGTATACAACTCAGGCGTCTCTGCTGAATATCAGCGTCGCGCAGGCTGGATCGGTGTTAATGCGAGCGTAAACGTCAGCGCCGGTCGTTACGGGAAGTTGCGGGAAGAAGACTTTGCTAATCCCAGTTACTCGCTAGAGCTCACAAAGCAAACCGGACGAACCACAGGATCGTTCACCCTAACCGGGGCTCGTGAAAGCAGGGCAGATTCGGCCATTAATCTCCGAAGCAATTCCTGGAACTATAGCGCGGGGTTGAACTTTAAGTATCCGATTATCGAACGCTTCTCCCTCTCAGGAGGTTTGGGCTATTCAGCTCGAAAATATATTGAGGAAACACAGTTAGCAAACCTCTCCACCTACTCAGCGAACGTTGATCTTTTCTATGTTGCAACCAATGAACGAGACTTGGTTACAGGCTACCGATATCGATACGGAGAGACTTCACGAAAGACTTCTACCACCGATCACGCCTTCAACGTTGGAGTAAATGGACGAATTATCAAAGGCATAAATGGCGGCTTGCGCGTAGGATACCAGATCAGAACGCCCCATGGCAGCGTTGGCGATAATCCGGAATATCGATCAATGACAGCTAGCGCATCGGCCAACTATGCAATCAACCGGAAAATAAATATTAGTGGAAGCCTATCGAAAGATTTTTCAACCACCGCTACAGACACATCGGTTGAAGGCACCAACGCTACGATCGACGCAGGCTATGCCTACAGCACACACTGGAACTTCAATGCCGGTGCGGCCTGGGGTGACAGTAAATTTCTTGGTGAAAGAGGCCGAATAGTTATTTCTCCAGGCCCACCTGCACTTTTGGGACCAAATCGACATGATAACTTTGCCTCTTGGAATGTCGGCGCCGGCTACTCTCTTAATGAACATTTCAAGGCGTCCTTCACCTATTCATGGTTCCAAAATTGGTCGACCATAGCGTTCGCAGATTTTGTCAGAAGCAGTTGGTCCGCCTCATTCTCGTCCCGCTGGTAAAGACATGAAAAAAAATAAATTTCTAAGATCCCTTCGAGTGGCGACCTTGTGCCTTTTTGCAGCCCAGGCTTCCAATCTATCGCTGCAGGCCGCCAGTGCTCCAGCGAAGTCAAATCCGGCCTCCACCGACACCCCAAAGTCAGTGGCATACCGCATTTCCCCGACGGACAAAATTAGTATTAACGTTATAGGTGAACCAGACTTAAATGTTGCCAACAAGCGCATAGACGCAAACGGCAACGTGAACCTCGCACTCCTTACCGATGTCGTCCATCTCGCTGGCCTAACTGTTTCGGAAGCTCAGGCTGCAATTGAAAACGCGTATAAGGACGGTCGAATTCTGAGGACACCCCAAGTATCAATCAATATCGAGGAATATGCGCCACGCGAGGTCTCAATCTCTGGCATGATCAAGCAGGGCGGTAAATACAACTTACCACCGGAAACGATCACGACCATCAAAGACATCGTCCTTCGAGCCGGGGGATTCATGGACACAGCTAATGGGTCAAAGGTCCGAGTCAGCCGCACAAGCGCCGACGGCACCACCAAAGTATTTACACTTGATATAGATGCAGTAATCCGGAGCAAAGATGCCGGAAATTCAACCGCCGGCTCTTTTGTCGTCGAACCCGGGGACACCATCTATGTTCCTGAAAAAATCATTTAAACGATCCCGATCCGATGGCTGATATTAATCCTAAATCTTCGACCCCGCCGCCCCCACCCAATTCTCGCGAAACCGAGGATGAGGTGATCGAGCGTCGCACGCTGCGGGATTACTATATCATTCTTCGGGAACGACTATGGATAGCCTTGCCCATCGCGCTACTGGCTTCCGTAGGTTACGGCTACTGGAAAATGCGCGACACGCCACTTTACTTTGCACAGGCGACTATGCAGTTTGAAAAGCCGGACACCGTCGTCACTACGCAAATGGTTGTGGATACCGCGATCCGCAATGACATGGATATGAACACAGCGATCCAACAGATCAACAGTGCTGTGATGAGAAGGCGGGTTGTCGAGTCATTCACTCCGGAGGAGCAGAAGATTCTTCGTCGTGCTGCAATCAAGCGAGCACCTCCAGGCACCGCTCCTTCATCAGTCGACCTTTCGTTAGGAACCGTCAGTCCGGTTCCACAGAGGAATAGTTATTTAATTAACATTCAAGTAACCCACGAAGACCCCGAAGCGGCGATGGTGGTCGCCAACAAATATGTTAAGCAGTTCATGGATTTCCTCTTAGATAACGCTAGCGGCAAGAACAACGCCGCGGTCGAATACCTAACCGACCAAGCCTCTCGCCTACAGAAGGAATCTGAACTAGCAGAACAACGAGTTCAGCAATACATGCGTGAGCAAAACCTCCTTTCACTTGAGAGCTCAAAAGACATCATCACCGAAGCCCTGAAAAAAGTCGGCGCAAATCTTACAGAATCGAGACTAACGCTGCTAAATATAGAGCAACAGTTTAAACAGGTTGAATCCTTTAGATCGGAAGGGAAAAACCTTCTTGAAATTTCCTACATCGCCAATCACGGCGCCGTTCCTTCCCTCAAAACCCAACTTAACACGCTTCAACAGGAACAAATTTTACTCGCTGACCGATATTTGGACCGCCATCCACGCATGGTAGATGTCTCAAATCGAGTCGCAACGACTCAAGAACAGTTGGACAAGGCAATTGAGTTAGCCATCGCCGACCTACGGACCCGTTTGGCAGAAATGCGGGAAAGCGTAAAGACCTACACGGCTGAATACGCCAAACAGGAAAAGGAGAACCTTAAGCTCGGCGACCTTGCGATCGAATATCGATCGCTAAAGGATCAAGCCGATATCGCCAAGACAAACTACCGCGCCGTCCTCGACCGTCTAAACCAAACTCGGACAACCAAGAATTTTGATAAGATACCACTTCGCCCCCTCGATGATGCGACAATGCCGGGCGGACCGTTCTCGCCCAATAAGTCAGCCATTACTCGAACGGCCATAGGCATTGGTGTGTTGGTTTTTCTAGGCATCGCGGTCGGATTGAGTTTCGTCGACGACCGCATCAAGAGCGCTTGGGATGTAGAATCCTTTATTGGCGCTAACCTTCTCGGGATTATCCCGGACCTTTCTGCGATGAAAGACGAAGAGAAGTATACACTACTTCTCGAGAATAAGCAGGCCCCCGGCGTCGAAGCCTTCCTAAGTGTTTATAGCTCTGTAAAAATTCACTCGAAGCTCGATTTCCCCAAATCGATCCTAATTACCAGCACTATTCCGGGAGAAGGTAAAACTCTTATCTCTTGTAATGTCGCCGGCAGTTTCGCACGACACGGGAAACGAACATTGCTCGTCGATTGCGATATTCGACGGCCAATGCTACATCGGCACTTTAAACAACAGAACAGCGCAGGATTGATTCCATGGTTTGAGGGCGGCGCCGCGCTAGAGGGTGATCTTGCGACCAACCCCAATCTCGGTATTATCAAAATTGGAGAAAATTTGTCACTCCTTTGCTCTGGCGGACGATCCAAGAGTCCGACCGAGCTACTCGAGAACCCCGTTTTCGGCCAACTGCTAGAAAAACTGAAGCGCGAGTATGATCTGGTCATTGTCGACTCGCCACCACTCGGGGCTGTTACGGACTCCCTCTTAATCGCCGAACGTATAGACGAAGTGATCTACGTTTGTCGCTTCAACCGAGCCTACAGAAAGCACATCCGTCTCTATATGAGAGCACTGCGGAATGGCAAAAACGAGGTTCTTGGCGTAGTGCTCAACGGTTTATCACCTCGTCGTATTGAGTATTACTCCAACTACCGCTATTACCGGAGTTACAAGAAATATTACGGGGCCCAGACATAGCGGTAAGAGAGGTGCCTCAACCAGAATCCTACAATTGGCCGCACGAAATGCATGCGGCCTTTTTCGTATCTGGCTGCGGGGCATCGGACTCTCCTTTTCTTTCGATCTCATTTCGCTATTTCAATGCTCCCCGTGGCTGCGCTCTCCGCATTTCTCCCAGACTCTTTTAACCCGCAGAAGCCGATCGTGCTAATCGCCGGCCAAGGGATCTATCCACTCCTAATTGCCAAAGCTGTCCGGGCCGCCGGCACTCCCTTGAAACTTGTAGGATTTGAGGAGGAAACCCGTCCGGATCTCGTCAGTTCGTTCGCCGAATCAGACCGCCGCGTTCTCCTCGTCGGGCAACTTGGTAAGATGCTCAAGTCTCTTCGAGAATTCGAAGCGGGGTATGCCATCATGGCAGGCCAAATTTCACCGCGACGACTCTTTAAGGGGCTGCATCCCGATCTCAAAGCGGTCCGCATTCTCGCGTCCCTCAAACGTCGCAACGCCGAGACGATATTTGGTGCCATCGCCAGCGAGATCGAGGCCCTTGGCGTCACCCTCCTCGATGCCCGGTCGTTTCTCGATAGCCAGCTAGCCTCGCCGGGCTGCATGACCGGCCGGAGTTTTCCGATCGACCGCGATTATCTCGACCATGGCATTCATATCGCCCGCGAGTCTGCCCGCCTCGATATCGGCCAAGGTTGCGTTGTCCGCAAAGGCACCGTTCTCGCGGTCGAGGCCTACGAAGGCACCGACGAAATGCTCCGCCGTGCCGGCGCCTTCAAAACCGACGAGGCCCTCTTCGTGAAAACAGTGAAACCCCGCCAAGATTGGCGTTTCGACGTCCCATGCTTCGGCGCCCGCACACTCGAAACCATGCGCGAGGCTCATCTCACCGCTGCCGCCCTCGAAGCCGGTAAAGTAATCATCCTCGATAAATCCGCCGTCCTAGAACAAGCCCGCGCATGGGGCATCAGCCTCTTCGGCTTCGAGTAGAACTTTCGGCTGCCACCCTACCGTTCGGCATAGGGGTAAGCGTGACCGAGTGGACGATTGAACGTCTGACCCCGTCTCCGCTCCTCCATACATCTCGCGGCGTTCCCCGGCACATCCGCTCTCTTGCACTTCGCCGCGCGCCCCGCACATTTTCCTCCATGCAACCCGACGTAGTCGCCGTCTCCATCAAGGGCGTCATGCCCACCGCCAACGGCTGCGCTGTCTTCCTCGGCAACGACGCAAAAACCTTCGTCATCTACGTCGACCACTCCGTGGGCAACGCCATCCAGATGACGCTCAACGGCGTCAAAAAGGACCGTCCGCTCACCCACGACCTCATCGGCAGCATCTTTCTCGGCCTCGGCGCCCGCCTCGAGCACATCGTCGTCAACGACGCCCGCGAAGGCACCTTCTTCGCCCGCATCTTGCTCCGCATGGAGAACGAACTCGGCAAAAAGATCATCGAACTCGATGCCCGCCCGAGCGACTCCATCGTCCTCGCCCTCCAACAGAAGCGCCCCATCTATGTCGCTCGTGCCGTGTTCGACACGGTCGAAGACATGACCGAAATCCTCGAGCGCGTCCTCCGCCAGCAAGCTGAAGAAGGCGAGTCCAGCTCCAGCGACGAAGACAAGTGAGCACGCCGCTCCCCGCCCCTCTCGTCCCCGGCCAGCCGCTCACTGCGCTCGCGCCGATGCAGGACGTCACTGACCTCGCGTTTATGGGCGTGATTGCTCACTACGGAGCGCCGGATTTCTTCTTCACCGAGTTCTTTCGCGTTCACGCCCAGTCGAAGCCTGAGAAACACATTCTCCGCTCTATCGACGAAAACGCCACTGGTCGCCCCGTCTTCGCCCAGCTTATCGGTGAAGACCTCGGGCACCTCGCACGCACTGCCACCGAGCTCATCCGGCACGACGTCGCCGGCATCGATCTCAACCTCGGCTGCCCCGCGCCCAAAGTTTACAAGAAGAACGTAGGCGGCGGCCTCCTCCGCGAGCCCGAGAAGATCGGCGAGATACTCGCCACCCTCCGGGCCGTCGTTCCCGGCCGCTTCACCGTCAAGATGCGCATCGGATTCGATGACACCTCGCCGCTTGATCGCGTCATCGAACTCGTCAACGAGCACCGCGTCGACCTTCTCACCGTCCACGGTCGCACCGTGAAGGAAATGTATCGCAGCGAGGTCCACTACGACGTCATCGCCCGCGCTGTCGCCCGCGCCCAATGCCCTGTGCTCGCCAACGGCAACGTC
The DNA here is from genome assembly GCA_947453695.1 of Opitutia bacterium. Taxonomy (GTDB): domain Bacteria; phylum Verrucomicrobiota; class Verrucomicrobiia; order Opitutales; family Opitutaceae; genus GAS368. Next base: position 24,386 of record CANGHW010000062.1, read on the forward strand.
ACCTCCGCTCCGCGTGCCGTCGCCGTCGTCGCTGAGACGAAAGCCGCCGGCGTCATGATCGGCCGCCACGCCATCCGCAATCCGTGGATTTTCCGCCAGTGCCGCGAAGTCTTCAGTGGTCAGTCCGTCACTCGCCTCACGCTCGCCGACGTGCGCGACTACATCGAACGCCTTTTTCGCGCCACGAACGTCCCAAACCTTGCCGAGCGCTATCACGTCAACAAGATGAAGAAATACCTCAACTTCGTCGGCCAGAGCGTGGACCCCACCGGCGCGTTTCTCCACGACATGCGCCGCACCGAGACCGAGGCCGAGCTCTTCGCCGTCTGTGACCGTCACCTCATTGCCGATGGAGCCGCCTCGCGCGAGTTCGCCCCCGAGCCCTACCCCGGCGTCATCGCCCGCCCCAATTGCGAAACCCCCAACGCAGTCGCTGATGGCTGCTCGCTCGAAACGATCACCGCCTGATCGTCGCTTCTACTTCCCTTTCCCCATCATGCGTCGATCGCACCTCCGCGCCCTGTTTCTCTCCACCGCGTTCTCTCTTCTTCTTTTCGTTCCCTTCGCCCGAGCCGCCGACACCCCTGCGCCTCTCACGCTTGAGCAGATCATGGCCGACCCCGATTGGATCGGCAACGGCCCGGAGCAACCTTTTCTCTCCTTCGACGCCCGCCACGCCTACTACTTCCGCAAAGCCATCGGCTCCGAAACGCGTAACCTCTGGCGCGTCCCGCTCACCGGCGGCCCCGCCGACCAACTCTCGCTCGCCGACTACGCCGCCGCCGAATCCGCTGATCGCATCTTCACGCCCGACCGCACGGCCGTCGCCTGGCTCCAGCGTGGCAACCTTTTCGTCCAAGATTCCCGCGGACGCCGCCAGCTCACCCGCACCGCTGACGCGACCCAGCTTCTCACCTTCGTCGGCCTCGACCGCGTCGCCTTCCGCGCCGGCAAACGCATTCTCGCGGTTGACCTGAAAGACGGTCTCGTCTCCACACTTGCCACGCTCGAGGTCATCGCCGATCCCGACGAGCCCGAGAAAAAGGACTTCCTCGCGCAACAAGAGGAACGCCTCTTTGACATCGTTCGCCTCCGCGAGGAACGCCGTCGCGAGCGCCTCGATCGCGACTCAGCCCTCGGCTCCCAACCCGCCGGCACGCCCCGCCCGCTCTACTTCGGTAAGGACAAAGAACTCTCCACCGTCAGCATCTCTCCCGATGGACGCACTCTTCTCGTTGGCACCATCTCCGCCAATCTCCGCGGCCGCCGCGAGCGCGTGACATCTTTCATCAATGCCGACGGCTACACCAAGTCAGAGGAAGCCCGCTCGAACGTCGGCACCAATAAACCTCGCGCCGAATCTCTCTTCCTCATCGATCTCACTACAGCCAAGAAACGCCCGCTCTCGCTCGCCGCGCTCCCCGGTCTTGATCAAGACCCACTCGCTTCACTCCGCACGGCCGCTGCGGCCCGCAAAAAAGCGGCTGAAAAATCTTCAACCGCCACACCACCACCCGATTCACCCGAGAAATCGGCCTCACCCGCCTCCGCCATTTCCACCAACACAACCGCACCCGACGCCACCGCAGCCGTGAAATCGCGCGCTATCTATGTCCCGCGCTCAGTCGACTCCGGTTCTTCCGTCCGTTGGTCCACGAACGGTCGCCTGGCCCTCATGCTCATGGCCGATGACAATAAAGACCGCTGGATAGCCGAGGTGAATCTCCCCGCAGCCAACGTTACCCCAATCGACCGTCTTACCGACTCCGCCTGGGTCTGCCGCCGCGAGTTCAACGAATTCGACTGGCTACCCGACGGCTCAGCCCTCTGGTTTACTTCCGAGCAATCCGGTTTTAGTCACCTCTACCTCCTCCGCGAAGGCACGGCCCGCGCGCTCACCGCCGGCAAATTCGAAGTCACTAGTGTGCGTCTCACGCGCGACTCGCAGTGGTTCTACTACCGCGCGAACGTCGCGCATCCTGGCAACCATGAGGTGTTCCGCGTCCGCGCCGACGGCACGGGCACTTCCGAAGCAGTCACCCGCCTCGGTGGTGAAAACACCTTCGAGCTCTCCGCCGATGACGAGCACCTCCTCCTCGTGCACTCCACCGCCACGCAGCCGCCCGAGCTCTACACTCAGACTGCACATCCCACGGCCTCCGCTAGAGCGCTCACCGCCACCAGCTCTGCTGCATTCCATGCGCTTAACCTCCGCCTCCCCGAATTTGTCGCCGTCCCTTCGCGCGTTGGCGCCACGCCAGTATTTTCCCGCCTTTACCGCGATTCTTCCACGCCGGCGGCTCAGCGCCCTGCTGTCATGTTCGTCCACGGCGCCGGCTACCTCCAAAACGCCCACCAAGGCTGGTCCTCCAATTACTTTCGCGAATTTCTCTTTCATCAACTCCTCGTGCAGCGCGGTTTCGTCGTCCTCGACATGGATTTTCGCGGTTCCGCCGGCTACGGCCGCGATTGGCGCACCGCGATCCATACCCGCATGGGCACGCCCGAACTCGAGGACTACCTCGATGGCGCTGACTGGCTCGTGAAAAACGCCGGCGTCGACCGCGCCCGCATCGGCATCTACGGCGGTTCCTATGGCGGCTTCCTCACGCTGATGGCGCTCTTCAAAGAACCCGACGCCTTCGCCGCGGGCGCTGCACTCCGTCCCGTGACCGACTGGTCTCACTACAACCACGAATACACTTCGGACATACTCCACACGCCCGAACTAGACCCCGCCGCCTACGCGCGGAGCTCACCCATCGAGTTCGCCGCCGGCCTGAGAAATCCGCTCCTCATTTGCTCGGGTATGCTCGATGACAACGTCTTCTTTCAGGACAGCGTCCGCCTCGTGCAACGTCTCATTGAACTGAAAAAAAAGCGCTTCGAGTTCGCCCCCTACCCTGTCGAGTCGCACGCATTCAAAGAACCTTCCAGCTGGCTCGACGAGTATCGCCGCATCTACCGCCTCTTCGATGAGCACGTCAAGAATCGGGCCCCCGTGCCGCGCTGAGCGACGCCTACTTCGTCAAATCAAAGTTCAGGCAGAGTCGTTTGGCACAGATCGGCAGATCCCGTGGGAAAACTTCGCAGCTCTGCTTTCCATCACTTCGGGCTCAATTGAGCCTAATTGCCTCGAGAATTGAAGGATGACCGGTGGCTCCGCGTAGTAGTGCATATCCCGCGCCGCAGGAACTACGGCGCCCTGTTTTTGCGCCCCACTCTAAGCCTACCTGTGCTCATCTATTGGCTAACACTTGACTCATCTTACGGCCTACGAACCTCGGTTCACGATCCGCCGGTGCGTCTTTGCCGTCGGTGGAGCCCATCGCAGCCCGGCGGGAGCAGATGTAAGCAGCATCCGGAGAGCTTTCCTGTAAGCGTCCGCTCGAGTGCCTCCTAGCCGGAGGATCGAGCAGCGTGTAAGCTGGGCCGATGGGAGCAATTGCAGCGGAGTTGGTGGAGACGGGAGAGAAGCGCGATGCGCGCGGACGGCGTGTGACGCCAGCGGAGCGGCGAGCGCAGATGGTCCAGGCGTTCCAGAGGAGCGGACTGACGATGGCGGGCTTTGCCCGGCGCGAGGGAGTGAAGTATCCAACGTTTGCTGGCTGGGTGGTGAAGGCGCAGCGTAGCAGTGCACCCAAGAGCGGGATCAAGTTTGCCGAGGTCCGCTTGCCAACGTTGCCAGCGGCGCATGAACCCGCGCCGCTCGAAGTGCGTTTGCCGGACGGAACAGTGCTCCGGGGCGGGCGGCCTGGCGAGTTGGCGGAACTGGTGCGAGTGCTGCGAGGGTAACCGATGCTCGCGTTTCCGGCAGCGGTTAAAATTTACGTGGCGGTGCAGCCCGTGGACATGCGCAAATCCTTCAACGGGCTGTGGAGCGCGGCGAGCGAGCAACTGCACGAGGATCCGAAAAGCGGCGCGATGTTCGCATTCATCAACCGCGAGCGAACGCGGCTCAAGTTGC
>CANGHW010000063.1 GCA_947453695.1 Opitutia bacterium
CTGAAAATACGCTTCCATCGCGCCGATGCGCTGCTCGAGCGTGGGGGCCGGGGGAGGAGGCGGCGTCGCCGCGGCGGGCGCCGGAGTCTGGGCGAGAGCGGACAAGCTGACCGCGAGGGCCAGTCCAGCCGCGAGAAGCAAACGATGGGGCTTTGAACGAATATTATTCATAGATGGACGCACCGCCCTATGAGCAAAATCGATGCCGCGGAGAAATTGTATGCGGAATTCTTCGGAAATTATGACAACACTTCGCTTTCCCCACCCGGGTCGAGAGTTGCGTAATTCATTATGCCCCCGGGCGAAGGACACAAAAAAGGCCGGACCCACTGGGAGTCCGGCCCATGAAAGAAAAAAACGAATTAGACGGCCGCTTCCCCGCGCTCGTCCGTGCGGATGCGCACCACTTCCTCCAGCGGGAGCACGAAGACCTTGCCGTCGCCGATCTTACCGGTCTTGGCGGCCTTCACGATCGTATCTACGGCCTTGCCCGCGGCTTCATCCGCCACGGCGACCTCGACCTTTACCTTCGGGAGGAAATCCACGGTGTATTCGCTGCCACGGTAGATTTCGGTGTGACCTTTTTGGCGGCCAAATCCTTTTACTTCCGTGACGGTCATGCCCTCGATACCGGCGGCGGCGAGTGCTTCCTTCACTTCCTCGAGCTTGAAGGGCTTGATGATGGCGATGATGAGTTTCATGCGAGTGCGATGGTTGAAGGACTGACAGTGTTTTAGTTTTCCCGGCAACAGGCGCAAGCTATCCTTCCTGCGTCCGCCACCGACGTGAGATGAAATCCGCTGGAGCAACGCATCCGCAAAAGCGCGGAAGCTCTGCCTAAATAGCAGAGCTTATGCCAAGCGCCGCCCCGCCGCGGCGCTCCGAGGTCGAAACGGCTTTTACTCCGGCATCACCGTCGCGATGTGCAGCTCCTTGAGCTGCTTCGCCGTGACGGGCGTCGGGCTCTGGGCCATGAGGTCCTGGCCCTTCTGGGTCTTCGGAAACGCGATCACGTCGCGAATGCTCGTCGTGCCACAGAGCAGCGCACACATGCGATCGAGGCCAAACGCGATACCACCGTGCGGCGGCGCGCCATAGGTGAAGGCCTTGAGCATGTAGCCGAAGCGGCTCTCCACCACATCGGCCGGGATCTTGAGCACGTCCTCGAAGACTTTCTTCTGCATTGCCGGCTGGTGGATGCGGATTGAGCCACCGCCCAGCTCCATGCCGTTCAGCACTACGTCGTAGTGCTGCCCGCGGACCTTCTTCGGATCGGTGTCGAGATACTGCGCGTCTTCCGCGACTGGTGCGGTGAAGGGATGGTGCGTCGCGACGTAGCGGTTCTCCGCCTCGTCGTGGCTCATCAGCGGGAAATCGACCACCCAGAGGAACTTCCAGTCATCGTGGCGGATCGTGAGCTTGCCGCGCTTCTGCAGCAACGCCGCCGCCTCCAGGCGGATGCGGCCGAGGATTGCGCAGGCCTTTTCCCACGGCGCCGCCGCGAAGAAGATCATGTCGCCTTCCGCCACGCCGAGCTGCGCCGTGAGCGCGGCCTTTTCGGCTTCGGAGAAGAATTTCACGATCGGCGATTTCCACTCGCCGCCCTCGACCTTGATGAAGGCGAGGCCCTTCGCGCCGAGCGATTTCGCGATCTCTTCCAGCGTCTTCAGTTCGCCCTGCGTGAGATCGGCGAGGCCTTTTGCATTCAGCGCCTTGATCGCGCCGCCACCCGTCGCCGTCGAGGCAAACACCTTGAACGACGAGGTCTTGAAGAGCTCTGTGAAGTCCACGAGCTCGAGGCCGAAGCGCAGGTCCGGCTTGTCCACTCCGAAGCGGTTCATCGCCTCGTGGAATGGCATCCGTTGAAACGGCGTGACGATGTCCGTGCCGAGCACGTCCTTCCACAGCTTCTTCAACATGCCCTCGAAGAGCGCGTAGATATCCTCGCGCGTCACAAACGACGCCTCGACGTCCACCTGCGTAAACTCCATCTGCCGGTCCGCCCGGAGATCTTCGTCGCGGAAGCAGCGCGCGATCTGGAAATACTTCTCCACGCCCGCCACCATCAGGATCTGCTTAAACTGCTGTGGCGATTGCGAGAGCGCGTAGAATTGTCCCGCGTGAATGCGCGATGGCACGAGATACTCGCGCGCGCCTTCCGGCGTGCTCTTGAAGAGCGCTGGCGTCTCCACCTCGATAAACTCCTGGGAGTCGAAGTAGTCGCGGATCGACTTCGCCGCCTTGTGGCGCACTTGCAGATTCTTCCGCATCTTCGGCCGGCGGAGATCGAGGTAGCGATACGTGAGGCGCAGGTCCTCGTTCACCTTGTCCCCGCCCACGTCGTCGAGCGGGAAGGGCGGCGTGTCGGAGATATTGTGGATCGTCAGCGCCGTCGCTTCCACTTCGATGCCGCCCGTGGGGAGCGCGGCGTTTACCGTGCCCTCGGGCCGCGCCACGACCTTGCCACTGATGCCAATCACCGACTCGGCCTTCAGGTGCGCCGCCGCCTCGCCCACCGCGGCATTCGCCTTCGGGTCAAACATCACCTGCGTGATGCCTTTGCGGTCGCGCAAATCGATGAAGAGGATGCCGCCGTGGTCGCGGATGGAGTCCACCCAGCCGAGGAGCGAGACTGTCGCGCCGATGTCGGCCGTGGTGAGCTGGGCACAGTGATGGGTGCGGTGCATGATGGAAAAGAGTCGGACACAAGAACGCACCCGGCAAAGGGTGCGCAAACAGATTCTCCGGGCGGGAATCCGGCCGGATTAGCCGATCACCAGACTCTCGCCGGTCATCTCCGCCGGCTTGGGCAGGCCCATCAGGTGGAGCACCGTGGGCGCGATGTCGGCCAGGCGCCCGCCGCTGCGCATCTTGGTTTGGCCCGCGACGAAGCCTTCGCCCACCGCAAACACCTCCACGAGATTCAGCGTGTGCGCCGTGTGCGGCTGCTTCAGCGCCGCGTCCCACATTTGCTCGGCATTGCCATGGTCGGCGCAAATCACCGCGCGACCGCCGACACTCTCCAGCGCCGCGAGCAGCTCCCCCACCCCGCGGTCGGTCGCCTCCACGGCCTTCACCGTCGCCGGCAGCGAGCCCGTGTGCCCCACCATGTCGGGGTTCGCATAGTTCACCACCACGAGGCCAAACTTCCCCGAGAGGATCGCCGCCTTCGCCGCCACGGTTACTTCCGCGGCCGACATTTCCGGCTGCATATCGTAGGTCGGCACCTTCGGGCTCGCCGGGCACGCGCGCTCTTCCCCGGGAAACGGATCCTTCCGGTAGTTGTTAAAGAAGAAGGTCACGTGCGGATTCTTCTCCGTCTCCGCGCAGCGGAATTGCCCGATGCCCGCGTCGCTCACCACCTTGCCGAGGATGTTCTTCAGCGCCTCGGGCTTGCCCGAGACCACGTTCACCGGCAGGCCCGCCTCATACTCCGTCATCGTCGCATAGTAGAGATCGAGCTTCGCCCCGCGGTCGAATTCCTTGAAGCCATCGATCACAAACGCCCGCGTGATCTCGCGCGGACGGTCGCCGCGGTAGTTATAGAAGAGCACCGCGTCGCCATTCGCAAAGGTCGCGAGCGGCTTGCCCTCGGCCCCCACGATCCACGTCGCCGGCACAAACTCGTCACCCTTCTGCGTTTCGCTCAGCGGCTTGTCGTAGTAAGCCTGCACCGCCGCCGTCGCACTCGTCGCCGTCGCGACCGCCGCGCGCCCCGTCAGCATGTCGTAGGCCTTCTGCACGCGCTCCCAACGGTTGTCGCGGTCCATCGCCCAGAAGCGACCGCACACCGTCGCGATCGTGCCCACGCCGATCGCCGCGCACTGCGCCTCGACCTGTTGGATATAGCCCAGGCCACCGGTCGGCGGCGTGTCGCGCCCATCCGTGAAACCATGGATAAACACCTGCTGCTTCGTCAGGCCATCTTCCTTCGCCTGCCGCAAAATTCCGTAGAGATGCTCCAACATGCCGTGCACGCCGCCGTCCGACACGATGCCCATCAGGTGCAACTTCGCCGTCGGCGAAGCCTTCACCCGCGCCACGGCCTTCTGCCACACCGGATTCGTCGCGAGCTGCTTTTCGGAAAACAACTTGTTCAACCGCACCAGCTCCTGGTCCACGATCCGGCCCGCGCCGATATTCTCGTGCCCGACCTCCGAGTTGCCCATCTGTCCATCCGGCAGCCCGACATCGAGCCCGCTCGCCGAGACCAGCGTGTGCGGGTATTTCGCCTGCAACGCATCGTCGCACGCCTTCTTCGCGAGATAGACGGCGTTGGTCGCGTTTTGGGTGGCGTCGGGATTTTTGCCCCAACCATCACGGATCACGAGGAGGACAGGTTTGCGGGATGAACTCATGGAAAAATGGGTCGATATGACGGACAGCTAGCGGTGAACGCCCCACTCCCCGCCGCAACGCCAAAAAAACGCGCGCCGCGGAAACTTGGTAAGCTCTCTGCTATTCCAGCTCCCGCTATGCCACTCATCATTCGTGATCAGTTGGTCACTCCGCCCACGTGGTTCGCGTCCTTCCGCGATCTGACGCTCTATTGCTCGGTCTTCCTGAAACTCGACGTGCTGGTCGAATCCGACGATGTCGACACCTACTACCGCTGGATCAAGCCCCGCGGCGGCATGGACTTCGTCGCCGCCTTCATCCGCCCCGGCGAGGAAGACGGACTCCACCTCGACCTCGAGGCCAACTACGCCCCGACCGTCGTCGTCGACCGCATCGCCCCCGAAAACATCCACCGCCTCATCGCCACCATCCAGTCCTGCCGCGGCCGCGCCGCGTAGCCCCCACCCCGCTCGTTTCCATCTCCCCCGTAGCCCGGTGCTTCAGCCCGGGCTCCCCCGCCCTCGCACACGCCATCGCTCGTTCGTTGGCCGTGGCCGCTGCGTCCCGACACGCGCTCGTTCGGACGCAAGTTTCCCCCGCCAGCGCAAAGCCGTGCCCGCCCACCCCCAGCCCCGTAGCCCGGAGCTTCAGCCCTGGCTCCCCGCCCGCGCACACGCCATCGCTCGTTCGTTGGCGGTAGGCGCTGCGTCCCGGCACGCGCTCGTTCGGACGCAAGTTTCCCCCGCCAGCGCAAAGCCGCGCCCGCCCACCCCCAGCCCCGTAGCCCGGTGCTTCAGCCCGGGCTCTCTGCCCCTCGCGCACATCGGCGTGCTCGGCCCACTGTGATCAAATCATTGCAAGTCGCCGCTCTGCTTCATCGCCCCTCGCGACGGTCGTCTTCACCTCGCATCCCGCCCGCCGCGGCGCAGAAGCCCCTCGGAGTTATGTCCACCACGATACGAGGCAAATGCCGGCGCTGACAGTGACTCGGAGGCGCCATCGCCACTTCGCACGCCCCTCGCCAAGATCCCCCTGACTCCGGCCAGGACTCAAAGCCCACCTCTCAGCTTCCTGCGCCTGCTTCAAGCGCCGCGACCGCTTCACTTTTGTCGCTCTTCAAACCTGAAACGATTCCATCTGCAGTCGATCATGTGCGCTGAGCTTCCTCCAGGAGCGTCCGAATCGCGCTGGCTGGAAAGCTCACGGAACACGCTTCGTGTAGGAGATTAATCCAAACGCCTTTTTGGGCCGAATGGGCCAGCTTCAATACTTCAGTGCCCTTGCACTTCGGCGCGATTTTCAACGTGGGCATGGTTCGAATGCATGCTTCAGCAAGGTCGAGGCGTGTGAAAACCAGCACAAAGTCAGATGATCCGTTCGGGCCGAAACAAAACACACCTTCGGGCCGCGCTTCCACGGTGAGCAGAAAAACGTCAGCCTGACCAAAAGCGCGAAGCCATCCGCGCATCAGTTCTTTGGCGCCAGAGTTAATCATGCCTATGCCGGCCGTAACGATGTCGTCCTTCGCGTCGACAGCCTCCAACTCTTGTCGGAGACCTTGTCGAAACGCCGGAGAAGCTGTCGGCGCCGAGGCGGGCGTTGGATTACTGCTGAGCACCGGAGGTTCTTTCTTTTTGCGCCAGAACATAGGGGAAGATTCTTTGCCGAGCATTAACGGTGAGACCCGCGAGCGGGCGAGCGTGGAGTGAGCCTTTCTGAAAAACGGACAATAAGGAGCGGAGCTGGGCCAGGCGAATTGCGGTCACCGCCCGCGCGTTGTATCTGGCGGCTGGTTCGGCTTTAGGAGGAGCGAAAACTCGTTAAGCGATCTAGCACCTTCCGGCGTCAGATGCTCGAGATGCCGATCTTCGAGCAGGCCCAAACGACGCCACACCAAGGCCACGAAGAACATCTTGCTTCTGCTCCAGTCGTCGAATGCCGCCGCAATGTCGCCATCACGATCCTGGACGAGTCTGTAAACCTCACGCCTCTTTTCGTTCTCGCTCAGATCCGTGCGCTTTACGGCCGTAGCTACCTCGGCGTTGATGCGGCGCGAAAGCTCCTCCAGCAGCTCCTTTCGGATGCCGGATAGATATTTCCAATCGCGCTCGGTGAGACTGCTCATTTTGCCTAACTCACAGGTGAGCCGCGCGCGGTTCGGCACAAGCCGTCTTTTGTGAATGAAAAGGCCGGGGCGAGCGCACTCGGGCCATGCGCAATCGCGGCCCAGTCCCGCGCGTTGGTTCTGACGACTGGTTCGCCCTTCTTTTCTTCTTCATGAGCCGAGTGCCTCAAGCGGCCAAACCTGCCGCTTACACTCCCGCCAGATCATCAACTCGACATCAGCATCGATCTCAAACATGTCCGAATTCTTCTTCTTCTGGTCGAATGTGACATTTCGCATCAGCGCAGGTGGAACTACTCGGACCTCTGCTTCCCCGGGATCACCGGTGGCGTCCAATGCGTGAAGGATCGTCTTCTGGTTCTGTCCGAAGAGGAACGTGAAGGTTCCGTCCTTCCATCGTGCGAGGTAGATTTCAATGCCCATAATTTTTCCGGCGAACGTTTGAGCTCAGACACGAGGCCCGCAGGGCCGAGTTGGCTGTAGCGACTGGTTGGCTTCATTTTGGATCGATTCCAAGGTCTAGGATCTCTGGCGGCTCCGCTGACAACACACTGACGCATTTGTCGTCGACGAGGAAATACTCTTTGAGTTCCGGACAAAACACCGGCGAATTGAAGAGCTCTCTCTTCGACTCCAACTCAAGCCAACCTCCTTCTTCAACTTCGTAGAGCCAGCCAGTTGGCTCCGAATAGGTGTTCCAGAATTCGCACAGGTCGCGCTCGTCCAGCACGCGAAATCCGATGACCTTCCTGAAAATCACGCGCGCAAATGAAAATTCTTGGCCCTGGATGTCGATGACCAGCGTCTCGCCGTCATACTGAAGCGACCGAATGACCTTTTCAAGGTAACGAACGGACGGCGGAAAGACCTTACACTTCGGCGGCTTCATCTTGCTTTGCCCAACGATCACTGGTCAGCCACGCCGAGCTGGCGACTCGAAATTCGAAACAGACCCCGTCGAGGCGTTGCGCTGTAGCGGCTGGTTCGGCTCTTCTTTCATCGCGCTAAGCCGTGAGGACAATCTCAGTGGAAAACTCATCCTCGTCGTTCTTTCGCAGCGCGTCGAAAACCAGTTCGAGGATCCAGCTCACATCTTCTTCTTTTCGCAGGTCGGTATCGCGCTCAACGAGGATCTTAACTTTGTCCGAGGAAAGCGGCTCAGCATACGCGACGTCGACGAGGTTTGACGCGAAGTAGCCTTCCACGCGCTTCGGGTCTTTTACGCCTGTGAGTAGAATGTAGTCGGGGTTCATTCTTCTGCCGAGACATTATAGCTGCGTGAACGACGCAGCGAAAAAAGAGGGTGCTGGTCCCCGGGCGCGGGGGTTTCGCCGGGGTGAGCCGGAGCCGATCCGCAGGGGTGGGGCGGAAGCGCGAACCACCACCGAAACAAGGAGAGACGGAGTCGTGCTCATGGGAACGACGACTAAATAGGCGGGGCTCGATGTCCACCACGATACGACCGTGATGGCCGTGGCCGACGGTGGCCGCGATGGCGACGGAGCGCGCTGCGGTGGTGACATGGTCACGGCGCGCTGTCTGTCGAGACGGGCTGGTTCCACCAGGGTCCCGCTGCGCGCTACGGTGCAACGGAGCCCTCGGAGTTACCGCACCCCCCATGAAGTCTACTACGGGCTGTCTGTCGTCCCCCGGCCTTGGGTTGCGCCCTGCGGCAAGCTCTTCGGCTCCTGTCCTCGGGCGCAACCGAAGGCCTTCCCGTCAGGTTCTCGCGCCTACTTCCTCCGCCGCCAACGCTTCACTTCTGTCGCACTTCAAACCTGAAACTATTCTCTTTCTTTCTTTTCATGCTAAATCTTGGCCAACCCCTCTCGGCGCCGCTGCTCTGCTAAGACATAGTTCCGGGAAAGCTCGAATCTCTCCTTGGTCGGAAGTTTCGGATTCGGAGTGCACGTAATGGAACCATCGGGATTGGTCTCAATTATATCCCCGGCCGCACGGTGGGAGCCAAGCATGTCTTGCCTGAATTCTTTCTCGCGGGCGTCGTAGTCTGGATGCACCGGCGATATCGCAACACGTGACGGAACGCGTCGACGCTCGATAAAACCAGATTGGCTGCCCCAACCGTCCGTGCTCTCGTAACTGCTCTTAATGTAGGGCCGACCGCCGTCACCGCCGGAAAACTCTTCAGAAAGATAGGCTTGGTCAGCAGGTGACAGCTCTCTGGCCGTGCCATCCTGATTCACGTAAACATATCTGAAACCGTGTTCGTGGCCGCGGCGCGGGCGAAACCTCCAAATGAGAGCGGCGATAACAACGATTACAATTGTCGCGACGACCATGGGATTCTTCTGCCGAACGTCTGAGCTCAGACACGAGGGCCGCAGGCCCGAGTTGTCTGTGGCGGCTGGTTCGGCTCTTTCTTCATTTCTTCTGCTCCATCTTCTGAGTCTCCTCGATGATCCGGGATCGAAGGTAAGCGCTGTAGTAAACAACAAATACGAAAAGCACGATGGGCAGGATCATCCCGATCAACCCCTTCCAGAGCAGCTTTCTTCGACCGTAACGGGGAATGCCGCACAAGGCGATGAAACCTGCCGGAATCGCCGAGATGATGGCAATGGTCGGGATAAATCCGACCAGGCGCGCGGCATCCGGAGATAGCCTCAGCCAAATCTTCCCGTAGATGAACTGGAGCACGAAAGACGCAACAATAGCATAGATCGCGAAGCTTGCCGCTTTGTGAAACAGGGAACTGAGATTCCCTTCGGACTCGTGGTGTGCCGTATCCATCGGATTCTTTTGCCGAACAGTGTTATTCGGCTGCACTGGGTGCAGCTTTTGCAGGGTGCATGGAGAAGCGGGTGCCAGCGGTTGCTTCAGAGGTAAGCCGAGGCTGGGTGCAGCTTTTTGCGGTTGATACCGATGCCGCGTAAAGCTGCACTCGGCCGATGAGCCACGAAACCGAAGCAGTGTCGTTTCCTAGCTGGAAATCTGCACTCGCGAGCACCGGTTGGCCCGAGGCCCAGCAGGCGGAATATCGTCGGGAAATTCTCGCGTTTCTACATCTGTGCAAGGTCAGGAGGGCGCCGGCGACGATCATGCTGGCGAAGGAATATTTGGCGGACCGGACGAGACAAGGCCCAAACGGTGCGCGGCTCCCGCTGCGATGGTTCTTTCAAGCGGCCAAGCGATCGGCGGTCGGGCTGGCGGCACCGCTCAGCGCGGGACCGGCCGGTGCCAAGCAGCCCCCACCGGCGGCGCTAGCAAGACCGGCGGTCAGGGAGCCAGCGCGCGGCTCCCTGCCGCCGCCGGCCGCGGATGATCAGGGCGGGGCCGATTGGGAGCGCGATCTGATCAAGGCGGCGCGCAGCAAGGGACTGCTATGGCGGTCCGAAGAGACGTATCGGGGGTGGGCGGCCCGTTTTGCCCGGTTCCTCGCGCCGCGGTCGCCCTATGCAGCGGAAGCGGGGGATGTCGCAGCATTTTTGACTGAGCTGGCGGTCACGCGGAGAGCCAGTCCTTCAACGCAAAAACAAGCACTCAACGCGCTCGTATTTCTCCTGCACGAGGGTCTACACCGTCAATTGGGCGACATCGATTTTCGCCGGGCGGCACCACAGAGGAGAATACCGACGGTGTTATCGCGTGAGGAGTGCAAGCGACTGTTTGCGGAGTTGGACGGCACCGAGCGATTGATGGCGGAGCTGGCCTACGGGGCAGGACTGCGACTGATGGAGCTCCTGCGCCTGCGGGTGCACCACTTGGATTTGGCGCGGGGCTGTGTGGTGGTGCACGGGGGCAAAGGCGACCAAGACCGCGTGACGGTGTTGCCGGAATCATTGCGTGCGCCACTGGAGCGGCAGCTCGCGCGCCTGCGTCCTCTTTTCGAAGCCGACCGAGCGGAGGGCCTACCGGGGGTTTGGCTGCCGGAGGGGCTGGCGGCCAAATACCAACGCGCCGGTGAGAAGTGGGAGTGGCAGTGGTTATTTCCTTCTCGGGAGGCGAGTATCGATCCGGTGACCGGGGCGCGGCGCAGGCATCATGTGATCGATACCACATTTCAGCGGATACTAAAGCGCGCAGCAGAACGCGCGAAGATCACCAAACGCGTGACACCCCATGTGCTGCGGCACAGTTTCGCCACGCACCTGCTGGAGGCAGGCACGGATATCCGGACAGTGCAGGAGCTCCTCGGGCATGAGAGCGTGGAGACGACGCAGATCTACACGCATGTGATGCAGAAGCCGGGGCTCGGGGTGCGCTCGCCACTGGATGGGTGAGGGCCGGGTGGGCAGAAGGCCGAAAGCGCACCTGCCTCGGGCGTTGGCGGAAGCCAGTGCGGCCATAGTGCCCTCCCATCCGACCTCGGCGGCCGTCGAAAGGCCGGCCGGGTAAAGGAGGCGGCCCAAAAGGTAATCGGCGATGGCCGCTCAGCAGATGGAAAGGGCCAAAAAGGTTCTCGAAACAGTCAAAAGGTAATCAGCCATGGCCATTCGGGAAACCGAAATGGGCTTTCGGCTCTTCAAAATGGCCAAAAGGCGTTCCGCAACGGCCTACCGGTAAAAGGAAACGGCCAAAAGGTTTTCCGAAATGCCCAAAAGGTGAGGCAAAATGCCCTTTCGGTAAACCGAAAGGGGCTTCCGGCGTTCCCCAATGCCCAAAAGGCGTTCAGCAAAGGCCTCCGGGTAAACGGAAATGGCCAAAAGGTTTTCCGCAACGCCCAAAAGGTGACGCAAAATGCCCTTTCGGTAAACCGAAATGGGCTTCCGGCGTTCCCCAATGGCCAAAAGGCGTTCAGCAACGGCCTCCGGGTGAACGGAAATGGCCAAAAGGTTTTCCGAAATGCCCAAAAGGTGACGCAAAATGCCCTTTCGGTAAACCGGAATGGGCTTCCGGCGTTCCCCAATGCCCAAAAGGCGTTCAGCAACGGCCTCCCGGTAAACGGAAATGGCCAAAAGGTTTTCCGAAACGCCCAAAAGGTGACGCAAAAT
Source organism: Opitutia bacterium (assembly GCA_947453695.1). GTDB lineage: Bacteria > Verrucomicrobiota > Verrucomicrobiia > Opitutales > Opitutaceae > GAS368. The sequence goes on from CANGHW010000063.1 coordinate 11,416, forward strand.
GCCCTTTCGGGAAACCGCAACGGGCTTTCGGGCGCGGTTTGTCCCTGCGGGCCGCTAAAGATCGCGGCCAGACCAATAGAGATGGCGAAAAGACGGGCGCAGACGTCGATCAGCGCGACCCAACCGCCGAAAAGCTCATCTCAGCAGCCCACCCACCCGACTCCCCCTCGCCCCTCGCCCATCGCCCCTCGCCTCTCGCCTCTCGCCCCCTTCCCCCATCTCCCCCCCCGCCCTCCAGCCTTGCCGCCCAGCCGTCGCGCTGCCACCAAGACCGACCGATGTCTGCCTGTCGTCCTGCCCAACCCTCCCCAGCTCCGCGCCCCCGTCGCGCCCGCACCTACGCGGGCACGGCGCGCAATCTCGGCACGCTCGCGCGGGTGTTGCGCCGCGGCGGGCTGGTGGCCGCACCCACCGAGACGGTCTACGGCCTCGCGGCCAACGCCCTCGATCCCGCGGCGTGTGAAAAGATCTTCGTCGCCAAGGCCCGGCCGCAGACGGATCCGCTGATCGTCCATATCGACGCCCTCGCCGATCTCGCGCGCCTCGCACACGTCAACGCCCCGGCCCTCCTCCTCGCGCAAAAGTTCTGGCCCGGCCCGCTCACGCTGGTCCTCCCGAAGACCGACCTCGTGCCCGCCATCGTCTCCGCCGGCTTGCCGAGTGTCGCCGTGCGCCAGCCGTCACACCCGCTCTTCCGCCGACTCATTCGTCTGGCCGGCGTGCCCCTTGCCGCCCCCAGCGCCAATCCGTTTGGCTACGTGAGCCCCACCACCGCCGCACATGTCCAGGCCGGTCTCGGCGACAAGATCAGCCACATCCTCGACGGCGGCCCCTGCGCAGTGGGCTTGGAATCGACCATCGTCGATCTCCGCGATCCGGCGCGCCCCCGCCTGCTCCGCCCCGGCGCCATCTCGCGCGCCCAGTTGGAGGAGACCCTCGGACAGCCCGTGCTCGCCCCGCGCCGCCGCCGGCAACCCGCCGCCGCTGCGCAGATCGCGCCCGGTCTGCTCACCCGCCACTACAGCCCGCACACGCCCGTGCAATTGCACCCCTGCTTCACGCCGGCGGCGATCGCACGCAGCGGCCCGACGCACGCCTGGGTGTTTCTCGCGAAACCCACCATCCGCTCACGCACGGCTGCGACCAACCTTTTCTGGCTGGATTCGCGCGGTGATCTCGGCCGCGTGGCCCACCGGCTCTTTGCCGTCCTCCGCCAGCTCGACCACGCCGGCTTCGCGCGGATCCACGTCGAGCTCGCCCCTGGGCACGCCGGCCTCGCCGACGCGATCAACGACCGCCTCCGCCGCGCCGCCGCGCGCTAGACTCGGCGACGCGAAACGCGTGGCGTGGTTTGGCGGTTCCGCCTCGCGGTGCCGGCGCTCCGCGGTGCGGCCCAACCCGGCTGCCCCGTTTGACATCCCGCCGTTTCTCCGGACGAATTCGGGCGCATGCCCAAACGCGCTGTCCTCCTCGTCAATCTAGGCTCGCCTGATTCCACGTCCGTGCCGGACGTCCGCCGCTACTTGCGCGAGTTCCTGGGCGATGAGCGCGTGATTGATCTCAAGCCCCGCTTCGCCGCCTGGCTGCTCGTCAACGGCATCATCACCACGTTTCGCGCGCCCAAGTCTGCGCACGCTTACGAGCAGATCTGGACCAAGGAGGGCTCCCCGCTCGTGGTCACGTCGAAGAGCGTGCAGCAGAAACTCGCCGCCCAGCTGGGCTCCGCCGCTCCGGTCTACCTCGCGATGCGCTACGGCACGCCGTCGATCGCCTCGGTGATCGCGCAGATCATCGCCGATGGCGTCGAGGAGATCCTCCTCTTCCCGCAATACCCCCACTACGCCATGTCTTCGTGGGAGACGGTCGTCGTCAAAGTCTACGAGGAGGCCGCCCGCCAGTCGCCGAAACTCCGCGTCGAATCGGTGCAGCCATTCTACGCCGATGCGGACTACATCGAGGCCCTCGCCGCCGTCACCGCGCCCTACCTCCAGCAGCCGCACGACTACGTGTTGTTCAGCTACCACGGCATCCCCGAGCGCCACCTCCGCAAGGGCGACCCGTCGAAGGCCCACTGCCTCACCGTCGCCGATTGCTGCAACACCTGCAACGCCGTCCAATCCACGTGCTACAAGGCCCAGTGTCTCGCGACCACGCGCGCGCTGGTGGCCAAGCTCGGCATCCCGGCCGATCGCTACTCGGTGTCTTTCCAATCGCGCCTCGCCGGCGAGCCGTGGCTGAGTCCGTTTACCGATTTCGAGCTCGTCCGCTTGCCCAAGGAGAACAAGAAGCGCCTCCTCATCCTCTGTCCGGCGTTCGTGGCCGACTGCCTCGAGACGCTCGAGGAAATCCGCGGCGAGGGCAAAGAGACGTTCATGGAGGCCGGTGGCGAAACGTTTGAGCAGATCCCCTGCCTCAACGACCAGCCGCCCTACATCGATTTCCTCGCCAAGCGCGTCCGCACGTGGCTTCATAAGAATTAATTTGAGCGAGACCACCGCCAGTCGCAGCCCCGCCCACGTGGCCTCCGCCGCGTTGCCGGCGGTGTTGTTGCTCGATGCCGCGGGGCGCGTCACTCACGCCAACGCCGCCTCCCGCAGCCTCTGGCAGGTCGAGGGCGATCACTTGGTCGGCGAGGCCTTCGCCGCCTTGTTCGCGTTTGAGATCGTCTCCAGCGATCCCGAATTCCTCGAGGCCCAGTGGGACGCCATTCTGATCAGCGCGCTGGATAAGACGGCCACTTTTGCCGCCCAGCCCCGCGATGGCGCGCCGCGCGATGTGCAGGTGCGACTCGAGAAAATCGCCGGTCCGTCCGCGACCTATCTCGCCACCGTGCAGCCGCCGGCTCCGCCCACGGCCACCGCCTCCGCCGGCTCCGCCCCGGACGAGCGCACCGCCGCCCTCGCCCTCCTCGCCGACAAGGGCGCCGCCGGCTTCTTCGATCTTCATCTCGCGGCGCATCACATCCGCTTCTCGCCCGCGTGGAAAAAAATCCTCGGCTACGCCGATGCCGAGCTGCCCGACACGCTCGATTCCTGGCACAATCTCATCCACCCCGACGACACCGGCGCTGCACCCGACCAGCTCGGGCGCAAGCTCACCGTCGGCGCCCGGCCGTTCAGCGTCGAATTCCGGATGAAGCACCGCCGCGGGCACTGGGTCTGGGTCCAGAGCGTGGGCCTCCAGATGACCTCCGCCACCGGCGAACTCGAGCGCGTCGTGGGCTTCCACCTCGACATCACCGACCGCAAACAGCTCGAGGAGGAATCCCTCGCCAACGACGCCCGCATCCAGGATCTCAGCGGCGGCGGCCCGCTCGCGGCCTTCGAGCTCGATTTCGCCAACGGGCTCTTCTGGTTCTCCCCTGCCTGGGAAAAACTCCTCGGCTACACCGAAGGTGAGCTCGCCCCCGCGCCCGCTTCCTTCGCCGCCGCGCTCCCGCCCGAGGAGGCTCCCGGCGGCGTCGAGACGTGGCTCCTCTCCCGCGCGCCCGGTCACAGCTCGTTTACCGAAGTCGTCCGGCTCAACCGCAAGGATGGTCGCCCCGTAGCCGTCCTCTTCGGCGCGCACCGCAGCCTCACGCGCAAGCGCGACCTCGCCCGCGTCGTCGGCTTTGCCGTTCCCCTGCCCGCCGATCTCTCCGCTGCCGGCTCCAGCGAGTCCGATGCGCTCCCGCCCGCCCTCGTCGCCGAGACCCTCGCCACGCTCGCCGAGTCCGTCCTCATCACCGATGCCCGCGGCAAGATCATCGCCGCCAACGCTCCCGCCGCCAAGCTCCTCCACCTGCCGATCGAGCAGATCCGCGGCCAGTCCATCGCCGACATTTTCCGCCTCGTCGACCGCCAGAGCCGCCGTCCCGGCGACGATCCGGTCGAGCGGGCTCTCGCCACGGACCAACCGCTGCCGCTCATCGCCTCCGATGCCCTCGCCGCGATTACCGAGAGCGATCCGGCCACGCCCATCGTCTGGACCGCCCGCGCCGCCTTCGCGCCCGATGGCAAAGCCCGCGGCGTCGTCGTCGTTTTCCGCAATCCCGACGAGATGACGCTCACACCCGAGGAGCTCGTGAAGTCCAACCGCTTCGAATCCCTCGGCCTCCTCGCCGGCGGCATCGCCCACGACTTCAACAATCTCCTCACCACGATCCTCGGCGCGGTCTCACTGGCCAAGGATGCCCGCGACGGCTCCGCCCTCGAGGACGCCGAGAAAGCCTGCCTCACTGCCAAGGGCCTCACGAAACAGCTCCTCGCCTTCGCCAAGGGCGGCACCGGCACGCAATCCGTCTGCGCCCCGAAGGACATCCTCGAGGACTCGCTCAAGATCGCCGCCGCCGCCTCGACCGCCGAGATATCCAAGGACTACCAAGAGGGCCTCGAACCCGTGCAGGTCGATCGCGCGCAGATTCTCCAGGTCTTCCAAAACCTCGTCGTCAACGCGCTCCAGGCCATGCCGATACCGCCGCACCGGCCGCGCCTGCAGATCCGCGCCGCCAATATCACGCTCGCCGACGACCAAGTCCCCGCGCTCCCGGCAGGCGACTACGTGGAGTTCGAGGTCCGCGACAACGGCACCGGCATCAAGCCCGAGCACGTCGAAAAGATCTTCGATCCCTTCTTCACCACGAAGAAACACGGCACCGGCCTCGGCCTCGCCACCGTGCTCTCCATCGTGCGCAAACACGGCGGCCAGCTCGGCCTCGACACCCAGGTCGGCGTCGGCACGGCGTTCACCGTCTATCTCCCCAAGGCCGGCAAGCCCGTCGAAGTTCAAGCCAAGCGGGCCCCGTCGATCCGCTTTGGCACCGGCCGCGTCCTCTTCATGGACGATGATGCGAAGATCTCCGCGCTAACGGCCAACATGCTCACGAGCCTCGACTACAAGTTCGACCTCGCGAAGAACGGCGAGGAGGCCATTGCCCTCTACAAACGCTATCAAAACATTGGCCGCCCCTACGACGCCGTGATCATGGACCTCACGGTCATCGGCGGCATGGGCGGCGAGGAGTGTTTCCTCGAACTCAAGAAACTCGACCCCGAGGTTCGCGCGATCGTCTCCAGCGGCTACGACAACGACGACATGGCCCGCAAGTATCTCGACCTGGGATTCTGCGGCTACCTCACCAAGCCCTACCGCGTGACCGATCTCGGCCGCGTCCTCAAAACCGTCCTCGGGAAATAGTTTCCCGTCCTTCAGAGCGTAGGGCGGACTTCGGTCCACCCTTTCCTTCGTCTGCGCCCCACGTCTCGCGCCGCCGCCGCGAACTTGAGCAATCGTCCGATCGCGCGCCCGCCTCCCTTCAGCCCCGCACATACCTCACAGAAGCCGGTCTACCTCTCCGCGCCCCACCCGCGCCGTAGTTGTATGTCCCGCCGTGCCGGCTATCCTCCGTCATCAGAGCCCACCGCTCCGATGAATCCCTCTGCCTGGCCCGACCGCCCTTCTGCCGGATTCCTGAAATTCTCCCCGCGAATCTTCAGCCTCCTCCGCACGGGCTATTCGCGACCCCAGTTGCTCACCGACACGCTCTCGGGGATCACCGTCGGCCTCATTGCGCTGCCTCTGGCCCTCGCCCTCGGTGTGGCAAGTATTCCGCCGGGCGTCGCCACGCCTTTCCCCTCCCCGGCCATCGGGATCTTCACCGCCATCATCGGCGGCTTCATCGTCGCACTGCTCGGCGGTAGTCGCGTGCAGATCGCGGGACCCACGGCCGCCTTCGTCCCGGTCGTCGCCCTCGTGGTCTCCGCCAAATACGGCTTCGATGGCCTCATCCTGGCGACGCTCATGGCTGGCGTGATCCTCGTGCTGATGGGCCTCACGGGTATGGGCACGCTGATCAAGTTCATCCCCTACCCGGTCACCAGCGGCTTCACCACGGGCATCGCCGTTACGCTCATGCTCGGGCAGGCCCCCGCGTTTCTCGGCTATCCCGCCAGCGAACCGCCCCCGCGCGAATTCTTCGAGCGTATCTCGTGGCTCTTCACCCGCCTCCCGTCGCTCAATCTCCCCACGCTCGCTCTCGCGGTCGCATCCACCGTCTTCATTCTCCTCTGGCCGCGCTACCGCGCCCGCCTGCGCTGCGACCGCGTGCCCGGCGCGATTGTGGCCATGATCGTCACGGCCGTCGTCGTCGCCTGGCTCGGCTGGGAGCAGGCCCGCGGCGTTGCCACGGTTGGTTCGCAATTCGGCCCCGCCGCCATCCCGCACGGTCTCCCGCCGTTTACCTGGCCCACGGTCTCACTGGAGCGCATCCGCGAGCTCCTTGTCCCCGCCACCACCATCGCCCTGCTCGGCGCCATCGAATCCCTCCTCTCCGCCGTCGTCGCCGATGGGCTGATCAACGATCGTCACGACTCCAACACGGAGCTCGTGGCCCAGGGCATCGCCAATCTCGTGTGCCCGTTCTTCTGCGGCCTGCCCGTCACCGGTGCCATGGCCCGCACCTCCGCCAACGTGAAAGCCGGCGGCCGCACGCCCGTCGCGGGGGTCGTGCACGCGCTCACGCTGCTGCTCATCGTCCTCTTCTTTTCCTCGTTTGCGCAGTTCGTGCCGATGGGCGCCATCGCGGCGGTCTTGATTGTCGTCGCGCTCCGCATGGGCGAGTGGCACGAGCTCACCCGCCTGCGCAAGATGCCGCTCAGCGATGCCCTCGTGCTCGTCACCACCATGAGCCTCACCATCGTCTTCGACCTCGTCGTCGCGGTGGAGGTCGGCATGATCCTTGCGTCGGTGTTGTTCATCAAGCGTATGGCCGACACCACCGAGATCACGCAGGTGACCACGCACGACGAGCTCGAAACCGCCGAGCAAATCGCCCACGGCAAAGACATCCCCGAGGGCGTGCTCGTCTACCGCATCTTCGGCCCGTTCTTCTTCGGCGCCGCCGAGAAAATGGAAGATGCCCTGCTCCGCGCCCGCGGCCTGCCGCGCGTGCTCATTCTCCGGCTGCAACTCGTCCCCGCCATGGACGCCACCGCCCTCAACGCCCTTGAGAGCATCGTCGAGCGCATGCAGGCCGCCGGCGGCACCGTCATCCTCAGCGGTCCGCACCGCCAACCGCTCGAGATGATGACGCAGGCCGGCTTCATCGCGCGCCTCGGCCGCAAGAACATCCGCGCCCACTTCGACGACGCGCTCGTCCGCGCTCGTGAGGTGCTCGCCACGCGCTGACGCCCCGCCTCTCGCCCTCCCGCCATGCTTCGCCACGCCGTCCCTCCGTTCTGGGTCTATCTCGGCGGCCTCGCCCTCGCCACCACCGCCGGCACGATCAACGCCGTCGGTTTCCTCGGGCAGCACCATCAGGCGCTCAGCCACATGAGCGGCACCGTCACCTTCCTCGGCATCGGTCTCGGGCAGACCAACTACGGCCTCGCGCTCCACGCGCTCTCCATCCTGTTGGCCTTCTTCATTGGCTGCGTGATCAGCGGCGCCATCATCCGCCAATCCTCCCTGCGCCTCGGCCGTCGCTACGGCGTCGCCCTCTCGCTCGAATCCGCCGCCCTCTTCGCCTCGGTCTACTTCCTCCGCCGCGACGCCAACATCGGTGACTACCTCGCCGCTGGCGCCTGCGGCCTGCAAAACGCCATGGTCAGCACCTACAGCGGCTCCACCATGCGCACCACGCACATGACCGGCATGGTCACCGACCTCGGCATCGCCGTCGGCCACCTCCTCCGCGGCACGCCGGTCGACTGGTTTCGCTTCCGCATCTACGGCGTCCTCTTCCTCGGCTTCTTTGGCGGCGGTCTGATCGGCACAATCGGCTACAACCATTTCGGCTACGACACCCTCCTCTTCCCCGCCGCCCTCAGCGGCATCGCCGGCGTCGGCTACACCATCATCAAACACTTCGAGCGCCGCCACCGCCACCCCTAATCTCCCCGCTATCACCCCATGGATAGGATGTCCTGACACCACCCACCACCATCATCAGACAATAGACATTAGTCATTGGTCATTAGACATTGGACCTTGGACCTTGGTCCTTCCCTTCCTCCCGCCCCACCCGCCACCCCTTCGTCCCCGTGTCTCGCGCCCGATTCTTCCTCCGCCTTGCGCTGCTGATCGCTTTCTCCGCGTCGGCGGCCCTCGCCTCCACCGCTCCGTCCAAGATCCTCATCGTCGACGGACGCAATAACCACGACTGGCGCACGACCACCGATGCCTTGCGGGCCACTCTGACCGGCACGGGCCTCTTCGAAGTCGAGGTCGCCACCGCGCCCGAGGAAAAATCGCCGTCCGGTCTGCGCGCGCCGTCGGCAGGCGATGCAGATTTCGCCGCCGCAAAGCAGCGCCAGGAGGACCTTGTCCGCTCCGCCCGCGCGAAGGGGCAGACCGATTGGGATAAGTGGCTCCCGGATTTCTCCCGCCACGCCGCCGTGATTCTCAACTACAACGGTCCCGCCTGGCCCCGGCCCATGCAGGAGGCGTTTATCGCCTACGTGCGCAACGGCGGCGCCGTGCTCGTCGTGCACGCCGCCAACAATGCCTTCGCCGACTGGACGGAATTCAACGCCATGATCGGCCTCGGCTGGCGCAAGGCCGGCTTCGGCACGAGTCTCTCCATCGATCCTGCGACCGGCCGCGCGGTCGAGTGTTGTCCCGAGGCCGCGACCGGCCACGGCGCCCGGCATCCCTACGTCGTCACTCATCGCCAGCCCGATCATCCCGTGCTCCGCGGCCTCCCGACCACCTGGCTCCACGGCAAGGATGAGCTCTACCATCACAACCGCGGCCCCGCACAGAACCTCACGATCCTTGCCAGCGCGTTTTCCGATCCCCAGCAGCGCGGCAGCGGCCGGCATGAGCCCGTGATCTGGGAAGTCACCTACGGCAGGGGCCGCGTGCTCGTGAACACGCTCGGCCATGCATGGAAGGGCGACACCGACTGGGACGCCCTGCGCTGCGTCGGTTTTCAAACCGTCCTCGTGCGCAGCGCCGAATATCTCGCCACCGGCCGGGTCACGCTCGACGTCCCGGCAAATTTCCCGTCGCCCGAGCGCACCTCCTTCGTATGGCCGCACACGCTCGCGTGGTCGGCGCTCGGAAAACCAATCACCACTGCCGCAGCAGCCCCCTCACCCGCGCCCGCTTCCGCCGGAACCTCCTGGCAGGCGAAAAAGAAAGCCAACGTCGCCGCCGTGCTCACGCCCGCCGAGGAGCGCGACTCATTCGTGCTGCCCCCCGGCTACATCGCGGAACTCATCGCCGCCGAGCCGCTCGTCGAACAGCCGGTCCTCGCCGTGTGGGATGCCGACGGCGCGATGTATGTCGCCGAAATGCGCAGCTACATGCAGGACGAAGCCGGCACCGGCACCAAGACGCTCCGCAACGGCCGCATCAAGCGCCTCACCAGTTCGCGCAACGACGGCATCATGGATCGCGCGACCGTCTTCGTCGACGGCCTGAATCTCCCGCGGATGATCCTCCCGCTGCGCGACGGCATCGCAGTCGTCGAGACCGACGACACCAGCGTGTGGCACTATCGCGACCGCGATGGTGACGGCGTGGCCGAGGAGAAAACCCTCCTCTTCCGCGGCAAAGCCGGCGACGGCACGCGCTCCGTCGAGCACCAGGACAGCGGGCTCGATTGGAATCTCGATAACTGGATCTACGTCAGCTACGGCCGCGAGCGCTACCGCTACACCGACGGCACGTGGCGCGCGCAAGCCACGCACCCGATCTGGACGCAGTGGGGCATCACTCACGACGACGTCGGCCGCGTCTTCTTCTCCGAGAACAGCAGCCCCGCGATGGGCTTCCAACTCCCCCGTCACTACTGGAGCCTCATCCCCCTACGCAGCGGCGACAAACCCCGCTCCGGCGAACCGATCTCGCTCGGTCTAGCCTGGGACATGAGTTTCCTCTCCGCGAAAAACCTCTGCCCGGTCGACGACCGCGGCGGCCCCGCGCCCGAGCGAAAAATCTTCACATCGATCTGCGGACAAAGCGTGTTTCGCGGCGATGCCCTGCCACTCGAGGCGCGCGGCGACTATTTCTTCTGCGACCCCACTATCCACGTCGTCCGCCGCTCCAAGCTCACCGACCGCAACGGCCGCCTCACCCTCTCGAATCCGCACGGCGACGGGGAGTTCCTCCTCTCGCCCGACATCCTGTTCCGCCCCGTCAACACCGCGACCGGCCCCGATGGCAGCCTCACCGTCGTCGACATGTATCGCGGCATCATTCAAGACGCGCCGTGGCTGAGCGAAGGGCCGCGCAAGTTCATCCGCGAATCCGGCCTCGCCAACGTCAATGGCCATGGCCGCATCTGGCGCATCCGCCACCGCGATCTCGCCCCCACTGCCGCCCCGCGCATGTCCCGTGAGACCACCGCCGAGCTGCTCCGCCATCTCGAAAGCCCCAACGGGTGGTGGCGCGACACCGCTCAGCGCCAGATCATCCTGCGCTCCGATCGCGACACCGTCGCCCCTTCGCTCGCCGACATGGCGCGCTACCACGAAAACCCGCTCACCCGCCTCCACGCGCTCTGGACGCTCGAAGGCCTCGCCGCCCTCAACACCCCGCTCCTCACCACGAGCCTCGCCGATCGCGATCCGCGCGTGCGCGCCGCCGCTGCGCGCATCGGTGAACCGCTTCTCGCCGGCAAAGACGCCGCCTTCCTCGCCGCGCTGACCGCCGCCGCAAAAACCGAACGCGTTCCCGAGGTCGCGAAACAATTCATCCTCTCGCTGGCATTTTCTCCCGACCAGGCCTCGGCCGTGCCTGCCATGGATGCGCTGATCGAGCGCCACGTCGCCCACGAAGGCGTGTTCCTCGCCGCGTGCACCGTGTTCTGGAAGAATCCCTCTCCCTACCTCACGCGTGTGCAAAGCGGCGACGCCCTCCTCGCCATCAAAGATCCCGCGCAGCGCGCCGAGGTTGCCGCGCGCTGGACGCAAGGATTCGCCCAATGGCGGCGGCAGATCGATCTCCCCGCCGACCTATTGCCCGAGCAGCGCTCGCACCTGACGAAGGGCGCGGAAACCTATATTGAGACCTGCGTCAGTTGCCACGGCCCCGACGGTCGCGGCGTCGCCGTGCCCGGCACTTCCACCGCCCTCGCACCGTCACTCGCCGGCAGCACGCGGGTCAAGGGCCCCGCTGCCGGCCTCGTTCCCGTGCTGCTCAACGGTCTCGTCGGCCCGATCGAGGGCCGCAGCTACGAGGGCGCCATGATGGTGCCCGCCGCCTCGCTCGGCATCACCCGCGATGATCGCCTCGCCGAGGTCATCAGTTTCATCCGCTTCGCCTGGGGAAATGAAGCCCCACCCGTCACCAAGGAAGAGGTAGCTGCATTGCGACGTCTCCATTCGGCTCGCTCCACGCCTTGGCAAGACTCCGAGTTGAGGAGCGCGACCAAACCCTAGTTGAGGTCCACGCCGCCCTCCCACCGCATCTCCCTCTGACGGCACCATCCCGTCGTTCCCGCCTCCGCCATTAGTTCTTGGTCATTGGACCTTGGTCATTGGTCCTTGATCCTCGGTCCTTCCGCCTCACTCCCGCCAGGTAAACGCGTGACACAACGCCACGCCCGCCGCATCGGCTTCATCCAGCGCCAGCGTCCGCCCGTGTCCGAGCAGCGCCATCACCGTGCGAGCCATCTGCTCCTTGCTCGCCCGCCCGGCGCCTACCACCGCCTGCTTCACCCGCAGTGGCGCATACTCAAACACGTCCTTCTGCCGCAGAGCCGCCGCCGAGATCGCCGCCCCGCGCGCCGCGCCGAGAATCTGCGCCGTCTGGAAATTCTGCACGAAGATCGTCTGCTCCAGTGCCACGTGCCGCACGTCCTTTGCCGCATCGAGATACGCCGCCACCGCGCGATGAATCTCCCCAAGTGCGACCGCCATCGGCAGCTTTGGGTGCACCTTCACCGTCTGACACCGCAACAGCACCGGCTGCCGACCCGCCGCAAACTCGATCAAAGCCAATCCCGTCCCGCGCAGCGAGGGATCGATCCCCAACACCACGCCCTCGAACACCGTGCGCGGCTTCACGCCGAGCGAGAGTTGACCTGAGGCCGCGCCATTCGTCGGCACGGCGATCGCCGCCGGCACGGGTTTCCCCGCCAGCTTCGCCGCCCACATTTGCCTTACGTTCATCCGCGCCATGCTCGGTAAAGAAGGTTGAAGCCCGCGACGACGCTCAGCGTCAACGCGATGTTCTCAAAGGTCCGCTGCTCGATCTTCATCACCAGCTTCCGCCCGCACCACGCGCCGGCGACCACCACCGGTGCCAGCCACAGATTAAACGCCACACTCGTCGCATGGATGAGCCCCAGTTCCACCATGAACGGCACCTTGAACAGGTTAAGCAGCAGGAAAAACACCGCGCTCGTGCCAACCCAGTCCAGTTTCGGCAGTCGCATCGCCAGCATATAAACGACCATCAGCGGCCCCGCCGCATTCGCCACCAAGGTCGTAAAGCCCGCGAGCACCCCGATCGTCGGCGCAAACCACGCGCCATGTTCCGCCTCGTGCCCACCCCATTTGCGCCGCACGAGCTGCATCACCACGAGCCCGATAATGATCGCCCCAATCATCGCCTGCGCCTGCCGGTCGTTGACGCGATCAAAGGCCAGCCAACCGAGCACCACGCCCGCCGCCGTCCACGGAAACAGCCGCCACACGTGCAGCCATTTCGCGTGCCGCCCGTAGGTCGCCGACGCCACAATATCCCCGAAACACAGCAGCGGCAGCACCGTCCCCGTCGCCTGCTTCGCCGGCATCATCAACGTGAACAGCACCACCGCGAGGATCCCCAGCCCACCGATCCCGGACTTCGAAAGCCCGACAATCAGCGCCGCCAGCACCCCCAACGCCCACTGCCACGGTTCCAAAGTCACGCGCTCGCCTCCGTCTTCGTCCCCTTCTCCACAAAATCCCCATCCGCCACCTCGAACACCTGCCACGCGCCCAGCTCCGCATCGGGCAAACTTGTCCCCGTCGCGATGACCTGCGACTCCGGATCGATCGCCGCCCAAAACCGCCGCCGCCGCGCTGGATCCAACTCGCCGAGCACATCATCCGCCAACAGCACGGGCCGGATGCCGCTCTTCGCCTGAAACCAGGCCGCCTGCGCCAGACGCAGCGCCAGCACCAGCGAGCGTTGCTGTCCCTCCGACGCGAAGTCCTTCGCCGCCGCGTGCTTCACAGAGAAACGGAAGTCATCGCGGTGCGGCCCCACCAGCGTCGTGCGAAACTGCGCGTCGCGCGCCCGCCCCGATTCCAAGCGGGCCAGCAATGAATCCTCTGACGCGTCCGCAAAATTCGGCTCATACACAATGCCCGCCGGTTCCACGTCGTCGCACACGCGGGCGTAGGCCGCCGTCACCGCCGTGCCGATCGTCTTCACACCCTCGGTCCGCAGCGCAATCAACTGCGCGGCCGCTGGCGCCAGGGTCCGCTCAAAGGCCGCGAGCTGCCCGTCGTCCGCCTTGCCCTTCTTCAGCAGTGCATTGCGCTCCGCCAACGCCCGCGTGTAGGTCTGCAGCGCCCGCAAATACGTCGCGTCCATCGCCGCTAGCGTCATGTCCAGCCAGCGCCGCCGTCCTGCCGGCGCGCCGCGCACGAGTTGCAAGTCCTGCGATGAAAAAACGACCGTCGGAAACTTCCCGAGGTAGTCGCCCAGCTTCGTTACGCGTGCGTTGTCGCACCACAGCTCCTTACCGTCGTGCCGCAGCTTGATGGTGACCTTCGTCTCGCCCTGCCGCTCATGATCGAGCTCACACGCGATCGTCGCCGTGTGCTGACCGTGGCCGACGAGTAGCTTGTTCTCCGCCGCGCGAAACGAACGCAGCGCCGTCAGGAAGCCCGCCGCCTCGAGCAAATTCGTTTTTCCCTGCCCGTTGGCCCCGACGAGAAACTGCTGCCGCCCGGAAAATTCGAGCGCGGCAAAGCCCACGTTGCGAAAATGCCGGAGGGTGAGCTTGCGCAGGCGCATCGGCGAAAAGTAGTGGGTAGCGAGTAGCGAGTAGCGAGCATGATTCCAGCATCTTCATCCGTTCCCCTCCCCCTTTTTCTCCTCGCTACCCGCTACCCGCTACTCGCTACTTTTCCGCCACACCATGCGATCCTTCGAAGCCTCCCTCGCCGATACGCTCCGCACGTTTCAAGCTCTCGCCGAAATTCGCCCGCAGATCGACCGCGCCGCCGAACTGATCCTCGCTACCCTCCGCCGCGGCGGGAAACTTCTCATCTGCGGCAACGGCGGCAGCGCGGCCGAGGCCGCCCATTTCTCCACCGAACTCGTCGGCCGCTACGCCAAGGACCGCCGCGCCCTGCCAGCCATCGCCCTCAACGCCGACGGCTCCCTTCTCACCTGCGTCGTCAACGACTACGGCTACGAACACGCCTTCTCCCGCCAGGTCGCCGGTTTTGCCCGTCCGGGCGACTTGCTCATCGTCCTCACCACCAGCGGCAACTCCGCCAACATCCTCGCGGCCCTACACGAGGCGAATAAACTCAATCTCGAGTCCGTCGCCTTCCTCGGTCGCGGCGGCGGTAAGGCCAAGGGCCTCGCCACCTGCGATCTCATCATCCCCGGCAACTGCGGCCCCGCCACGCAGGAGGCCCACCTCTTCCTGATTCACCACTTCTGCGAGCTCATCGACGCCGAATTCCCTTGAGCGAGCACGCGCGCTGCTCAGCACCGGCCATGTCCCGCTCCACCGCCCAAGGCTCCGCCTTCCGTTCCTTCGTCACTAGGCATCGGTCACTAGTCATTCCCCGCCGCCGCCGTTCCTTGGTCCTTGGCCATTGGTCCTTGGTCCTTCTCGCACTCACCTTCGCCAGCGCGAGCCGCGCCGCCAGCGTCGCGCTCACCGACGCCACCGCCGCCCAACTCCAGGCCGCCTTGACCGCCGGCACGCTCACCTCGGAAAAGCTCACCTCGCTCTTCCTCGCGCGCATCACCGCCTACGAGAAGTCCGGCCCGAAACTCCACGCCATCATCACGCTCAACCCGAAGGCCCTCGACGAGGCCCGCGCCCTCGATGCCGAGCGCAAGGCCGGCAAAATCCGCGGCCCCCTCCACGGCCTGCCCATTCTCCTCAAGGACAACATCGACACCGCCGATCTCCCGACCTCCGGCGGTTTCTATGCGCTCCGTGATTCGATTCCGGCGCAGGACGCCGAACAGACCCGCCGCCTCCGCGCCGCTGGCTGCATCATCCTCGCCAAGACCAACCTGAGCGAATTCGCGAGCGGCGCCGCGATCAGCACCCTCGGCGGCCAGATGCTCAATCCGCACGCCCTCGACCGCTCCCCCAGCGGCTCTAGTGGCGGCACGGGCGCCGGTATCGCCGCGGGTTTCGCGGTCTTCGGTCTCGGCACCGACACGGGCGGCTCCATCCGCGGCCCATCCTCCGTCAACGGTATCGCCGGCCTCAAGCCCACGCTCGGCCTCAATGGCCGCGGCGGTATCATCCCCCTCTCGCTCGCCCTCGACACCGTTGGCCCCATGGCTCGCCACGTCGCCGACCTCGCCGCCGCCCTCAACGTCATGGCCGGCCCCGACCCCCGCGACTCTGCCACCGCGGCCAATGCCGGCAGGATCCCCGCCGACTACACCGCCGGCCTCTCCCCCGACTCCCTCCGCGGCGCGCGCCTCGGCTTGCTCCGCGACTTCATGAAACAGGACGCCGGGGTCGATGCGGTCGTCGAATCCGCCGTCGCCATCTTGCGGGCCAAGGGCGCCACCGTCATCGACGTGAAGCTCCCGACCTTTGTCCTCGGCGTAAACAGCGGTCTATACCTCGCCATCCGCGACCCGGAGTTTAAAACCCAAGTCGAAGACTACCTCGCGACGCTTCCGCGCAAGGATCTCCCCAAGACCCACGAGGACATCATCGCCCTCTCCAAGAAAATCACCGAGCCCACCCCCGAAGGCTGGGTGCCCAACAAAAACCGCCTCTCTTTCTACGAACGCGAAAAGAAGGCGGTCACCGTCCGTGACCAGCCCTACCTCAGCGCTCTGCATGACGGCCGCAAAATCGTCTTCGATAGTCTCACCTGGTATCTCGCGAAGGATCAACTCGACGCCTTCATCGTGCCCACCTCGTCCCGCCCGCCCCGACCCTTCAAGGACGAGGGCACCACGCTCCCGCACAGCATCTACGGCAGCACGTCCATTCTCGCGAATGTCACGGGCTGGCCCGACTTGATCGTCCCCGCCGGCTTCACCTCCGATCCCGCCCTGCCCGTCGGCCTCTCGTTCATCGGACCGGCTTTCAGTGAAGCCCGCCTGCTCGCGCTCGGGTTTGCCTTCGAGCAAGCCCACCCTGCGCGCGCCCTGCCCGTCTCGACGCCTTCGCTCCCGGGCGAGACGATCGAATACTGATTCTCGGGCGAAGTTTTTCGCTGAGGCGAAATCTTTTTTTCAACGTCCCGCACGTCACGCGCGTGCTGGCATCGGCTGTGCTTAGGGGAACTTGCCAATCACTAAACCGCAACCGACCTCCATGGACTACTATGGTGACAACGCTGCCGCCTTGCGGGCGCCCTCAGGACGCCCGCCCGTGCGCTAAAGCTCCGCCCTCTGACTGCTCTTTCGCGCCTCATTTCTGAGGCTTAAGTCCCTCGCGCCTGCTTCTCGCGCCTTCTCACCGACCATCCGTCGGTTGCCGGTATCTTTGCGTCCTTTTTCCGCCCCCACTTCTTCTCCATGTCCGCCCGCTCTACGCCTCCTCCCGTCAATCGTCGCCGCTTCCTCGCCTCGCTCGCCGCTGCGGGCGCCGCCTCGACGGTCCTGACGGCCCGCTTGCGTGCCGAGGCGGCCGCTGCGTCCAAG
>CANGHW010000064.1 GCA_947453695.1 Opitutia bacterium
ACGACGAGGAAGCTGATGAGGGCGACGGAGGTGACGCCGCCGCGGGTGCGGTGGGCAAAAAGTTCGGCGAGGATGCGCTGGATCGAGCGCAGGCTGCGGATCAAACGCAGCACGCGGAGCAGGCGGACGGCGCGGCCCCAGCGCAGGCTCTCGATGACGGGGATGCTGGCGAGGAGATCGATCCAGCCCCACTTCATGAACGCGGCCTTGGAGGGAGCCGCGCGGAAGCGGAGCACGAAATCGACGAAGAAGACGCCGCAGACCAGGGTGTCGACGAAGTGGAGGATGCGGGCGACTTCGGTGGGGAGGGTGAGAAACGTGTCGGCGGCGATCAGCGCGAGTGCTAGCAGCGAGAGGACGACGAGGACGAGTTGAAAGGGGCTGAGTTGTTCGCCGGTGGAAGGAGTTTTCGCGTCCATGGGGCAAAGCGTTGCACGACTGGCGCGCTCCGCGCAACGGCGCGTGCGTCGGGGAGGTGGCGCGGTGCGCGATCTTAGCGGGGCGGGGCGGCGAGCAAGGTGCGGAGCCGGGCGAGGTTGTCGCGGGCCTGCGGGTAATCGGGGCGGAGTCGGAGGGCGGCGGTGAAGTGGGCGGCGGCCTCCGGGGCGCGCTGGAGTTGAATCAACGCGACGCCGAGGGTGTTGTGCACTTCGGGGGATTCAGGCGTGAGGCGCAGGGCGGCCTCGAGGTGAGGCAAGGCCTCGGCCGGACGACGAGATTGCACCAAGGCCAGACCGAGGTTGCCGAGCGCGGAGGTGAGGCGGGGGTTGAGCCGGAGGGCGGTTTCCGCGGCGGTGATAGCGGCGGGGAAGTCGCCGGTTTGGCCCAGCGCCAGGCTGAGATTGGCCCATGGCTCGGGGTCGGTGGGGGTGAGGTTCGTCGCGGTCCGGTAATGGGCAACAGCCTCGGCAGGGCGGCCGGCGAGCACGAGGGCATTGGCGTAGTAGAGGTGCGCGCGGTGATTGGCGGGGCGGGCGGCGACGGTGTGGGCCCAGAGCCGCAGATCGGTGCGGTAGTCGGTATTGCGGGCGGCGGTCTGCACCGCGAAGGCAGACGCGATGGCGAGGCCGAGGGGCAGAGCGAGACGAGGGAGCAGGGCGTGGAGGGCCAGGACCGCGAGTATGAGGGCGGCCGCGAGGGAAAGATAGAGCCGGTGCTCCACGATCATCTGCAGCGTGCCGGGCATGAGCGAGGTGGGCGCCAGCAGCGCGAAAAACCAGCCGCCGATGAAACCCAACCACGGCCGGCGCCACAGGGCCCAGAGCGTGCCGAGCACGAGGGGCGTCACCAGGAGGGCCGCGGGCCAGACGTGCGCGAGGCTGCGCACCCAGAAGGTGCCGTATTCGAAGACGAGGGGCTGGGGCCAGACGATGAGCGAGACGTAGCGCGCGATGGCCTCGAACTGGGTCAACCAATAGTCGAGCGGCGTGATGCCGACGTTGAAGCCCGAGGTGCCGCCGCGGCTGCCGCCCTGCCACACGAGGGCGGCGAGCGGGAGCCACGTGCCAAACAGGCAGAGGTAATAGGTGCGGCGGGTGCGCAGGGCGGCGGCCACGGTGCCGGCGAGAAAGGCGCGGTCGTGCAAGAGCACGAGGAGCGGGACGGCGACGGTCACTTCCTTCGTGCCGATGCCGAGCAGACACGCGAGCACGGACAAGCTCAGCCAGCCCGAGGCGCGACGCTGGTCGCGCGGCGACGAGGTCGATGCGCCGAGCGCAGGCGCCGCCCCGCGGACATAGGCGTAGCACGCGAGCAGCGCGAGCAGGCCCATCTGCGACTCGGCGCGCTGGACGAGGTAGGTCACGGACTCCGTCTGCAGCGGGTGCAGCGTCCAGAGCAGCGCGACCAGACCGGCGAGGGACGTCGCGTGCGCCCCGTAGCGCGGCGCGAGACGCGGCAACAGGAGCGTGCGGCGCACGAAGCCAAAGAGGGCGAGCCCCGCGCCGAGATGGATCGCGAGATTGAGGACGTGGTGGCCCCAGGCGGCCCCGCCGCCGAGGTGGTGCGACAGCGTGAAGCTCGCGTTGAGCAGGGGACGGCCGCTGACGGTGAGCCCGCCGCCCGGGGGAAACAGCGCCGTGCGCCACTCGCGCAACGTGGGATTGTTGACCAGCGAGCCGATGTCATCGAACACGAACGCCCCGCCCAGGCTGTTGGCATAGGTCACCAGCGTGGCGAACGCGAGGAGAGCGGCGGCGGTGCGGACGGTCAGGCGCATCAGGGGGCTCGCAGGGTGAGGCGGGCCGGGCACGGCGGACGAGCGGATTTTCGAGCGGTGAAAACAAAAAGGGCGGACCGTGAAAGGTCCGCCCGAAGGAGTGACGATGGGCCGGGATGGCTTACTGCGTCTTCAAGTAGGCGAGGACGTCAGCGAGATCCTGCGCGCCGAGACCGAGTTGATCGGCGCTGAGCATGAGCGAGCGGTTCATTCGGGTGCGGGACTTGATCTTGGCGTTCGGGATGAGCTGCGTGAGACCGCCGGTCGACTGGACAATGACCGGGTTGCCCTGGGACTGGATGACGCCCTGGATGACCGTGCCGTCCTTGAGGGTGATCTCGGTGCCCTCGTAACCGTGCGCGATGTCGGCCGAAGGATCGATGATCGCACCGAGGACGACCTCGGCGGTCTGGCGGTTGGCGAAGCCGGTGAGCTCGGGGGCGTATTCGATGCCGTTGGCGCCGATGCGGTGGCAGAGCTGGCAGGCTTGGGCGGTGACGGCGCCCTTCTTGGCGTCGCCCTTCAGGCCGGCGATTTCCTTGGCGGACAACTTGGTGGCCGGGGCGGGCGGGACGACGGCGGCGGAGAGCTCCACTTTGTCGGCGTCGTAGACCCCGCGCTCCTTGAGAGCGGCGTCGAGACCGTGGTCCTTCCAGCGGCTGTCCTTGTAGTTGAGGATCCACCAGAAGGCGTTGGATTTTACGAGGCCGTCGGCGTTCTTCGCGAGATCGAGGAGGGCGTAAGCGGCCTCCTTGGTGGCGGTGAGACCGAGGGCGGTCGTCGCGGCGAGGCGGTCCGTGGTGGAGAGATTCTTCGCGGCGGCGCGTTTGGCGAAGTCGCCGGCAGCGGCAGCGGGCGTCAGGCGCCAGACGAGACCGGCGTGAGCGGCGGACCACTTGGTGGCGTCCTTCTCGGTGTTGGCGGCGGAGAGAGCGGTGTAGAGCGCGGTCTCCTTATTGGTGGCGCCGGTGCCCCAGGCCTCGAGGTAGGAGCGGTCTTTGCCGTCGTAGCCCTTGGCGAGGGTGATGAGGATGTCCTGCGCGGCGGCGAGGGGCACATCGCGGAGCGAGAGGGCGACCTCACGGCGCACGGCGGCGGAGGCATCGGTGGCGAGCTTCGGCGCGTGAGCGAGGAAGTTGAGCCCGGCGCGGCGGAGGGCGCGGTAGGCGGCGATGCGCTGCATCGGGTCGGCGGAGCGGAGCTCGCCCTCGGTCTTGGCGACGCCCTCGGCGCCGAGTTGGGCGAGGAGGTAGGCGGCGCGGGCGCGGATGTAGGGATTCTTGTCCGCGAGGAGGGCGGCGACGGCCGGGACGGCCTTGGCACCCTGGGCCTTGAGGCGGAGGAAACCGGAGGCGCGGACGTTGACGGCGGGGCTCTTCAGCGCGGCGATCTGGCCCTCGGTGGTCGCGAGGTCGAACTTCGGGATGACGGATTTGAAGCCCTTGGGCGCGATGCGGTAGATGGCACCGACCATCTTGTCATCGAAGTCGGAGTGACCACCGACGCGGGGATCGAACCAGTCGGCGACGTAGATCGCGCCATCGGGACCGACGACGACATCGGAGGGACGGAAGAGGGTCTTCGTCTCGGAGGTCATGCCGCGGGTGCCGCCCTTGAAGTCGGTGCCGGAGTAGACCTGTTCCTTGTTGGTGGTGACGAAGTCGAAGCGCTCAAGCTTGTAGCCGGCGCCGTCGGCCTTGGGGAAGTAACCAAAGACGACGTTGCGGCCGGGTTCGCAGGAGAGGAGGAGGCCGCGCCATTTCTCACCGAGGGTGTCGCCCTCGTAGAACGCGATGCCAGTGGGCGAGCCGCCGCCGTAGACGTCGCCGGCGGGGATGTGGCCGGGGTCATCCTGGCGCCACTCGGCGACGGGGATGGTCTGGCCGGGACGACGGTCGGCGTTCCACATGCGGGAGCCGTCCTTGGAGAAGAAGCCGAGGTCACCGTATTCCATGAGGAACGTGGTGCGGCACGCGGGTGGATCGTCGTTGTCGTTGTTGAAGACGTCGCCGAAGGAAGTGACGGTCTGTTCGTAGCTGTTGCGGAAGCCGAAGCCGATGACCTCGAGGTTGGTGCCGTCGGCGTTGACGCGCATGGCGGCGCCGGAGTTGTAGACGTGGCCGTCGTCGCTCTTGGCGCCGGCGATGTCGAGGGGCTTCCAGCTATACATGTTGGTCGCGCCGCTGGAGCGACCATCGTAAGTGCCGCCGAGGCGGAAGGTGCGGCCGGAGCGATCGGTGACCATGCCGCCGGTGTTGCCCTGATTGAAATACCATTTGCCCTCGGGGCCGAAGGTGACCGAGTGCAGGGAGTGGTCGTGATTCTGGCCCTGAAAACCGGTGAGGAGGACGTCGCGCTTGTCGACGCGCGGGTCGAACTTCCCGTCGCCATCGACATCGGTGTAGACGATCAAGTCGGGGGCGTGGGAGACGATGACCTTGTTGTCGATCACAGCCATGCCGAGCGGGGCGGTGAACTGGGGCTCCTGGATAAACGTCTCGGCCTTGTCGGCCTTGCCGTCGCCATTGGTGTCGGAGAGGACGACGACCTTGTCGCCGCCGGACACGCGGTCCTTGTGCTTGCGGTAGTTCATGCCCTCCGTGACCCAGATGCGGCCCTGCGCATCGATGTCCATGTTGGTGGGATTGTGGAGGAGCGGGGCCTGGGCCCAGAGGGTGACTTCGAAGCCCTCGGGGACGCTAAAGAGGTCCGTGGGGACGTAGTCCGGGAGGGGCGGGATGACGGGGGCGGGCTGGGCCGCGGCGCCAGACTTGGTCGCGGGGGCGCCGGATTTGGTGGCGGGCTGGGCGGAGAGCGCGACGCCGGAGAGGGCGAGGAGCGCAACGGACACAGCCGGACGGAGCGAGGGGAGGACGGGGTGGGGACGCATCGTGGTTAAGGAAAGAGCCGGAGACGTGCGCAAGGCAACGTCGGGTTTCAAGGGAGGAAAGATTTCGCGCGCTATGACGCAGGCGGGCGGGGAGCGTTACGGAAGTCCCAGAGAAGTTTTGCGGTGGGGCGGCGGGGCGTTACCACCGACGGGCATGAATCGGACGGACCGCCTCGTAGCGATGGTGATGCATATGCAGGGGCGGCGCGTGGTGCGTGCCGAGGAACTCGCTGCGCACTATGAGGTGAGTGTGCGGACGATATACCGCGATATCGCGGCGCTCGGGGAGGCGGGGGTGCCGATCACGGGCGAGGCGGGGGTGGGCTATTGTCTGGTGAAGGGCTACCACCTGCCGCCGGTGTCGCTCACGGCGGATGAAGCCGCGGCATTGGTGGTGGGCGGGGCGATGGTGGAGCAGTTCACCGATGACTCGTTGCGCGCGCCGATCGCGGCGGCGTTGGACAAGCTGCGGGCGGTGCTGCCACGGGAACGGCAGGACTTCGTCGAACGGCTGGCACGGCAGACCGTCGTGGTGGGACGGCCCGGGCGGGCACGGACGGAGCCGGATGCGCAGCCGTGGTTGCTGGCGGTGCAGCGCGGCGTAGCTGAGCGGCGGGTATTGCGGATGAGCTACCGCGGCCGGCAACGGGAGGAGACGGCGCGCGAGGTCGAGCCGCTCGGCGTGGTCTGCTACGGTGGCGCGTGGTATCTGGTGGCGTGGTGCCGGCTTCGGAGCGACGTGCGGCACTTCCGCGTGGATCGCATCCGGCAGTTGGAAGTGCTGACGGAGAAATTCGCGGCGCATGTCGACTTCTCACTGACGAAGCATCTCGCCGACCAAGTGGCGCGCGACGAGGTGCTGCCGGTGCGCGTGTGGTTCGCGCAGGCGGCGCAGGAGCGGGCGCGGCGCGAGAGCACGGCGACGCTGGTCGAAGAGCGGGCGCGCGACGGCGGGGCAGAGTATACGTTTACTACGTTTTCGTTGGAATGGATGGCCCGATGGGTGATGTCGTTTGGGGCTGACGCCGAGGCGCTGGCTCCGCCGAGGCTGCGTAAACTCGTGCGCGAGGAAGCAGAACGCGTGGTGCGGCGGCATGCGGCGCCGGGCTCCTGACATAGGGCTGTCAGGCGTGCGTGTTAGTGTCAGGGCATGAACTCTCCTGCGACCGTCGCCCGCGTCACTGGCATTGCGTTTGCCGTCTACCACGTCACCGACGTGGCGAAGGCCCGAACCTTTTACGGGGAACTGCTGGGGCTGCCGGTGTGCATGGAAATGGAGTTTGCGCCGGGGAAGTGGTGGATCGAGTTCGATGTGGGCGGTCCGAGTGCGCTCGCGATCACCAACTTCGAGTCGCCGGCGACGAATGCGACCAGGAGTCCCGGCGTGGCGCTGGAAGTGGCGAACTACGACGAGGTGCTCGCCACAATGCGCGCCGCGGACGTCGCGGTGACCTGGGGCCCGAATGAGTTTCCGGTGTGCTGCTGCTTCGCGGTAAAAGATCCCGACGGCAACGATCTCTACTTTCACCGTCGCAAAACGACATGAAGCCCGCCGTTGATTTTACGCACGGGTGTTGCGCGGAGGTCGGGTCAGAGGGCGCCTCACAGGGGAAGATTTCCGCCGCCCGCACCGAAGCGGGATTGGTTCCGGCCACGCGGTTGACGGGGATTTTTAGTGTGCCGGTCGCGCCGGACGAGGTGCGGCAAGCGCTGGGTGACGTCGAGGCGTTGCCGCGCTGGACCGCAGGGTTTTGTGAGCGGGTGGAGATCGTGTGTGGGCATTGGGTGGCGTGGACCGTGCTCGGTGAACTGTTTGTCGCCGTCGAGTCTGACGCGGCGACAGGTGATGTGATGGTGCGCGTCGGCTGGTGTCCGCGGCGCAGCATCACTCTCCGGTGGCGGATCCGGCCGCAGGCGGAGGGCGGAACCCGCGTGGAGTGGACGGCTGCGGACCTGAGCGAGGTGGACGACCTGCGTCTGGCGCGGGCGTGGCGGGAGGCGTGGGTAGAGGCGTGGCCGTGGGGCGGAGCGGCCCGGATCGACGCGCTGGCCGAGCGGGCCAGCTGACGGCCGGGCGCCGAGCGGGCGCGCATGGTTATTTTTGTCGCGTGCGGTGTTTTGGTCGGTGCAGCGTGGGAGAGTTCGCCGTCGAACTCTTTCCCCAACCCCGCTGTCTCCGTCCATGAGCCCCCGTCCCCTGTTCCGCCGTGCCCGTCGCGTTGCGTCCGCTGCGGCCCTCGCCCTGTCTGCCGCCCTCGTCGTCGGCGCCGAAGCCCCGCGCGGGCCGATGCCCGGCTACACGAAACTCACGCTGGAAAAGGCGTTCTACACCGAAGGCGCGACCTTCGCCGATCTCAACAAGGACGGACACGCCGATGCGATCGCGGGGCCGTATTGGTGGGAAGGGCCGGACTTCACGAAGCGCCACGACATCTACCCGGCGCTGCCCTTCGACCCGCTGCGCTACTCGGATAACTTCTTCTCGTTCACGCATGACTTCAATGGCGATGGCTGGCTCGACGTCTTCGTGATCGGGTTTCCCGGGGTCGATGCCTCGTGGTATCAGAATCCCGGCGCGAAGGGCGGCATGTGGCGGCGCAACGTGGTGTTTCTCCCGGTCGACAACGAGTCGCCGACCTTCGCGCGGCTGCTCGGAGCGGACAAGGCGCCCGTGCTCGTGTGCATGAGCCGCGGCCGGCTCGGCTACGCGACGTGGGATCCGAAGGCGCCGGCCACGCCGTGGGTGTTTCACGCGGTCTCGCCGCAGGGCAACTGGCAGCGCTTCACGCACGGAATGGGCGTGGGCGACGTCAACGGCGACGGGCGCGAAGACATCCTGGAGAAGGACGCGTGGTGGGAGCAGCCGGCCGCGTTGAAAGATGACCCGGTGTGGAAACGGCACCCGTTTCCCTTCAGCGCCAAGGGTGGGTCGCAAATGATCGTGATGGACGTCAACGGCGACGCCGTGCCGGACGTGATCACGGCGAAGGCCGCGCACGGCTTCGGGCTTTCGTGGTTTGAACAAGTGCGCTCGGCCGAGGGCGGCGAGAGCACCTTCAAAGAGCACGTGATCCTCGCGGAGAAGGCGGAGGAAAAACTGGACGGCGTGCAGTTTGCCCAACTCCACGCGGTCACGCTCGCAGACTTCGACGGCGACGGGCTACCGGACATCATCACCGGCAAACGCTGGTGGGCGCACGGCCCGACGGGCGATATCGAGCCGGCGGCGGCGCCGCTGCTGAGCGCGTTTGTGCTGCGCCGCGGGCCGAATCACACGGCGACCTACGAGCCGCGGGTGATCGACGACTCGACGGGCGTCGGCACGCAGCTCGTCGCCGCTGACGTCAACGGCGACGGCCGGCCGGACTTCATCATCGGGAACAAGCGCGGGACGGCAGTGCTGCTGTCGCAGAAGCAGGGAGGGAGCAAATGAGCGGCATGCTACCTTTCATCCGCCCGGCCCGCCTGACGGCGGCGTTGGCACTCGCGGCCCTACTGGCGAGTTTTATGACGGCGGCCGACATCGGTGTGTTTCGCCGCAACGGCGATCCGCCCCTGCGGCGCAATGCCGACGTCGATGACCTCTCCCGGCTCACCACGAGCCCGGTGCTCACGCGGCTGCGCGACAATCCGGCGAAGCCCACGGCCATCGCCAATCCGGCAGCGCAGAAAGTCGTCGCCGGCATGAAACTCGAACCCGGGTTTCAGGCGGAACTCATCGCGGCCGAGCCTGATCTGCACCAGCCGGTGGCGATGGCGATCGACGAGCGCGGCCGCCTGTGGGTCGCCGAAGCCTACGGTTATCCGAATCGCCAGCCGGAAGGGCAGGGCAAGGACCGCATCATCATCCTCGAGGACAAGGACGGCGACGGTGTGTTTGAGACGAAGAAGGTCTTTGCCGAGAAACTGAATCTGGTGAGCGGGCTCGAGGTCGGGTTCGGCGGCGTGTGGGTCGGCGCGGCGCCGTATCTGCTCTTCATCCCGGACAAGAATCATGACGACATTCCCGATGGTCCGCCGCAGGTGCTGCTCGACGGCTGGGGCTACCAGGACACGCACGAGACGCTCAACAGCTTCACGTGGGGACCCGACGGCTGGCTCTACGGCTGCCACGGGGTGTTTTCCAACGCACTCGTGGGCAAGCCCGGCACGCCCGACGCGGAACGCACGCGCGTGCGGGCCGCGGTGTGGCGTTATCATCCGGTGCGGCACACCTTCGAAATCTACGCCGCCGGCGGGAGCAACCAATGGGGCCTCGATTTCAACAGCGTGGGGCACCTCTTCATGACGCATTGCCGGAGTTTCTTCGGCGGCGGCGGCACGACCTATGTGATCCGCAACGGTCACTATTGGAACCAGGGGAACAACAATTTCGCGTCCTTCATCTCAAACCGTGGACCCGACTTCGCGCCGGAGTTGAAAAACTATCTGATGGCTTCCGCGCGCTACGACAGTGGCGAAGGCGGCGCCGGCAAACCGGGTAGCACCGCGATCTACGGCGGCCACTCGCACGTCGGCACGATGATCTACCTCGGCGACAACTGGCCCGACACGTATCGCGATCACGTCTTCACGCACAACCTTCACGGCCATCAACTCAACCACCAGCGCAACGAGCGCGTGGGCTCGGCCTACGAAACGTTTCACGCCGGCTACGATCTTTGGTTCGCGCCGGATCCGACCTACATGGCCGTCGATCTCCAATACGGCCCCGACGGCGGGGTTTACGTGATCGATTGGGTCGACACGCAGCACTGTCATAATCCCCGCGACGAACTGTGGGACCGCACCAACGGCCGCCTCTACCGCGTCGCGTGGGGCGCGACTTACAAACCGACGAAGGTAGACCTCGCTGCGAAATCCGATGCCGAACTCGCCGCGCTGCACACGCACAAGAGCGAGTGGTATGTGCGCACCGCGCGGCGGCTGCTGCAGGAGCGGGCGGCCACGCGGGCGATCGAGGCGGGCGCGCTCACCGCGCTACGCACGCAGGCCGACGCGGCTAACTCCGACCTCGTGGCACAGTTGCGGGCGCTCTGGACGCTCCACGTGACCGGCCAGCTCTCCGCGGCGCAGCTGCAAGCGGCGCTCGCGCACCCCTCTGAAATTATGCGCGCCTGGGCGATCCAGTTGGCCGTCGACGACGCGTCCGCGCCAAAAGTGAAAGGCGCAGAGCTGGCCCAACTTGCGATGAAGGATCCCTCGTCCGCCGTGCGCCTATCCGTCGCCTCGGCCGTGCCGGCTCTGCCGATCGCGGATCGTTGGTCGGTGGTGGCCGCGCTGAGCGCTCACGCCGAAGATCGCGAAGACCGGTATCTCCCGAAGATGACGTGGTTCGCTGCCGCGCCGGCGGTGGCGGGCAATATTCCCCGGGCGCTTGAGCTGGCCGCGACGACAACGCTGCCGACGCTCGCCGACTCGATCCGCTGGTTCGTCGCGCGCTCGGCCGAGGGGCGCGAGCAGGTGGCGGCGAGCGTGGCGAAACTGCCGGAGGCCGCGGCCGCCCGCACGCTGCGGGTGCTGGCGTTTGCTCTTGAGACCGAGTCAGGCCTCACGATGCCCGTGGCGTGGCCGCAGGTGGCAGTGCGTTTTGCCGCGAGCGCCGATCCGGCGGTGCGCGGGGCCTACGAGCAACTCTCGGCACTCTTTGGCGACAAGTCCGTGCTCGTGGCGATCCGCGCGCGGCTTGCGAACACTGCGACACCCTTGGCCGAACGCCGCCGGGCGCTCGATCTGCTCAAGCGCGCGGGCGACACTGAGTCGACGGCGGTGCTCGTGGGCCTGCTGGGCGACAAGGATCTCCGCAGCGCGGTCATCCCGCTCCTCGGCACGGCGGCGGATGCGCCGGCGGCCGCGGCGGGACTCATCGCCAGTTTTACTAGTCTGAATGCCGCGGACCGCACGGCCGCGCTCGCCGCACTCACGAGCCGGCCGGCGCTGGCGCTGGTGCTGCTGCGCGCAGTCGAGACCGGGGCGTTCGACAAAAAGGCACTCACGGCGCTCCATGCGCGGCAGCTGCGCAACCTGAAGAACGCGGACGTCACCGCGCAACTCGACCGCGTGTGGGGCAAGACGAGCGAGTCCTCGGCCGACATGAAGGCCACGGTGGCGAAATTGCGCGGGACCTACAATGAGGCGCCGGTGTGGTCCTACGATGTGGCGGCGGGCAAGAAGGTGTTCGAGAAAACCTGCGTGGCTTGCCACGCGATCGACGCCTCGGGTGGCAGCAAGCTCGGGCCGAACCTCGCGGGCACGTGGCGCAACGGCCTCGACTACTTCCTCGAAAACATCGTCGACCCCAATGCGGTGGTCGGAGCGGATTTTCAGCTCAACCTCGTGACGAAGCGCGACGGCACCGTGGTGGCCGGCTTGATCGACAAGGAGACGGACACGGTCCTCGCGATCCGCACGGTGACGGAGACGGTCAATGTGCCGAAAGCCGAAATCAAAACGCGTGAAGTCACGCCGCAATCGATGATGCCGCCCGGCTTGTTGGAAGGGCTGCCTGAGCGCGAGGCGGTCGAATTGCTGAAATTCCTGACGACCGAGGTGAAGTGATCGACGCGGCGGCTAGTCCGCCGAAGGAACGGAGCGCTCCTCCCAGGCCCGGGCGAGCGCGCCCTCGAGGGCCTCGGGGCGCAGGGGCTTGGAGAGATAGTCATTCATGCCGGCGGCGTTGGCCTCGGCGCGGTCGGATGAGCTGACGCCGGCGGTTAGGGCGATGATCCAAGGATAGCGGACAAGGCCGCGCGCCTGGCGGATGCGGCGCGTGGCTTCGAAGCCGTCGCACTCGGGCATCTGCACATCCATGAGGATGACGTCAAAGTCGGCTCCGAGCGCGGCGTCGACGGCGAGGGCACCGTTGCCGACCATGGTGGCCTGGTAGCCGAGGCGGGCGAGCTGGTGGCGCGCGACGACTTGGTTGACCGGGTTGTCTTCGGCGAGGAGGATCTTCAGCGGACGCTTTTTCCCGGTGTCGGCGAGGGTGTTGACGGGCGCGGCGGGAGTCGGGCGGGTGGCGCTGCCGCGGGTGAGGAATTGAGTGACGCGCTCCTGAACCTGGTCACGGCGGAGCGGCTTGCGAATGACGCCGTCGATGGCGGGCTCGTTCACGGTGTCGCCGAGGGCGTTGAGCAGCACGACGGGGAACGCCTTCTTGCCCTCGGCCGAAATCCGACGGGCCCATTCCGGGCCGGAGCCGCCGGGCATGTGGTGGTCGACGATGACGAGGTCGAACTTCTCGCCGCGGGCGAGGCGCGCGGAGGCCTCGGCGGGCGTGGCCACGGCGAGGGCGTTGACATGCAAGTGGCTGAGATGGCGCAGCAGCACGTCGCGGCTCGTGGCGTTGTCGTCGATCACCAGCACCTGGCGGACGGGCGAGAGGGAAAGGGCTGGCGCCGTGGGAGTGGCGGGAGCCGGGGCGACCCGCGTGGTGAGCGTGAAGCGGAAGGTGGCGCCGCAGCCCTCGGCGCTCTCGACCCACATGGTGCCGTTCATCAGCTCGGAGAGTTTCTTGCTGATCGCGAGGCCGAGGCCGGTGCCGCCGTATTGGCGGGTCGTGGAGGTATCGACCTGGGAGAAACTCTGGAAGAGCCGGTGCTGTTTTTCCGCCGGGATGCCGATGCCGGTGTCGCGCACAGCAAATTCAAGGGTGCACGTGTCGCCCTCGGTGGAAGCGACCTTGCCCTCGATGGTGATCTCGCCGTCAGCAGTGAATTTGACGGCGTTGCCGATGAGGTTGACGAAGATCTGGCGGAGGCGGACGGGGTCGCCGATCACGCGGCGCGGAAGATCGTCGGCGAGATTGCAGACGAGCTCGAGCTTCTTGGCGAAGGCGCGGCTGGCGAGGAGGTCGGCGGCCTCCTCGGCGCAGGCACGGACATCAAACTCGACCTGCTCGAGGTCGAGGCGGCCGGCCTCGATCTTGGAGTAGTCGAGGGTGTCGTTGATCACGGCGAGGAGGGCCTCGCCGGAGAGCTTGATGGTGCGGAGACACTCGCGCTGGTCTTCGTCGAGCGCAGTGGATTCGAGGATGCTCGCCATGCCGATCACGCCGTTGAGCGGCGTGCGGATCTCGTGGCTCATCATCGCGAGGAAGGCGCTCTTGGCCTGGTTGGCGACGGCGGCGTCGACGGCGAGCTGTTGGGCGCGGGCGATGGCCTGCTCGAACTGGGCGTCGAGGTCCTGAATGGCGGCGGTGGCGCGGATCATCTCCTCCGTGTGCGCGCGGCGCTCGGTGACATCGTGGCAGACGAGAAGGAAATGGGCGGGGGCGCCGGGCACGGGGCCGATGCCCTCGATGCTGACGTCGGCCCAGTAGGGTTTGCCGTTGGGTCGCTTGGCTTGGTGGGTGGCGAAAATCTTGCCGCCACCAGGGAGGGCGGAGGCGAGTTTGGCGGCGACCGAGCGCTCCTTGAACCACGCGAAGAGCAACGATTCGATCGGCGTGCCCACGAGTGCGGCGGCGGTGAAGCCGGTTTGACGCTCAAAGGCGAGATTGACCGACACGATGACGCGGAGGGCGTCGGTGACGACGAAGCCCGTCTTTTCGGCGGCGGCGATGGCGGCGGACAACCCGGGCCTCCGCTGAGGCGGAGGCGGGGTGTGGCAGGCGAAGGGGAGACCGGCGACGTTGGCTTCCGCCGGCAGGCAGGCGGTGGGAGTGGATGAAGGGCGCACGCAGGAAGAGGGATCGGCGAGAAAGCCTATCGGACCGGATGTGCGGGATATTAAGTAGTTTTCGTCGGTCGAAGGGTGCGAAAAGCTACCCCGAGCGCGGCCCGGAGCTACGGGCGGGGAGCTGCGGACGCGCGGGCCTCGGCAATCGCCGGAGCAAAGACTGGCCGCGCCAGCTCGGAGCCAGCTTCGGCGAGGTGATCATCGTCGGCGTAGAAGAAATTGCGTCCCTCCGCGTAGCGCACCGAGCCGTCGGGCCGGTAGAAGAGACGATCCGGCCGGAGCACGCGGAAGTAGGGGCGCTCCCGGGCCAGGGCCTCGGCGGTGGCGGCGGCCTGGAGCCGCAGCGGCTCGGCCGGGTCGGGATTGAGGCGCGGGAGGCCCAATTGCGGGCGACGCATCAGGGCGCGGACGACCTCGCGGAGATTTTCCTTTTCGCCGCGCTCGGCGACCGGGGGCTGGGCGACGAAGAGCACGCGTTCGGTGAGAGGGTGCAGCGTATCGACCAAGGCGCGCAGGTGCGGCTCGAAACCCAACGGCGAAGCGAACCGGGCGTCCCAGCGGTCGATGATGATCACGGCGGCAGGATGCCAGGTGCGAAGAAACTCCAGCCGCGAGCGGTCAAACTCATCGAGTTGGGCGGCAGGATCGGGCGCGGCGGGCTGGCCCAAGAAGACGGAGCGCCCGCCGGCGCCGAGGAAGGCGACCGAGAGTTTTTGTTCGCGGCAGATGTCATCGATCAGCCGGGAATACATAAGGGCATGCGAACTCCCCAAGACCACGACCTGGGGCTGCGCGGCGCCGTAGAGCCGGATGACGCCGCCGGTTTTCCACGGCGGCGGACGGGTAGGGAAGGAAGGAAACGCCACATCGGCGTAGCGCACGACATCGTTGGGCGTGCCGGGGGCGACCAGCTCGCTGTCGTAGAGTTTGCCGTGAAATGCCGGGCGCTCGAAAGGGGACGTCGCATCGAACTTCCCCGCGTCGTGGATTTGCCAGCCGGCGAAGAGCGCGGTGGCGGTGAAGCCCGCGGCGACAAGTCCGATACGCCAGCTGCGCCCCGCGCCGTAGTGCCGCAGCGGTTGCTCCACGACGGCATAGGCGACGCAGGCGACGATCACACCGGCGGCGCCGCCAACGAGCGCGCCGGTAAGCGGAGCGTAGCCGTGGGTGCTGGCCCAGTAGCGACCGAGGATCATGGCAGGCCAGTGCCAGAGGTAGAGTGAGTAGGAGCGCCGACCGATCGCGACGAGAACGGGCGAGGACAACGCGCGAGTCAGCCACGTCGCCGGCCCGACGGACGCGTAGATCAACAACGCCGCGCCGAGCGTGGGTGCGAGCGAGAGCACGCCGAGGAGTTTCCCTCCATCGGTGATCGCGACCAGCCCGAGGCCCGTCAGCGCGAGGCCCAGCGCGCCGGCGAGCGAGCGCCGACGGAGTTCGGCCGGCGCCGCGTCGACGGTGTCGCGCGAGTTGGCGAGACCGCTGAGGCGAGTGGCGAGCCAGGCGCCGAGCAAGAGCTCCCAGATGCGCGCCGGGAGAAGGTAAAAGGCGGCGAGGGGATGCGTGTGGTAGCCGATGACGCCGAGCCCGAAGCTGACCGCCGCGATGCCGGCCAACCAACGCCCGAGGTAGCGGCGCTGGAATCTGACCAAGGCGAGCAGGCCGGCCGGGTAGAGCAGGTAGAATTGTTCCTCGATGCCGAGCGACCACGTGTGGGTGAGCGGTGCCCACTCGGCGACCTCGCCCCAGTAGTCACCGAGGCTGCGCCACATGAAAATATTCGAGACATTGCCGAGCGTCCAAAGACCGTGACGGGCGGTCTGTGCGATCTGGCTGGGCGTCATCAACCACTGCCAGACCGCGAGCACGACCAGCACGGTGAGCACGGCGTTGGGGAGCAGACGCAGAATGCGGTGGAGGTAAAATTCCCGGAGGGAGAACCGGCCGCCGTCGAGTGCGCGCAGAATCGTCCGCGTGATGATGAACCCCGACAAGACGTAGAAGACATCGACGCCGGTGAAACCGCCGGGCAGCGCCGCCGGGTGCGCGTGGAAGATCCACACGGCGGCGATCGCGATCGCCCGCAGACCGTCGAGCGGAGCGAGATAGGCGGCGGGCGTGGCGGCGGGGCGGGACATGCGGGGGCGCGGGCAGGCCGGCCTAGCCCAACCACGGGAAGCCGACCGTCACGCCAAAGGGGCCGAGCAGCACGAGCAGGCCCAGCCACCGCAGGCGACGCAGTTCCTCGGGCGGGAGCGGGTAACAGGTCTGGAGAAAGGCGAGCGCGACGAGGGTGTTTTGCGCGGCAAACGCGAACCACCGACCGTAGTCGTAGCCCAGCACGAGGAGCGCGACCGGGCTCAATGAGGCGACGAGGACGAAGAGAATCGCCGGCGCATGCCGCCGTGCGGCCCAGAGGGCCACGGCGAGGTAGACGGCAAAGACGCCCGCGCAGACCCCCACGCGCCAGGAGTAGCGGTAGGAGAGGACCTGTTGGGTGTATTCGGCGTTGGCGCTCACGCCGCGGAAGGCGACGAGAATAGCCTCCATATTCGGCTCACGCACGGTGCCGCGGGCTTGGATGATGCGGGTGAAATCGGCCGCAGTGAGCGTGTCGAAATTTCCGACGAAGTGGATAATGAGCGAGGCCACGCCGGCGGTGAGCACGAGCGCGCCGGCGCGGATGAGCAGTTCCCGGCGGCGGTCGGGGGCGTGGAGGGCGGTGAGCGCAAGACCCGCGAAGGCGAGCGGGTAGCCGGCGAGGAGAAACATCTCGTGCACGCCGACGCCGAGCAGGGTGAGCACCACGCAGACGACGGTCCACGCGTGACCCGGGAGGCGCGTGCAGGCGAGCAGCAGGAGCGTGAGCGTGAAGAGCCAGGGATCGAGCCGGCCCAGATCCCACCCGGCCTGCACAAACGTCGCAGGGCAGAGCAGAAACGCGAGGGGCAGGGCGCGGGATTTCTCCCGGCCGACGAATGCGGTAAACACCGTCACGACCAGCGCCGCCACGCCCAGCATCAAGGTGAGGGAGACGGCCCCGAGGGCGGCGCCGGTGCGGGGCACGCCCGTGAGGCGGAAGAGTTCGCCGATCAGGCCGCGCTTCACGAACTCATGTTCGTAATCGAATTGATACTGGGTGAGCAGAAAGGGTTTCCAGACCTGGAGGAAACGCGCGTCGGAGTAGAACCGCGTGGCCATCCAGCTGCCGACCGCAAGCAGGACCGCCGCTCCGGCCAGATAGGCGGGGAGAAACGGAAACCGGGGGCGTGGGCCCGTGGCGGAAGCGGACATGGCGAAAAACGCTGACGGACGGGCCGCGGTTGACGCAAGCGAAGGTTACTCAAGTCGCGCTGCGGCGAAGGGCTGGACGACGGGCCGGCCGTCATCGATGCTCCGACAAACTCCGCCCCCCACCTCTGTCGCGCACCCGTTGTTGTATGCCCACGCCCTTTCGCCGTTTGCTCCTTCTGCCCCTGATCCTCGTCGCGGCCTCGGCTGCCGACGTGCGGATCGATCCGCGCGGTGATGCGCCGGACGCGCGCTTGCGTCCACCGGAGGAGGAGCGGGCGATGTTTCACGTGCCGCCGGGTTTCGAGGTCCAGCTCGTCGCTGCCGAGCCGGAAATCCAGAAGCCGATGAATGTGGCGTTTGACGCCGCCGGTCGGGTGTGGGTCACCGGATCGACGCTCTACCCATGGCCGGCGCGGCGCGATGCGCGGGGCGAGGAGATCGCGTCATTTCAGAGGAACTGGGAGGACAACACGCTCGCGTTTCGCGCCTCGTCGACGCCGCCCGAGCCGCCCGAGCAGGGACTGGACACGGTGCGGGTATTGTCCGATTTCGATCCGGAGACGGGACGCGCGCGGAAATCGACGGTGTTTGCTGACGGTCTCAATATCCCGATCGGGGTGCTGCCGTTGCCGCGGGCGGCCGGGGCGAAGGGCGACACGGTGATCGTGTATTCGATCCCGGCGATCTGGCGCCTGACCGACACCGATGGCGACGGACGCGCCGACGTGCGGGAGAAACTCTATGACGGCTTTGGCTTTCGCGATACGCACGGGATGTCCTCGAGCTACTGGCTCTGGCTCGACGGCTGGGTCTACGGCACGCACGGCTACGCGAACCGCAGCGAAGTGCGCGACCGGGCCGGGCGCGTGGTCGTGGTGGAAAGTGGCAACACCTACCGGTTTCGCCCGGATGGCTCGGCCTTCGAAGTCGTCACGCACGGGCAGACCAATCCCTTCGGCCTCGCCTTCGACGCGCGCGGCGATCTCTACACGGCGGACTCGCATTCGAAACCGGTCTACCTCCTTGTGCCGGGCGGCTACTATGAGGGCATCGGCAAGGAGCACGATGGCCTGGGATTTGCGCCGTCCATCACACTGGACAATCACGGCTCGTCGGCGATCGCGGGTATCGCCCACTACAGCGCGCGGCAGTTTCCGGCGGAGTATCAGGACAATCTGTTCAACGGCAACCCGGTCACGCGGCGGATCAATCGGGTGCGGCTCGACTGGACGGGCTCGACGCCGGCGGCGACCCGGCAGACGGATTTTCTCACGAGCGACGACCCGGCGTTTCGTCCGGTGCAGGTGAAACTCGGGCCCGACGGTGCGCTCTGGGTGGCGGATTTCTACAACCCGATCATCGGCCACTACGAAGTGCCGCTCACGCATCCTGCACGCGACCACGGCCACGGCCGCCTCTGGCGCATCGTGTGGCGTGGCCTCGACGGGAGCGCACCGCGACCGGTCCTGCCGGAGCTGGCGCGACTCGCGACGAGTGATCTGGCGAGGCATTTGGCCGACGGGAACCTCGTCGTGCGCTCGCTCGCGGTGAATGAACTGCTGGCGCGGGCGGATGCCGCCACGGTGGTGCCGGCCCTGCGCGCGGCGGCGGCGCGGCTTGTGGCGGGCACGGATACGACGGCCGATGCCACGGTGGCGCTGCCGCTTTTCCTCTTGCTGGAGCGGATGGGCGCAACGGAGGCGGACCTGCTGCAGCGGGCGCTGGCCCGACCCGACAGCGCGGTGTCGGGCGCAGCGTTGAGCGTGATGCTGCAACGGCCGGCGCAGGTGGAGGCGGTTCGCGAGGTGCTGAGTCAGATCGCGGTGCAGCCGGGCAATGAGCATTTCTGGCGTCGCGCCGCGGGCGTGCTGGCGCAAGACCCCCAACCGTGGAAGGCGGCGCTGCTGCTCACCGTGCTGCGCGGCGCGGCGGCAGCGGACACGGAGTTGAACTATGCGTTGAGAAATGCGCTGAAGCGAAATTTGGCGACGGCGAGTGCGGGCGCGTGGACGGCATTGGTGGAATCGGCCGGGAAGGCCGGCGCCAAGGAAGCGAATCGCCTCGTGGCGGAGGTGGGACTCGCGGTGAAGACTCCGGCAGCGGCGGAATTTTTGCTGGGCCATTTGGAGCGCACGCAGTTTGCCGAACCGCGGGCGGCGGAGCTCGCGCGGCACGCGGTGCAACAGTTACCCGCCGCAGAATTGGATCATGTGCTGCCGTTGATCCGGTCCCTGGCGGCCGCGCCGGTGGCGCAACGCGTGACGCTGGCCGAGGGCTTGGCGAGTGTAGCGGCCAAGGCGGACCGGCCTCTGCCGGAAGCGGTGGCGACGTGGATGCGCCAGGAACTCGTCGCCGGAGTGTCGGAGAAGGATCCGGCCGTCGCGCTGAGTGCGATCAATGCGCTCCGCCCCCTCGCGGTGCTGGAAAAAGCGCAGCCGCTGCGCAAGGTCGCGCTGGCGGCCGGGGTCCGTGAGACCAATCGCACCGCGGCGCTGCGCGCGCTCGCGCCGACGGCGCCGGAGACCGAAGGTATTTGGATTGAAGTGCTCACGACGGCTGCGGCTTCGTCGCAAACCCTGCGGCGCACCGCGGCGGAATTGCTGGGCACAGCGACCACCAGTGCGGCGGCGCGCGCGGCCCTCGTCGCAGCGTTCAACGGGGCGTCGGCGGATCTCTCGCTCACGCTGGCGACCGCGCTGGCCAAGTCGGATGAAGGCGCCGCCGCGCTCCTCGATGTGGCGGCCGCGGGACGCATGCGCCCGGCGCTCCTGCGTCATCGTTATGTCGCCGTGCAGCTCGAGAAACGGCAGGCCGAGCTGCGAGCCCGCGTGCAGGCGCTCACCCAGGGACTTCCCCCGGAGGATGCACGCATCGACGCGGTGATCGCCGCGCGGATCGAGGCAGCGAAGGTGACCAAGGGGGACAGCGCCCGCGGCGTGGCGTTGTTCAACACGCAGTGTGCGGCGTGTCATCGTTACCGGGATAGCGGCGGAAATCTCGGCCCGAGCCTCGACGGCATCGCGGCGCGCGCGCTGCCGCGGTTGGTGGAGGATATTCTCGATCCGAATCGCAACGTGGATCCGCTGTTCCGGTTGACTACCGTCACGTTGAAGAACGGCGAGACGAAGGTGGGGATGGATTTTCGCGAGGAAGGCGCGAGGGTCCTGCTGCGCGAGACGGTGACGGGGCAGGAAGTGGTGGTCGAAAAGAGTGACCTGGCAGCGACCACGCGCTCCGAGACCTCGCCGATGCCGGCGGCGTTTGAGACGGTGCTGAGCACGCAGGAGTTTTTCGATGTGATCGAGTATTTGCGCAATCCGGGGAAGTGAGGGCAAGGGCGGGCCGCGCCGTCGGCGCACCATCGGCGGTCATAGACCGCCGCTACAGGAGCCGGGCGGATTACTTCTTGGGTTCGACGACGGTGGGGGTGCCGATCTCGACGGTGCCGTCGCGCACGGCGCGTCTGGTGAGGACTTCGGGCTCGGGCATGTCGCGGCCGAAGTAGGGTGCGGCGGTGGCAATCAAGGTAGGGAGCGTCTGCTCCTGCGACACGCCCTGGGCGGCGACAGTGAGGCGCGTGCGCCAGAGGAGGACGCGCTGTTTTTGCGCGAGGGCGGCGTGGTCGTAGGCCGACGCGACGACGTAGTAGACATCGGCGGCGGCTTGGTCGACGAGCGCTTCATTCTTCGCACTGCGCTGCTTGAAGAGGTTTACGGGGTTGGTGAACTCGAGCTGCGCGGCACCGAGGATCGGCTGGATCGTGGGCACGGCGCCGGAGGGATCGACACGGGCGGGCGGGTTGGCGAGGGCCTGGGCGTCGGCCTGCTGGAAGAGTTGCAGCAATTCCTTCGCGAACTTTTCGCCGCCGACGAGGGCGGCACGGTCGAGGAGATTGCGGGCGACACGATCACCGGAGAGCGAGGGATTTTCCGCGTCGCCCTCGACGAGCAGATTGTGCGAGCCCCAGGTATAAAAGATCACGAGCGTGGGCGCGTGCGCGGGCGGATCGGCGGGGCGATAGCCGTTGGTGGCGAGGGCGCGGACGAGGAGTTTTTCAATCTGGTCCGCGGGGAGCGTGCGCTCATTACCCGGCGCGTGGCCGAGCGCGCGGTAGCCGGAGGATTGAGCGATGAAGTAGGCCGGTTGCGCCGGCGAGACGGGCGGGATTTTTTTACCGGCGTCGGTAATCTCGGTGATGACCGTGAGCTCCAGATGCGGGTTCTTTTGGAGGGATTTCGGGAGGAGAGAGAAGACCCACTGGGGTTCCGCGGTTTTTTTGGCGGGCAAGGGATTCGGCGCGGAGGAAGCCGGGGGAGAGGATGAGGCGGCCGCGGGGAGGGCGGTGGCGAAGAGTGGGAACGCGAGAAGCAAGGCGAGGCGACGAAGGGCGTTCATGGGGCGCGTGGAGAGTGGGCGCGCGGGGACAGCGAGTGAACGCTAAAGGGGGCGGTCGGTCAGATGGAACACTATCGGCGGGGAACGGCGCTCATAGAGCGCCGCTACAGTAAGTGGGGTTGGTGCGAGGACCGGAAAGTAGGGCGGCGGACCGTTGCGACGGGAGGTGGGTTGCGCAACAGGCGGGCGACGAGCGCGGCCGGGTAGGGCCACGATGGTGAGTGCTGTAGCGGCGGTCTGTGACCGCCGGGATCGGGAGACGGCGCTCATAGAGCGCCGCTACAGGAGATGAACGCGGAGGGCGCGGAGGTGCCGATTTATTTTACCAAAGCGGGGTCGACGCCGAGGGTGCCGGTGAGGCTGGTGAGGTAGCCGGGGGCTTTCGCGTTGGTGGCGGCGGTGCGCGTCGCGGCGAGGCGGTCGCGGATGCCGAGGCTCGTAGCGACGTCGGCGTAGTTCGTGCGCGCGAGGAATTTCTCGAGGTAACGGGCCTGCGTTTCCCAGTGGTGAATGTCGCGCGATTGCTGCGCGGCTAGGCGGGCTTGATACCACTCGCTCGCGAGCACGGCGTCCTGGTTGAAGAGGGCACGGAATTGCGGGGCGTCGGCGGTGAGGCCTTCCCACGTGCCGTCGCGCATGACGTGGAGCAGGGCGCGGAGTGGCGGAATGGCCTGCTCGATGGAGCCGTCGGCGAAGTAGCTCTCGGCGGCGGTGCGCATGGTGACGACGATGTTGGCCATGCCCTCGGCGAAGACGGCGGCGTCCTGCTGCTCGGGGCGGAGGAGTTCCTCGCCGAAGAGCGTGCTGGGATTGCCGAGGATGCGGCCGCAGAAGGTCTGCACAAAGCGGTCGTTGATGCGCCAGCCGAGGCGGCTCGCGAGGACGGGCTGGCCGTCGTGTTGCCAATCGGTGCAGCGCTCGAGGTAGCCGTGCTCGATGAGATACTTCGGGGTGCGCTCTTCGGGCGTCATGCGGCACCAGATCTCGGGGATGAGAAGGGAGATGTCGTGGTCGACGCGGTATTTGGGGCCGACCCAGCCGGCGGCGGAGCAGAAGATCGGGAGGCCGGTGAGGACGAAGGAGACGAAGGCGGCGTTGAGATCGTGGATGGGGGCGAGGGCGTTGAACGGGCCCTTGGTGAGCGCGCCCTCGGAGCCAGCGCCGGTGGTGGAGGGGGATTTGCCGGTGAGGCTGGCGATGAGGTCCATGAAGGCCTCGGGCAATTCCTGGTAGTGGATCGGGCCGTAGACGCAGAGCGGGCGGACACCGGGCTCGGGGGGATTGAGGCGGCGGCCCATGAGGACGGCGCCTACAGGGAAGGGCACGGGCGCGCCGGAGGGGATGCGGCGGTAGAGCTGCGCGCCGGTCATCGAGAGGTAGGTCGTGCGCGGGTCCTCGAGGTCGGGACGGTGCTGGAGGTAGCGCGGATTCTTCGACGGCTTCCCGTCGACGATGCGCGGGTGGGCCGGGGAGGCGAGGAACGAGATGGTGGTCTCACCATCGCAGACGAAGTCGCGGAAGATGGCGCGCACGGGCTCGGTGAAGGCATCGAAGCCGAGGGTGTCTTCGACGATGTTGCGAGCGGTGGCGCGGGAGAGCGGCTCGTAGTTGGAGAAGAAATTGCCCGGGCGGGAGAAGTCGCGTTCGGTGCGTTTGTCGTAGCCGCGCACGATGGCGTCGTCGGGGCGCTGGAAGAGCTGCTGTTCGCAGTTGTGGACGAACTTGAGGGCCGGGGTGTCGCTGCCGACGGAGGAGGGCAGGCCGGCGAGGGCGGTGCGGGGCACAACGACGGAGGCGGTGATGTCGTCCTCGCACTGGATCTTTACCGCGGGGAGGAAGTCCTTGCGGAGGCTGAAGGTGCGCCAGCTGCCATCGGGCGTGAAGCCCACGCGGAGGTAGTGCGTGAGGATCTTTTCGCGGTGGTATTTCAGCTCGTTGCCGGGGCGGCCGTTGATGGTGTCGAC
Source organism: Opitutia bacterium (assembly GCA_947453695.1). Taxonomy (GTDB): domain Bacteria; phylum Verrucomicrobiota; class Verrucomicrobiia; order Opitutales; family Opitutaceae; genus GAS368. Next base: position 23,441 of record CANGHW010000064.1, read on the forward strand.
GCCGTAGTGGCGGCGCCAGTCGGTGCCCCACTCGGGGCGGTAGGCGCGTTTGAGAATGAGGACGATGTCGCGGATGTAGCGCGGGATGGTGCCGAGCCAGTCGTTGTAGGCGTCGGTGTAGTCGGGGCTCTTACTGAGGAGTTTGACGACGGAGCCGAGGGAGCGCTCGGGGCTGAGGAGCGGGCGGCCCTTGGCTTTGTTGCGGGCGGGATCGCGGAAGCGGTCGCCGTATTCGCGGAAGAGGATGGAGTCGACGAGCTCGGCGTCGGCGGAGAATTCGTTGATGAAGACCGGGCCGGTGAACTGGGCGTCGGCGATGGATTTGGAGATCTCGGATTTGCCGCCGCCGGAGACGGTGCAGGGCTTGTGGCAGAGGATGCCCTCGGCGGTGGTGCCGCGGAGGCGCCATTTGCGACCCTCGTCGGGCTTGACCATGTCGACCTTGTAGCCGGACGGGAGGACGTAGGTGAGTTCGGGGAGGAGTTTGATGGAATGCTCGGAGCCGTCGGCATTGGTCCAGGTCACGCGCTGCTTACGAAGGTCGAAGTAGGCGCCGTCGTGGACGTAGCAGATATCCGGATAGTGGCGGTCGCGGGCCCAGCCACCGGGCTGGAGGACGGCGCGGTCGCCAAGCTGTTCAAGGGCCTCGGTGAAGGTGTGATCGATGACGTGGAGATGCTTGTTGAGCTGGAAGTCTTCGCCGAGGTCGTAGCTGGGGAACACGATGGCGCCGCCGGCGTGCTCCTCTTCGCAGCGACCGAGGAGATTGGCCGCGAAGCTGAGCTGGGTCTTCACCTCTTTTTTGCAGTAGCCAAAGTAGTTGTCGGAAATGAAGGTCACGACGACGCCGGTGGCGTCACGGGCGGTGAGCTTGAAGGCGACGCCGTCGTTGTAGAGCTCTTCGGGCTTCTTCCAGCACATGCCATCGCGGCGCTGGCGCGGGGTGGCGACATCGTAGTGCGGGAGGCCGAGCTGCTCCTTGGTGAGGAGATTGAGGTGCGGGGCGACGATGATGCAGCCGGTGTGGCCGGACCAGTGTTCCGGATCGAGGGCGGCGTCGTTTTCCGGGAGGTGGGGATCGCCGGCGTTGCCGAAGATGCGCTCGATGAAGTCGAGATTGGCGACGAGAGCGCCGGGCATGAAGAAACGAGTCTCCATGGCGCGCTGCGGGGTGAAGCCGGGGACCTCGGGGCATACGACCGGGCGGAGGTAGAGGGAGACGAAGCACTCGGCGGACTGCGGGGCGCCGGCGGTGAAGGGCAGGCGCATCAGCTCCGACGGAGGATTGAAGGCGTGCGTGAGCAGGCGGGCGAAGACAGCGGACGGGACGGCTTTCTTGTCATCGGGGATGGGCAGGCCGCCCTCGGCGACGTGGAAGATGCCCTGGGTGGTGCGGCGGTCGCTCTTGGGATTGTGAAGGACGCCCTGGCGCACGCGGTAGGAGGCGAGGATCTCACTCTGGTGCGAGTCCTGGCCGGGCGGCAGGGAGAGAGCGCAGGCGAGGCCGGGGCGGTCGAGGACCAGGGTGGTGGCCGGGAGGCGGGGGGCGTCGGAATCGCCGTCGAGGTAGTCGTAGAGGAAATTCTGGATGCGCTGGTCGACGGGGCAGAGGTGGCGGGTGAGGGCGCGATCCTTCTCACGGCTGATGGCGAGGAAGTGATCGACGAGCGGGGCGAGGCCATCGGTGGCGCCGGCGCGCAGCGGGACGCCGGGCTGGCCGATCTCGCGGAGCTTGAGATTGAGATAGGCGTGCAGCTGTTGGGCAGAGCCCTGGGCGGAGGCAGAGGCGGTAAACGGCATGATGGAGAGCGGGTAGGCAGGTGTTGAACGCGGTGGTAGTCCGGGCGGTTTTAGCAAACGTCACGCCAGCGGGCGGAGCAACTCTGGAGGCGGGCGAAATCGGCGCAGTTATTGTCATGAAAATGCATAAAGAAATGCGCAGTCCAGTGGACCGGGCGGGGTGGGAGCGGCGGGCGCGAGTGCGAGATTGCCAAAGTCGCGGGCGTGGGTGTGATCCGCGTGTTACCCTGTTTGCCCCGCTACCCCGTTCTATCTTTCTTCTCCCATGCTGACCAAAATCATCCCGGTCCTGTTTACGCTCACTTCCGTCGCGGCGGTCGCCGCCGACACCAAGGCTGATCCCTATCCCACGGGTTATTCCGATACCCCGCTCATCGTGCCGGGCGGTCAGTGGAAAGTGCACGACATCGACCGGCCGCGTCCGGGCGCGGTGAAGCCGGGGAACACGGCGGCCGATGCGCCGGCCGACGCGATCGTGCTGTTTGATGGGAAGAACACAGACCAGTTTGTTGGTAAGAACGGCGCGCCCTGCCCGTGGAAGATCGAAAACGGCGAACTGATCGTAAACGGCGGCGATGTGTGGTCGAAGCTGAGCTTCGCCAGCTGCCAGGTGCACATCGAATGGAAGACTGACCCGAACACCGAGGGCCGCTCCCAGAAGAAAGGCAACGCGGGCATCTTCTTCATGGATCGCTACGAGACGCAGATGCTCGATTGCGACAACAACCTGACCTACGCCGACGGTATGGCGGGCAGCGTCTACGGCCAAACCCCGCCGTTGGTAAACGCCGTGCGCAAGGCCGGCGAGTGGCAGACCTACGACATCATTTTCACGGCCCCGAAGCTGGATGGCAGCAAGGTGATCGAGCCTGCGCGCATCACGACGATCCTGAACGGCATGGTGGTGCAGAATAACACGACGATCCTCGGGCCGACGCTGCACAAGAAGGCGACGAGCTACGCCGGCGAGTTCCCGGCGAAGGCGCCGTTCCGCTTTCAAGATCACAAGAATTCGATCCCGGACCGGCTGCGGAATATCTGGGTGCGGCCGCTGTAAGGAGCGCGGGAGACAAGAACGCCGCCCGACGGGGAGTCGGGCGGGGGTGGCGCTGCAGTGAGGTCACCCGGCGAGGGAGGCCCGACGCAGGGAGTTACTTCCAGCCGATTTCGCGGCCGGCGTTTTCTTTTTCGAGCCAGCTTTGGAGCGGGGCGTAATACTCGATCATGGCCCGCGTGCTGAGGTCTTCGCCGGTGGCGTCGCGGAGGATTTTGCGCCAGTCGGCGGTGCCGCCTTGCTCCATGATTTTTCGGATCCAAGCGCCGACGGCGGCGTTGCCCGCGTAGTTGCAGCTCTGCGGGGGGTGGTGGAGAATTTTCTTCGCGATATAGTCGTGGAGCTGGTGTTTGAAGACCTGTGCGATGGCGTAGGTGTAGTAGAACGCGGGGTTGTCGTTGATGTGCGTCTTTGTGGCGGGATCGCAGAACTCTTCGCCGCGGGTGGCCGGGGGTTCGATGCCTTGATACTCGGCGACGTAGGCCCACCAGCGTTTGTTCCACTCGGAGGCGGGGAGGTTTTTCGCGTAGATGTCGGCTTCCCAGTGGGCCATCACGCCGGAGGACCAATAGATGAAGGGAATGCCAGGGGAGAGGGCGTTGCTGAGGAGGAAGGCAGTCTCGTCGGCCTGGAAATCCGCGGGAAGGACGCCGACGGATTTAAGGTAGGGCACTTGGTTGGCGGCGAGGGCGGTGAGTTCGCCGAAGCCTTCGTGGAAGGCGGGATTGGCGCCGGTGCGAAGGAGCGGCGGCACCTCGGGGCGCGTGTAGGCCATGAAGTAGTAAACGTGGCCGAGCTCGTGGTGGGCGGTGCCGAACCACCAGGGGTTGGGTTCGACGCTCATCAGCGAGCGGATGTCGGAGCCGAGGTCGAGGTGCCAGGCGGAGGCGTGGGTGTTTTTCTTTCGTTTGTCGCCAGCGGGGACGGGGTAGAGGTCGGATTTGGGCCAGAACGTCGCGGGCATTTTCGCAAAGCCCATGCCGGTGTAGAAGCTCTCGGCGGATTTCACGACCCACTCGGCCGTGCGGTCTTTGAAAAACGGCGTGAGGTCGGCGCCGGCGGCGAGGCCATTCCACTCCTGGGACCAGCGGTTGTTGATCCAGTGAGCGGGGATGCGATTGGGGACGGGCTGCTTAAATTTCTCGGCGAGTTTGTATTTGGTCCACGTGTGGAGCTGGCGGTAAAGCGGCTGGAGGACGCGCAGGAAGTCCTCGTTGAGCTTGAGCATTTCCTCGGTGGACACGCCGTAGGCGGCGACCTGGAGGGCGAAGTAATCGGCGTAGCCCATCTCGCGAGCGACGCCGTTGCGCAGGTCGCGGAGCTTGATCAGGCCGTCGCGCAGGGCGATGCCGGAGGTCTTGGAGGCTTCCCAGACGGCGCGGCGCTCGGCGAGATCGGTGGAGGAGTTGAGGAGGTTGTCGAGGTCGTTGGCGGTGACGACCTTGCCGGCGAGTTTGAACTCGTGGCTGTTGAGCACGGAGTTTTGGGCGGTCTCGGCCTCGATGCGGGCGGCGGTGAGGGCCGGCTGAGTCATCGGCGATTCGGCCGCGATGAGGAGGAGGCGCTCCAGCTGGCGGAGGGTGAGGTCGTTGAGCTCGCGCCGCAGCAGGAGGAGCTGCTTGGTCTCGGTGATGAGGGCAGGATTGCCGACAAAGGCGGCGCGGGCTTTGCCGGCGACTTCGGACGCGGCGTCGTGCGCGGGGGTGACATCGGTGGCGGCCTTCCACTGCGCTTCGTTTTCGACG
>CANGHW010000065.1 GCA_947453695.1 Opitutia bacterium
CAAGCAGCTAGCCCGCTCAATGACACGCGTCGGCCGCTCCATGAAGCGTCGTTGCGTTGCCTTGGTCACCGACATGAATCAGCCGCTCGGCGACACCGTTGGCACTTCGCTCGAAGTCAAAGAGGCGATCCAACTCCTCAAGGGCGAGGGTCCCGAAGACATGAAGGAACTCGTGCTGAAGCTCGGCATGGAAATCGTCCGCCTTGCTGGAGTCGCGGGATCCACGCTGTCTGCCAAGCAGACCGTGCAACGTCACCTCACCGATGGTTCGGCCTTGGAGAAGTTCAAAGACCTGATCAAAGCGCAAGGTGGCGACACCTCGTTCATCGATCACCCGGAGAAGTTCCCGCAAGCGAAGCATATTCGCAAGCTGCCGGCGCCCAAGCGCGGCTACGTGCACACGATCAACGCCGCCATGATCGCGCACGGCGTTCATATCCTCGGGGCGGGCAAGAATGCCGCGGGCGACAAGATCGATCACTCGGTCGGCGTATCCGAAATCAAGAAGGTCGGCACGCAGGTGAAGCAGGGCGAACCCCTGATGATGATTCATTACAACGATGAAGCGAAACTTGAGCAGGCGCTCGACCACTTTAAGAACGCCTATCGTCTCGCGCCGAAACGCCCGACCCCCCCTCCGCTCATCGTCGAGCGCGTGGCTTAAGGCGGATCGCGAAAGCGTTGATCTTGCAGCAGCAGGCCGACCGGATTCCGGTCGGCCTTCTTGTTGCCAAGCGAGAGTGAGCCACCCACGGTCCCCCTATGTCTGAAGATTTTGTCCCAGAGGAGAAACCCACCAAGGCACCGCCCCCGGTGATTGACCGTTCGACGTGGCCGCGCCCCTGGGCCCAGCTCAAATATTTCACTTTTCAGCCGGCGATTTTCCCGCGCCTGCTCGGCCAATGCTCGCCGGACGCACGGCCGGGCGATTTCGTTAACGTTTACGACAAGAACGGCAATCTGACCGGGGGAGGTCTCTACAATCCGCGGGCGAAGATCCCGCTTCGCGTGGTCTGCCATTCGACGGAGCCGGTGACCGAGGCTTACTTTGAAATGGCGATCCGACGTGCGGTGGAACTGCGCCGGACCCTGTTTAAACTGGATGAGACCACCGATGCTTACCGCCTGATCAGTTCAGATGGTGATGGTTTGAGCGGACTCACCATCGACCGCTACGGTGATACGTTGTTGTGCGAGGTTTATTCACTGGGCATCGCACTGCGCCTGCCGAAATGGCTGCCGCTGCTCCACGAGTTGGCCGGCACGAAATTCGCCCGCGTGCACGTGGATCATGATCTTGGCAGCCTCGAAGGCATCAAGCCATCGACCTTCAATGAGACCAACGCCGCCGCACCGGACCGAGTGAAGATTCGCGAACACGGCATTCGCTACGAAGTGGATTTTGCCGAGGGACATAAAACGGGCTTTTTCTGTGATCAGCGGGACAACCGACGAGCGATCGCGCGGTTTACCAAAGACGCGCGGGTGTTGGACCTGTGCTGTTACACGGGCGGCTTCTCCCTAAATGCAAAGATCACCGGGGGAGCGGCGGACGTGACCAGCGTTGATCTGGATGAGGGGGCAATCGCGCAAGCCAAGCGCAACGCCAACCTGAATCAGGCGCGGCTCAAATTCGTTCACGCCGATGCTTTCGCCTACGCCCGTCAGATGCAGCAAAACGGGGAAAAGTGGGATGTGGTGATTCTCGATCCACCCAAGTTCATCTTTACCCGGGATGCCGCGGGTAATTGGGAAGGGCGTCAGAAATACGAGGACCTCAATCTGCTGGCCATCTCGCTGGTGAAGCCGGGCGGAATCTTTGTCACGTGTTCGTGTTCCGGTCTGCTTACGTTGGAGGACTTTGAGGCCCACGTGATCAAGGCGGCGCATCGGCAGGACCGGCGTTTGCAATTCTTTGATCGCACCGGCCCTGGTCCCGATCATCCGGTTTATTCCAACTGTTTGGAGAGCCGATACCTGAAGCTGCTCTGGGCTCGCGTTGTGTAATGATCGGCCCGTCAAAGCCGCCATTGCCTTGAGGTCCGTTTCTACCCAACTTAACCGCTCCATGCTGCGTCCGTCTGCGAAGACTTCCCAAGCCCTGATTGCCGTGCTTGCTTTGACGTGCGCCTGTCCGGCGGTGGCGGCTGAGGGTGATAAGGAGAAGCGGGCCGCCTACATGGGAATGTCGCGTGAGCAGATCTACGCCAAACTCGGTGACCCGCGCAACCTGATGAAGGCCGGGCCGCGTGAGATCATGTTCTTCCCGCACCTCAAGCTGACGTTGCGCAATGGGTTCGTGATCGATGTCGAGGATGTGTTGGACGAACCCGCGCCGCGCCGCGCCGCGGCAGAAACGCCGGCGGCGGCGCCGGTTCCCCCCGCGCCTGAGGCCGTCGACCCCACCGGAGGAAAGAAACCCGGTGCCGTGCCCGGACCGGACGCGAATGTGCCGAAATCCGTGCCGGTCGCTGCTCCGGTCGCGGAGCCCGCGCCCGCCCCTGCACCTAATCTTGAGATCAAATCGGTGCGTCCGCCGTCGGCCGGTGCAGCGCGTCCGGTCACGAAGGCGCCACCCCGCGCGCCTGAGCCAGCGCCCGCAAATAAATCGCCGGCTCAGGTCGTGGTGGTGCCCGTCCGAAATACTCCAATCGCGGTAGTCGTCCCGCCCACGCCCGCTCCCGTGGCTCCGACCATGGTTCCGACGCCGTCTGGGTCGACGCCCGCCGCTCCCACTACGCCCGCCGTGTCGGTGGCGGCAGCCGCGACTGAAATGGCGACGGCGACTAGCGAGAAGTCTCCGGAACCTGCGACGGATACTCCTGCCGTGGCAGCGCCGAATAGCGAGCCGCAGAAGTTGGCCCCGAAGCGTTCACTCTTCCGCCGGCACACAGCGGGCGACGACGATTTACCGGAGCAGTCGATTTTTACCGCGCAGACCTACATTTTAGGGGCGGCGTTGCTCGGTGCGATCGGTTATCTCATTTGGTGGCGGCGCCAGCGCAGTCTGGAATTGACGGTGACCACGGTCTCGAACACGCCCTTCGACGAAGCGTTGCCCACTGACAACTCGGCGATGTTTACGGCCGAGCTACTGGCGAAGTTGGAGTGGAAACGATTCGAGGAATTGGTGGCAGCCTACTACATCAAGACCGGAGTCGTGGCGGTGCGGACCAATGCAGGACCTGGCGCGCCGGTGCATCTCAAAATATCGTGGAAGGGTGAGACCAAGCCGTTCGCCGGTGTGCAGTGCCACTCCAATCCCCCGGGGTTGATTCGATCCGGTCCACTGCAACAGCTGGCCGATGCGTTGACGGCCGCCGATATTCGCCGCGGCTATGTGGTGACGAACGGCAAATTCAACGTCGAGGCCCGGGACATCGCTTCAGAGAAACATTTCACTCTCTTGTCGGGCGATATTTTGTTGGAGAAACTCAACGCCCTGCCGCCCGCTGCCCGGTCCGAGCTCATGCATGAAATCATGGAGGGGGACTATTCCACGCCCACCTGTCCGAAGTGTGATGTGAAAATGGTGCGAGCGGATGAGAAGTCGTGGCGGTGTGCCAATCATCCGCGTTGCGAGCAGACCATGCCTCCGCGAAAAATTTGAGTGCCGATTGACGTTGGATAATCGGCCGCGCCCCTAGAAATTGCCTGAAATGGATTCCCTGACCCACCTCTTCGCCCAAAATAAAGCGTGGGCGGACGAAATTCGCCGGCGGGACCCTCAGTTTTTCGAGAAGCTCTCGCGGCAGCAAAATCCCGAGTATCTGTGGATCGGTTGCTCCGACAGTCGGGTGCCGGCGAACGAGATCATCGGCCTCCTACCCGGTGAGGTCTTTGTTCATCGCAACATCGCCAACGTCGTCGTTCATACCGATCTCAATTGCCTTTCGGTCATTCAGTTCGCCGTCGATGTATTGAAGGTCCGTCACATCATGGTCGTGGGACACTATGGCTGCGGTGGTGTGCGGGCCGCGCTCCGCTGCGAGCGCGTCGGCCTGGCGGACAATTGGCTGCGCCACGTTCAGGACGTGAAGGAAAAGCATCATCAATGTCTCGGCGGCCTGACCGGCGAGCATGCGCAAAGCGCGCGGCTGTGTGAGCTAAACGTGATCGAGCAGGTGGCGAATGTCTGCCAGACTACCATGGTGCGGGATGCGTGGGAGCGCGGGCAGGATTTGACGATTCACGGCTGGATTTATGGCCTGCGGGACGGCCTCCTGCGCGATCTGAATGTGACGGCCACCGGGGTGATTCAGGCGGCGGAAAACTACCGGACAGCGATCGCTGCGCTCCAGGGCTGAGCTCAGCCGGCGCTATTTTCGCAGCGCCTTCACGAAGGCTGCGACGGCCTCAATTTCAGCGGGCTTCAGCTTGTCCTTGAACGCAGGCATCCGGTCTTTGCCGTGGGTATCTTTGCGTCCTTCCGTAATTTGGTGAATGATCTCTGCGTCGGGCAGCCGACTTTCGGTGAGATCCTTTACCCCGAGCTTGCGCGCGACCGGAGTGCGCGCCCGACCGTCGGGTCCGTGGCAGGGAATACAATATTGCTCAAAGAGCGCCGCGCCGCTTCCCGCGGTTTGGGCGGAGGCTTCGTTTCCGCCCGCGACAACGGCCGCCAGGCAGAGCAGGGGAGGGAGACGCTGGGCGACGACGCTGGCCATGTCCTGGATTAGAACAACAAAAAGCCCGCGGTGCAAACCGCGGGCTGAAAGGCAGGGGATGCGTCCGATTAGACGCGGCCGAGGTAGGAACCGTCGGCGGTGCTGATCTTGATGATCTCGCCTTCTTTAATGAAGAGCGGGACCTGCACGACGAGACCGGTTTCGAGCTTGGCGGGCTTCTGCACGTTCGAGGCGGTGTCGCCCTTTACGCCGTCGGCAGACTCGATGATCTTCAGCGCGACCGTGGAGGGCAGTTCGACGGTGAGGGCTTTGTCGTCGACGAAGAGCACTTCGACCTTACCGCCAGCGGTGAGGTAGTTCTTCACGTCACCGAGCGTCTCGGCGCTGAGCTCGATCTGGTCGAAAGTGTCGGGGTCGATGAAGGCGAACGAATCGCGGTCGGCGTAGCTGAACTCGAGCGTGCGGCGATCGGTCGGGAGGACTTCGACCGTATCAGTGGAGGCGAAACGTTGGTCGAGCGCCTTGCCGTAGCGAAGGTTGCGCATCTTGATCTGCACGAAAGCCCGGAGATTGCCCGGGGTGCGATGCTGCGTCTCCATCACGAGATGGGGCTCGCCGTTGAACTTGATGACTTGGCCTTTGCGGATGTCGTTGGCTGCGGGCATGACGATGAGGTCGTTTCGGACGGAGGGTTTAAGTCTTGAAAAGGATCAGAGTGGGCTGGCGGCGCGAGGGCTGTCAAGGCCGCGCCCATCTCCGCGCTTGCGCTCCGCCCGCGCGGTTTCCGAGACTGATCCTTAACCCATTATGAAACAACGCACTCTTGCGCGGGACGTCACTATCAAGGGCAACGCCCTGCATACGGGTGACGCTGTGACTTTGACGCTGAAGCCCGCCCCGGTGGACTCTGGTTACGTCTTCCGTCGCGTCGACCTCAGCGGCAGTCCTGAAATCCGGCCCCGGGTGGATCAAGTGACTGATCTGGTGCGCCAGACGACGATTCAGGTGGGGCACGCGAAGATTCACACCATCGAGCACGTGTTGAGTGCCCTCAGCGGTTGTGGCATCGACAACGTGGTGATCGAGATGGACGCCTCGGAGCCCCCGATTCTCGACGGTTCGGCCAAGCCCTTCGTCGATCTGATCATGCGGGGCGAGCCGGTGGAACAGGACAAGGAGCGCGAGTATTTCACGCTCGATGCGGCGGTTTCGGTTACGAAAGGCCAGTCTTCCATCATCGCGCTGCCGGCCGACGAACTTCGCATCTCGTGCACGTCGGCCGATGACCGCGGCATCCACACGCAGCACCTTTCGCTGACGATCGATCCGGATTCCTACATGACGCAGATCGCCGCGGCGCGGACGTTTACGATCTACGAAGACATCGAGGAGCTCCTGAAACTCGGCAAGATCAAGGGCGGTTCGCTCGATTGCGCCGTGGTGATCAAGGGTGACAAGATCATCTCGAAAGAAGGCCTGCGCTTCAAAGATGAGTTCGTCCGCCACAAGATCCTCGATATCATCGGCGACATCACCTTGCTCGGCTTGCCGCTGAAGGCGCACATCATCGCGACGCGGCCCGGTCACGCGATCAACGCAGAACTCACAAAGGCGCTCGCTGCCAAGCTGGAGGAGCGCAAGAAGGGCCCAAAGAAGAAGCCGCGCCCGGCGATGGTGATGCCGGACGAGACCGCCCTTGATATCCGCCGCATCCTCGACACGCTGCCGCACCGCTATCCCTTCGTGATGATCGACCGCGTGGTTGAATTCGTCGGCGACGACTCGCTGGTCGCGATCAAGAACGTCAGCATCAACGAGCCTTATTTCCAGGGCCACTTTCCGGGCAATCCGGTGATGCCTGGCGTGCTGCAACTCGAGGCGATGGCGCAGGCCGCCGGTATTCTCATGCTCCGTCGTCGTTCGGCGGAAGGGAAGACCACGCTCTTCATGAGCGCGGACAAGGTTAAGTTCCGCCGCCCGGTCCGCCCGGGGGATCAGTTGATCTTGAACGCCAAATTGACCAAGACCCGCGGCGACAAGCTCGCGGCTGCGGAGGTGACGTGCACGGTCGACGGTCAGGTCGTGTCATCCGGCGAACTCATGTTTGCCGTCGTGGACAGCTCGGAGATGGACTGAGCGCATGGCCGCCAAAATTCACGCCACCGCCATCATTGAGTCCGGCGCCCAGCTAGGCGCTGACGTCGAAGTGGGCCCCTATGCCTATGTCGGGCCGCAAGTCACGCTGGGTGAAGGCACGATTTTGCACCACCACGCTTCGGTCGAGGGCAACACCGTGCTCGGCCGCGCTTGTGAGATCTTCCCCTATGCCTGCATCGGCGGCAAAACGCAGGACCTGAAGTTCAAAGGCGGCAATCCCGGGCTGCGCATCGGTGACCGCAATGTCTTCCGCGAATACGTCTCGATTCACTGCGCGACCGACGACGGTGACTTCACTCGCATCGGTTCGCACAACGTCCTGCTCGCAACGTGTCACGTCGCCCACGATTGCGTGCTCGGCGACAGTATCATCATGAGCAACGGAGCGGTGCTCGCGGGCCATGTGACCGTGGAGAATCACGTGGTGATCGGCGGCTACGGTGGCGTGCATCAGTTCTGCCGGCTCGGTGCCTTTGCGATGCTTTCGGCCACGGCGAAACTCGTGCACGATTTGCCCCCTTACTTCATCGCCGACGGCACCCCCGCCGAAGTGCGAGCCATCAACAAGGTGGGACTCGAGCGCAACGGCTTCTCGGTGGAGCAACTCGATCGGGTAAAGCAGATCTACCGCACGCTTTACCGCGACGGGCTCAATCGTTCGCAAGCGCTGGAGAAACTCGCGGCGCATCCCGAGGCGGCGAGCGCAGAGTTTGCCCGCGTCCTGGCGTTTGCAAAGGCGAGCGAGCGCGGCTTGGCGCCGGGCGCAAAGTAGTGCTCGACGCAAGCGCGGGGCGACTGCCCGCGGGCTGCGCCGGAGCTGGAGCTTAGGGGCAGGCCCGAGCGACGCGAATTATGGCATCGGCGGCACGCTCGGCGTCCGCGTGCGTAGTGCGCCACGACGAGACGCTGAGGCGCATCGCGGTGCGGCCCTGCCAGACGGTGATGCCGGCCCAGCAGGTGCCGTCGGCTTGAATGGCTTCGATCACCCGCTTGGTGCGCGCAGCGTCGCCGAAGGCGACGAGGACTTGGTTGAGGACGACTTCGTTGAGAATCTCGTAACCGGCGGCGGAAAGTTTCTCGGCGAAACGCCGGGCCTGCGTGCAGTTGTCTTCGATCATTTGGGCGATGCCAGAGCGCCCCAGCGAGTGGAGCGCCGCCCAGATATCCACGCCGCGTGCGCGACGGGAGAGTTCCGGGGTGAAGTCGGAGGGGTTCCGCACGTCGCTTTGGGTCGGGAGGTAGTCGGCGGTGATGGCCATCGCGGCCTGCAAGGCATGGGGATCGCGGACGAAGGCGAGGCCGCTGTCGTAGGGCACGTTGAGCCATTTGTGGGCGTCGGTCGCCCACGAGTCGGCCTCGGCCATACCGGCCGCAAGGTGGGCGCGCGACGGGGCCGCGGCCGCCCAGAGTCCGAAGGCTCCGTCGACATGCACCCAGGCTCCCGCCGCATGGGCGCGCCGGCAGATTTCACCGATGGGGTCGATGGCGCCCGTATTCACATTGCCGGCCTGGAGGCAGACGATGGTGGGGCCGGAAAACGGCGGGAGATCGGCTGCGATCATCCGGCCCTGCTGGTCGACGGGGACCTTCATCACTCGCGTGCGCCCGAGGCCGAGCAGGCCGAGGGCTTTGGAGACCGAGGGATGAATTTCACCTCCGACGATCACGGTGATGGGCGGGGCGCCGAAGAGACCGTCGGCTTCGACATTCCAGCCTGCGCGGGCCAGCACGGTGTGGCGGGCCGCGGCGAGAGCGGTGAGGTTGGCGACGGTCGCGCCGGTGACGAAGGCGCCACCACAGGTGGGCGGCAGGTGAAGGATGTCCAGCAGCCACCGCAGGGCGACTTGTTCAATGAAGGCGACACCGGGCGAGGCGCGATAGAGCACGGCGTTCTGGTCCCAGGCGGCGGACAGCCAATTCGCCGCGAGCGAGGCCGGGAGCGAACCGCCGATCACAAATCCGAAGAAGCGCGGGCCGGCCATTCCCATCGTCGCCGGTGAACCGATCTCATCGAGGAGACGCAGCGTGCCGGCCGGATCGGACGGACCCTCGGGCAGCGGGGTATCGAGCGTCGCCAGCGCCGCGAGGGCCGCGGGCGTGGGGGCCACGGCACGGGTCTCGATTTCGGTCAGGTAGCGCGACGCACGGTGCGCGGCGTCCAGAAGTAGGGGTTGCATGGAGGGTGATGTAGGAGCCGCGTCGGTGGGGCGCAACGCTCGCCGAGCTGTGCCGGTGGACCGAGCAGAGGGCTGCACGTGATTTTCGGAGTTGCGCCGTGGCGCGGTGCGGTATCGGTGGGAGTCGCGATGTCGTTGAAATTGCCCGCCAAGTTGCCGCCGCCGGTGCCGGGGTCCGCCCGACTGGTGAGTGGACCAGCCCGGGTTGAATCGCTGCTGCTGCGTCTGCACGCCTCAAACGATATCCCGCAGTTTTGGGAGGCGCTGCAGGAGCTCTTGCGGGATACGGTGCCGCACGACGCGCTGATCGCCTATCTCAACTTCCTAGACTTCGCGACCTCGTGGCAGGCGACGGAGATTCTGGCGACGCCCAATGCGCAGCGGCCGACCACGTGGTTTCAAAACCGGCGGCAGGTCGACATGACCCCGCGCTACGTGCTCGCCCAGCCGCGGAAGATCAAGGTCTACCGGCTGTCGGATGTAGTGCCGGATCAGAGCGAGTTGCGGCGTTCGGCTTTCTACAAGGAGTTCCTGGCTCCCGGTGGCTGGATGCATCTCGCCGTGGCACTCTACTGGAGGGGAGATCAGGTCGGCTCGCAGATCGCAATTCGGCGCACGAAGGAGCAGGGCGATTTTACGACGCGCGAGGTGAAGTTTCTCGAAATGGTGCACCCGCACATCGAGACCGTGCTCCATCGCCTTTTGGCCTATGAGGAAGAGCGTGCGCGGCGGCGCTGGCTGGAGGCGCTCAATCATCATCTGCCCTATGCGCTGATGTTTCTGAACTGGGAGCTCAAGCCGCTGCACGTCAATCAGGCCGGACTCGAGGTGTGTGCGCAGTGGAATTTCGGGGCGGAGAAGGCCCGGGCGCTGCAACCGCGCGCGGTGTTTGCTCCGCCGCCGGAGGTGGTGAATGCCTGCGCGGTGTTGAAGAACGAGTGGTTGAGCCATCAGTCGGCCGGCACGACCCATCCCGGCGGAGTCACGCGGGTCGTGCATCCGGGGCAGTCGGCGATGGCGGCGTCGATTCGACTGCACGTCGAGGAGCACGTGCGCACGGCCTATCCCGGGTTCATCGTCTATTTGGAGAATCAGGCCGGCGTGAAGCCACCGGAGAGTTTGCCGGCTCATTCGCTGCTTGGGAAGTTGACCACGGCCGAGCGGGCGATCGCCCGCGATGTCTGCGAAGGGCTCGACAACGACGAGATCGCGCTGCGGCACCGCAAAAGCGTGAAGACGGTCAAGGGACAGCTCACGTCGATCTTTAGAAAATTGGGCGTGACGGGGCGGGCGCAGTTGATCGTGCGGTTGCGCTGAGGGGAGTGCGGGCCGGAGCCGCGGGCGGTAGTCGATTGCGACCTTGGTCTTATGTCGCGGAGCGACGGTTCGTGCTACAGTAGCCGGGTTCCCCGTGGTGCGATCCGTCGCGCGAGGACAACTCCAACCCCGTATGCTCTCTCCCCGCCCATGGTCGCGCCTGTTTCAGGCGGTGCTGCTGCGTGGCTGCATCGTCGGAAGTGGGCTGGTCGCTGGTCGCGCGGCCGAGCTGCCGCGGGTGTTTGAGCTCAATGATCACGCCGTGCTTAATCCGGTAGTCGGTGACCCGGTGCCATGGGCTGGTGGGGTCGTGGAGATAAAATTTTCCGGTGCGATCGATCCGCACGAAGGCATGGTCTATCCGCTCGTGGCGCCGGGAGGGCCGGGGAGCACCCGGCGAGTGGAACGCGTGATATTTCCACCCGGCTGGACGGGCGAGGTGGTCCAGGAGACTCCGGCCGGGGCCGTGAGCTTGAAGAATATTCGTCCCGACCGGGCGCCGGCTTTTCCCGGGGCGGAGGGATTTGGGAAATACACCTTGGGCGGGCGCGGCGGCCGGGTGATCGAGGTGACCAATCTCAACGACTCCGGCCCGGGCAGCCTGCGAGCCGCGGTCATGGCCAAAGGACCGCGGACGGTGGTGTTTCGGGTGTCGGGCACCATCGCGCTGGAGTCGGAGCTGAAGTTCCGCGAGCCATACCTGACGATCGCCGGACAAACTGCGCCGGGTGACGGGATCTGTATTAAGAACTACCAGGTGAATTTCGACACCTCGCACCTGATCATTCGCTATGTGCGGTTTCGCCTGGGCGACGAGCGCGGCAAGGAGCAGGATGGGTTTGGTGGGCGAGGGGACCACATCGTAATCGATCACTGCTCGGCGAGTTGGGGCATCGATGAGACGTTTTCCATCAACAAATGCGCCAATCTCACGGTGCAGTGGTGCATGGTCAGCGAGAGCCTCTACCACTCGCTACATAAGAAAGGGAATCACGGCTATGGCGGGTTGTGGGGCGGACCGGGCGGTTCGTGGCACCACAATATTTTGGCGCATCATTCGAGCCGCAATCCGCGGGCCTCGGGCAATGCGGAGTCGGGTCTGATGGATTACCGCAACAACGTGATCTACAACTGGGGCTTCAACAGTGCTTACGGCGGGGAGCTTTGGCCGCGCAATTGGATCAACAATTACTACAAATCCGGGCCGGCGACGGACGAGAAGGTGCGGAGTCGGATATTCCTTCAAAAGGACCCGCGGGGCAAAATGTATGCCGCGGGAAATTTCGTCGCCGGGTTTCCGGCGATCACGGCCGACAACTGGAAAGGTGGTATCGACTTCGCGCCGGATGGTGAGGCGACTGAGCAGACGCTACGGGCTAAAGAGCCGTTTGTGGTCGCGCCGGTGACGACGCAGTCCGCCGAGGCGGCCTATGCGCTCGTGCTCGCTCATGCGGGCGCGTCACAGGTGCGCGACGCGGTTGACCGACGTATCGCCGACGAGATTCGCACCGGCACTGCCAAGTTTGGCGCGACCTTCAAAGGTGGCGGCAAAGGCATCATCGACTCGCAGAAGGATGTGGGCGGTTGGCCGGAGCTGCGTTCCCTGCCGGCGCCGGTTGATACCGATCACGATGGTATCTCGGATGAGTGGGAAAAATCGCACGGCCTCAATCCCACCGATCCGGCCGATGGCGCGCGTGCGACGACGCCCGGCGGCTACACGAATCTCGAACTTTACCTCAATTCCCTCGTCCCCAGTTCACATTACACCCCATGAAATTCACCCGCAGACAGTTCCTCGGCACCAGCGCAGCGGCGGTCATCGTCGCCGGCATGAAAGCACAGGGCACCGTGATCGGTGCCAATAACCGCATCCGCGTTTGCACGATCGGCTTCAACGGCCAGGGCGGCAGCCACATCAAAGACCTCCTCGCGATGAAGGCCGACGTGGAATACGTCGCGCTCTGCGACGTGGACGCGAACGTCCTCGCGAAAGGTGCGAAGACCGTCGAAGCCGCGCAGGGCAAGGCGCCGAAACTTTACCGGGACCTGCGCGAGGTCATGCAGGACAAGTCCGTCGACGCCGTCACCATCGCGACGCCGAATCACTGGCACTCGCTCGCGAGCGTGTGGGCGTGCCAGGCGGGCAAGGACGTCTACGTGGAGAAACCGATTTCGCATAATATCTACGAGGGCCGGCAAGTCGTGGCGGCGGCGGAGAAATACAAACGCATCGTGCAGCACGGCACGCAGAGCCGTTCCAATAGCACGCTGATCCGCGACATGAAGCTGATCCACGACGGCTTCATCGGAAAGATCATCGAGTCGCGCGGCTACGTTTATAAAAATGGCAACCGCGGCTCCATCGGCCGGGGGAAACCCGGCCCGGTGCCGGCATTTCTCGACTGGTCCCTCTGGCAGGGTCCGGCGCAGGAACGGGAGTTTATGGTCAACGCCACCCGGCCCACCAAACCCGGCCTGCACGTGCACTACGACTGGCATTATTTCTGGGACTTCGGCAATGGCGAGATCGGCAACCAAGGGGTGCACGAGATGGATATCGCGTGCTGGGGGCACAATCGCGGCCTGCCGACCAGCGTGCACAGCGCCGGCGGACGCTTCGGCCTTGATGACGACGGACAGGCGCCGAACACGCAGGCGACGACGTTCTCCTACGGCGACGGGTCGATCCTGACCTTCGAGGTGCGTAATCTAGGCTCGTTCGAGGAGGCCGATGGCGGCAATTGCGGCAACAGCTTCTTCGGCACGAAAGGCTACTACGTCCGCGGCAAGGGCTTCTTTACCTACAAAGAGAACAAAGGCGGCGCGCGGGAATCGATCCCGGTGCCCGACTCCGCGGCGAAGCCCGAGAAAGGCGATAAGTGGCAGCGGTGGGTGAAGGCCATCCGCTCGCGTAATCCCGCAGACCTGCCAGTCTCACCGCTCGACGCGCACCATTCGTGCGTGCACTGCCATCTCGGCAATCTCGCGTTTCGTGCAGGCCGCTCGTTGGCCTTTGAGCCGAAGACGGAGCGCTTTACCGAGGCGGCGCTCAATCCGCAGCTCACCCGCGACTATCGAAAGAACTTCGAAGTGCCGCAGATCGCGTAGGTTTTGGTTTTCCGAGTCGAGCCGCGCCGCGCCGACGCTGCGCGGCTCGGCTGGTTCGTTGTTCGTTTGGTTCGCTGACCTGTTTCACCCCACCCCCATGAAACGTCTAACCCCTTTGGTCCCTGTTCTTTTTCTCGCCGGATTTTCGCCCACGGTCTGGTCGCAATCGATCGTTCCCTCCCCGGCATCCCCGGCCGGCTCCTCGGCCGAGTCACCCGTGCAGCTCAATCCCTTCGAGGTGACGGCCGATACGAAGGGTTACTTTTCCGGCAACACGATGTCGGGCACGCGCCTCAATTCGAAACTCGAGGACATCGGCGCAGCGATCACCGTGATGACGAAGGAGCAGATGGCGGACTTCGCGATGCTCGATATCAACGACATCTTCCTTTACTCGGTCGGCACCGAGGGCACGGGAGACTACACCGACTTCGCGGTGAACAATGCCGGCAGTGTCGCCGACAACATTCAAAACAACCCCCGCGGCGCGAACCGCATTCGCGGCATCGGTTCGGCCAATCTGTCATTCGGCAATGTGGGCCTCTCCGGTCTCACGCCAGTCGATCCGCTGAACATCGAGGGCGTGGAGCTGAGCCGTGGGCCCAACGCCAATGTGTTCGGCCTCGGCAGCCCCGGCGGCACGCTGAACCTGATTCCGGCCACGGCCAATCTGACCAAGGACCGCACGCAAGTCGGCTCGCGGGCCGACAGCCTCGGCGGCTATCGCTTCGACCTCGATGCGAACCGCGTGCTGGCGAAAAACCGGCTCGCGTTTCGCGTGAGCGGGGCGTTTCAGCACGACGGCTATGTGCGCAAACCTTCGGGCACCGATTCGCTGCGCTACAATGGCATGGTGAAGTTTCAGCCATTCAAGTGGACCACGCTGAACGCCTCGCTGGCCTACTACCGGATGAACGGGAATCGCCCTAACACGATTATGCCGCGCGACGGTATTTCCTACTGGATCGCGCAGGGCAAACCCGCCTGGGACCCCGTCACCAGCACCTACACCGTCAACGGCGTGAGCTACGGACTCAACGGCGCCGGCCCTGCGGCGACGCGCACGGCCATCACGAGCGACAACAACATCCCGGATGTTTTTCAGCGCACGTTTTCCGGGGCGGATAAGAGCTACGTCTTTGTCGACAACGGCGCGGTCGCCTACTGGACGACACCGACGGGCAACACCAACGCCTCCGTTTCGCCCCTGCTCAACAACTCGAGCAACCGCTATATGGCGCCGAGCCCTGCCACCGGTGTGGCGTCGGGCCGCATCACCAACCAACCCCTCTTCACCACGACCCCATCGCTGAGCGACCGGACCTACTACGACTGGTCGAGCGTAAACCTCGGCGCGATGAACCGTCTGATGGACCGCACGCTGACATCCCGCGTGCAGCTTCAGCAGGTTTTTCTTAACACTCCGCGCCACACGCTGGTGGGCTCTGGCGATTGGGCGCGTGAGGATTCGCTGCGCTACCAGCGAAACATTTTCGGTCTCGCCGCGACGAACACCCTGCTCGTCGATGTGAATTCGCGTCTCCTCGACGGCACGCCGAATCCGTTTTTCGGCCGGCCTTACCTCGGACTCGACCAGCCGCTCACGCAGTGGATTCCCGGGCGGAGCGAGACGTTTCGGGCGCAGCTCGCCTACAAGCTCGACCTCACGCAGGAGAAGTCGTGGCTCAAGTGGCTCGGCCTGCACAACCTCACCGGCTACGACGAATACGGCTACACCTGGACCCGCCGCTACAGCTACCGCGATGTGCTCGCGTCCAACCACGCGTGGGTGCCGCCCGGCACGCTTCCGGCGCTCAACGGCAGCATCAATGGCGGTCAGACGTCTTCGAACGCCCGCTTTCGCGGCTACTTTCGCTACTACCTCGGCGATGCCAATGGCACCAATGTGGATTATGCGCCGAGCGCCTTCAAATACGGCCCGGCGACCTACGTGTGGGGCAACGCGGCGACCGGTATTTTCCAACGCGAGCCCGCGCTCCTCGACCAGCGTCCGACCCTCGACAGCGCCGGCGGTGGCAGTAATTCCCAGACGGTGACCAAGACCACCGGTGCCGTTATTCAGAGCATGTGGCTGGGTGGCCGGCTGGTGACGACCTTCGGCACGCGCGACGACAAAGTTTACGACAAGCGCGGCACCGAGCCGCGGCTCCTGCTGCCTGATGGCAGCGATTTTAATTATCAGGTGATCAACGGTTGGGCGCCCGGTGACTATGCCAGAAACGGCGGGCCGACGAAGACGGCCGGTGCCGTGCTGCGGCCGTTTCGCGACGTCGGCTTCATCCGCCGAGCGGGTCAGCAGGGCGGGGCGACGGGGCTGGCGGCCCGCGTGCTCGACGGTCTTTCGCTCACCTATAATCAGAGCGACAGCTTCAATCCGCAGGGACCGCAACAGGATCAGTTTCGCCGTCAGCTCCCGAACGCTACCGGCGAGGGCAAGGACTGGGGCTTTTGGCTCAATTTGGATGACGGCCGGTTCGTGCTGCGCGTGAACAAGTTTGAGACCAAGCGGATCAAGACCCGCGGCAGCGACGCGGCGACGATCGCGCAGCGCAGTCTGCGCATTGATGTGTTTCAGAGCGACGCGTGGCAGCTCGTGAACAATGCCCGCGCGTGGATCACGCAGTTCAATCCAACGTTTACCCCGGCGCAGGTGCAGGCCGAGATCGCGCGGCAGACCGGACTCTCGATCGAAGAGCAAAATGAACTCCAGCTCCCCGATCCCGGCATCTCCTCCACCCAGGATGTGGAGTCGCGTGGCACGGAGGTGGAGCTGAATTTCAATCCGACGAAGTTCTGGACGCTACAGGCCTCGCTCAGTGAAACCGAGACCGTCAACACGAACGTCAACACGGCGACGACCGAGTGGATCGCGAAACGCCTGCCGATCTGGACCACGATCCGCGATCCGCGCACGGGCACGCTGTGGTGGGACACGCCCTACGGTGGCAACACGGCGCACAGTTACTTCACGAACAGCGTCGATCTGCCGCTGAAGATTCTCCTTCAGCAGCAGGGCAAGGCCAACCCGCAGGTCCGCAAGTATCGTTTCAAGACGTCGACGAGCTACCAACTGGCCGGTCTCACGCAGCACCGGTTTTGGCGGAACGTGACCGTGGGTGGCGCTCTGCGCTGGGAAGACAAAGGCGGCATCGGCTACTACGGCGTGCAGCAGTATCCGGCTTCGATCACCGAGCTAGATCCCAACCGGCCAATCTACGACAAAGCACACTACTACGTGGATGCGTTCGTGAGCTATCGCATGAAGCTCTTCGCGAACAAAGTCGGCGCGACGATTCAGCTCAACGCCCGCAACCTCGGTGAAAATGGTCGACTGCAACCGGTCGGCGCCTTTCCCGACGGCACGCCGCTGGCCTACCGGATCGTCGATCCGGCGCTTTATATCTTCCAGGTGAAGTTCGACTTGTAAGCGTGGTGGCGGGCGCTGAACGGCCCCGTCCACGGGGATGCCCGGGCTCGCTCCTCGTCCAACCGACCCAAGTGATTTGGCTTCGGGGCGAGTGGGCTCTTTTCTGGGTATGGTTATAGGTCGTCCGGCGGCGCCCTGATTTCGCCGGGCGAGGGCGAGAGCTCATCCAGCGTGGGACAAAAGCCGTCCAGCGCGCGCCATTTTCCATTCAGCCGCCGCCATTTCCCGTCCAGCGTGCGACAATTCCCGTCCAGCCGCCGCCATTTCCTGTCCAGCCCGCGTCAATTCTCAATAAGCCGGCGCCAATTCTCAATAAGCCTGCGCCAATTCTCGTTCAGCGTGCGACAATTCCCGTCCAGCCACCGCCATTTCCCGTTCAGCCGGTGACAATTCCCGTTCAGCGTCCGCCATTTCCCGTCCAGCCGGCGTCAATTCCCGTTCAGCGTGCGACAATTCTCGTCCAGCCCCCGCCATTTTCCATCCAGCGACGGACAAAAGTCATCCAGCGCCCGTCAGAATCCGTTCGGCGGGGGCAAAATCCAATTGACCCTCGACCGATGTCATTCCCCGCCAGCTAGATGGCGGGGGCGAGCGTAGCGAGGCGCGGGGGGAGCGGAGGGAGACAAGCCCTCGCCGCGTGCGCCCGGTTGGCGGGTAGGGGAGGTGCGGTGGGATTTTTTCCCGAGAATCCTTCGCCCTATCCCGGGAATCGCAGGGGCGCGGTGGGTAGGATGGTGCGCGATGGATCGGGGCCGAGCTCGCTGTGCGAGTGGCGGTCCCGAGCCGTCCCCTCCTTCTCCCATGTCTCATCTTCCATCGTCGGGGAAAAACGCTCAGGCCGAAATCATTCGCGAGATTCGGGCCCTGCTTCCGCCGGATGCGTTTCAGCCCAATCCGCGCCGCCTGCTCGGGATGGGCTTTATCTTGGTGGTGCTCTTTTCCGCCCATGCGGCCGTCGCGCTCACCGGGGCTTCGGGGTGGATCCTCGGGCCGATCGTGGTGGCCGCGCTGGCGTTGGCCTCGCTCGCCCTCGCGACTCACGAACTGGCCCATGGAGCGGTCTTGCGTCCGGGCCGGCTGCAACGGTGGTGCGAGGTGATTTTTTGGACGCCGCTGTTGATCTCACCCACGGTCTGGCGACGGGTGCACACCCAGGCGCATCACGCCCACACCAACACTCCCCGCGATCCGGACCGGCGATATTTTCACGACGAAGCGTCGACGGTGATGCGCTGGTATGTGCGTATTTTCTATCCCAACGCCGAGCTGTTTCCGTGGAACCCACTCGTGTTCCTTCACGTCGGTCCCTACATGGCGCGCAACACCCTCAGCGCGTTTCTGCCGGCGAAATGGCAACTGCCCATGGTGCCATCGCGCGTGGACTATCAACCTGGTGATGCCGGGCGGATTGCCTTTGAACTAGGCGTAATGGCGGCGTTTCAGGTGGGATTTTTTCACCTCACCGGTGGTGAGTGGCTGCCCTATCTGATCATGGCGGCGGGCTCGCAGGCGCTCACGTCGGCCATCTCGATGGGCTATATTTTCACCAACCACTTCAACAATCCGTTGAGCGTGGAGGTGAATCAAATTCGCGGATCGACGAGTGTGATTGTCCCGAAGTGGGCGGACTATCTGCACTACAACTTCTCCTACCACACCGAGCACCACGTGTTTCCCACGCTGAATTCCGACTACTATCCGCTGGTCTCGCGACACCTGCAAAGACTGTGCCCGGGTGTGTATCAGCGCATTCCGATCGCTCAGGCGTGGCAGCGGCTGTGGCGTAACGCGCCCTTCATCGCCAAGCCGGGCGCGCCCGCCTCGACCGCCGGATAACGACCGGCCGCCGAGGGCGCGGCCTGCGGCCGGAGATCACTTCTTTTTATAAACTGTCTTTGGATCGAAGAGCGGCTGACTGGTGAACTGGAGCTTGAAGGACGACTGGTCGTCGGGGTTCACGTCGTCGGCGAGCTTGCGGTAAAAGCAGGATTTGTAGCCGTTGTGGCAGCTGGCGTTGGCGGCGCCCGTTTGCTCGACCTTAATCAGCAGCACGTCCTGATCGCAGTCGGTGCGCACTTCGCGGAGGTGCTGGACGTTGCCCGACTCCTCGCCCTTCACCCAGAGTTTGTTGCGCGAGCGGCTCCAGTAAGTGGCCTTCTTGGTCTTGAGCGTGTGCGTGAGTGATTCGGCGTTCATGAACGCAAACATGAGAATCTCACCGGTGTGGACGTCTTGCGTGATGCAGGGAATCAGTCCGTCGGGACCGAATTTCGGCTGCAACATCGTGCCGAGCTCAATGTCGGCGGTCGTCGTGCGGGCGGGGAAAACGTAGGTGCTCATGGGCCAGTAGCGAGTAGTGAGGAGGTGTCGGCGAGTGGAGAAAAAACTTTGCCGTCAGGACGCAGCGAGTGCGCGTAAATAATCGTAGCTGTAGAGACCGGTGCTGTGGCCGTCGCTAAAGTCGAAGCGGATCGCGTAGTTACCGACTTGCGCCCAACCGACGACGGTGACGCCGGGAAAGTGCTTCGGGCCGTCGCCGCCATATTTGTTTCCGAGGATGTCGGTCTCGCCCATATTGGCGGCGCTGGGGGAGGCGGCGCGTAGTTTCTCAAACGGGAGGTAGCTCTCGGCGCCATCGTCCCAGACAATGGCGACCTCTTGGCCGATGAGTTGGATGTTGGTAGGCGCGTGCATGGCGAAACAGGAGCTAGAGTTTATTCGCGGGGGATGGACAGACCTTTTTACCCGCGGAGCGATACGCCGCGACACGCTCCCATCGACAATATTCCGAGTGCAAAGGAGCGTCGTGAGCCTGATCCGCGAGTGCGCCTGAATCGCGTCGGCGCGCGTGATACGACCTGTCGGAAGAGAATGGCGGAGGAGACGTGAATTTAACGCGAACCAAAGGCGTGCTAATAAGCTTCGGATTGAGTCGCGACGACCGCCCTTTGATAGTTATCCAGCAGGTATTGGCTAACCAAAAAAATTGCGCGCGCCGAGGCTGAGCTTTTCAAAAAGACAATAAGCCGGCGCTAGTGATGAGGGAATTGAGGCGCGTGCGATGCGCTCGTGACGGGCCTAGTTGAACTCGATCGGCGGTTAAACGTTCCGCGCTTGGGAGAGTGCCGAGGCGTCGAACGTGCGCGCTTTGACTCAGTCGTTGCCGAGATGCCGTAGATGGCGACGTGTTGCGCGCGGCCGGAGCGAAGGGCGGCAAAGAAGCGCGGCGTGGCGGGTAAGGGAGCGGGAACGGGCGGAGAGGATCGAGTGGGAGCGTCCAGCGGCAGACGCGAGAAGCAGGGCGCCGTTGAAACAGAGTAGGACGAGGAGGTGGCGCATGCGGCTGGCTCAGAAATTCACGGTGTAGGTCGTGCTGAATTCGCGACCGCGGTAGAGCTTGTTCTAGGTGTTGAGGTAGAATTTGTCGAAGGTATTGTTGAGATTGAGCGCCACGGACTGCCGGAAACGGTCCTGGCGCCAGGCGAAGCTGGCGAACGCATTGTAGAGCTGCACAGGGCCGTGCATCTCGCGGAAACGGGTGGCGGTCGCAGCGCTCATCCTCGGCAGCGTTGTCGTGAAGGATCGCTCGTAACTTTGGAGGTGGAAAACGGGATTCGATCAATTGGCCGTGTAGTCGGTGCGGAGTGAGTAGCGGATGGGCCGGACCTACTTTCCGGCGACACCCGCTCTCCAGTTCCCGAGAACTTCGCTCGTGCGGAGAGCCCGGTTGTAAATACGAACCTGACGCATCTCGCCGCGGATTCTGGGTGCGACCGTAACCCGGTCGGTGGCGTTGACCGTGCGCAGTTCGCGCGGGAATCGGGCCCAGCCGAACTGCCGGCGGTCGCCGCCGTCGTTGAGCTTTCCGTTAACGACAAACGAAATGGTCTTGGGCCCGCCATCCACGATGATTCCGAAATGGTGCCATTCGCCCGCCTTGAGCAGCCCCGGATCGCAGTCCCACGAAATTTCGCCCAGACCAAAATCACGCACGTCGGTGGAGAAGCTACCGGTCGACGAAGGTCCGAGTGCGCCGCGTAGCGCGAGTTGCACGGTGCCCCGATCAGTCGTGCTGACCGCAAAACCGTTGCCATTGGCATCCCGCGCATCGACGAGCGTTTGACCGCCCTCCGTGGATTCGAGCTTCACGGCGAATTCTACGGTGAACCCTCCGCCTTCCTTGTCCTTCGTCGAACCGAGATCAGGTAGGCGCGGCAACGGCAACTGACGTGCACTCCGCGCGATTTCGGCCCCGCCATCGACGACGAGTCCCTTTCGCGCGACGGTTTTGGCGGTGTGCTGATTCCAGAGCATTTCGAGGAACTCCGACGGCACTTCATGCACCCGTGCGATCGTCTTTTGCGTTTCGGTGATAAAATAACGACCAGCATCCTCCACGAAATCAGGATAGCTCATGCGCACGGTGAGATCATCGTCGTAGAGCAGGATTTCCGGCTCAGACCACGCGATTGCTTTGCCGGCTGGCGTGTCTACTTCGTGCCCCGCGGCGAGCCACGCGGGATTGCGCTGATTGCCGTAGGTAAATCCGCCGTGGTTGTGAAACCAATAGAGAAAACGGCCGTTGCCGGCCTTCCAGACAAAGTTGGCCGCGCGGGTATGTTTCACTTTTCTTGCGCCCGGCCCGTAGGTCATGAATTCAGGAGGCGTCCAGGTGCGACCATTGTCGCGTGAGTAGGCATGGACAGGGTAGTCCGTCTCGGTCCGATAGGTGGTGAAAAGACTACCGTCCGAGAGGGCGACGATGCTCTGCTCCTCGGCGATGTCACCGACAGGTGAGCGCAGGCCAACATCGCCGTCGGGCAACGTTTCCCAGCGGATCTTCGTCGGATCGCGCTCCGTGAGGAGGTTGTCGCTGCGCAGGAAATTTCCCTCTGACTTTGTCATGAAGGTTGGGCCGAAGTTGCCGACCTTGTGCAAGGTGACATAGGCGGCGCCCTGATGAATCAGCGGGCGGCCGACGTGCCAGAAAAAGCGCACCTTGCCGCCGTAGATGTTACCGCGATCGACCGCTGTCTCGCGGATGGGAATCTCGTGCCGCTCTTTGGACCACGTTTTTCCGTGGTCGTCGCTATACTTGAACACGAAATAGCCCAGCGTATCGACGCGCTTCTCCATCACGCCGTCGGTGCGTTTTACCGCCCGCAGATTGTCTTTGTTGTAGTTGTAGAAGGCGTAGAGACGACCGGCGGGAGTCTTCAGGAGCGTGACGTAGGAGGACTCGGGCGGCCCCGACGGTTCGATCGCAATCAAGGGCGACCACGTGCGGCCGAAGTCCGTGCTGCGGGTCGCGACGACGTGTTGGCTGGTTGCCCCTTCGTGGCCGTCTGCCGTGGTGATGACGCAGACCCACGTGCCGTCATCGGCTTTCACGATGTAGGGTTGATCCGCGTAGTCTTCGTCTGGAATCGTCCAGCCGCTGGCGATGTTGCGCCAGTTCGCGGGAATGCCCGGATTGGGCTTCGTGGTGGGCGTGGCGGCGAACGTCACTTGCGGGATCCACAAGGAAAGAAGCGAAATCGTGACCAGTGGCAGCCGCAGGCGAGAGGTGATAGTCATTAGGGATAGTTTCATAGAATAGGGTGTGGAGAAATGCTATGGTTCAGAAAGAATCAGCCCCGAGCCGCAGCGTCGGGTTCTACGACAATGCAGTCGGCGATCGGGCGTTCACCGCGCAGGACGCGCAGGACATTTTCGACGCATTGCTCTTGGGCTTCGCGGCGACCTTCCTGCGATCCGCCGCCAAGATGCGGCGTCAGCACGACATTCTCCATCTTGCGCAACACCTCTGGGACGGCGGGTTCGTGCGCAAATACGTCGAGGGCGGCCCCTGACAGTCGACCGTTCTCCAGCGCGGAGATCAACGCCGGCTCGTCGATGACCGCGCCGCGAGAGAGGTTGATTAGCCAGGCCCCCGGTTTCATCCGTGCGAGCGCGTTGGCGTCGATCATGGCGGTCGAATCGGCGTTCAGCGGCACATGCAGCGATACGACATCCGCTTCAGCCAACAAGGCTTCGCGGGAGCGCCATCCCTGCTCAGCGCTCCAAGTCCGCGTGTGATGGATTACGCGCATCCCAAAGGCAGTGGCCCTACGCTCCACCGCGCGGCCGATGCGACCGTAGCCGATTAACCCGAGCGTCTTACCACGCAAAAGTAGCCCGTCCCAACTGCCAGGGGCGAAGGCCTGCCACCGATTCGCGCGCACAAAGCGCTCAGCTTCGCCGAGTCTGCGCATCAGCATGAGCATCATGCCTAGGGTGCAGTCGGCCGTGGCGTCCGCAAAGGCCCCTGGTGTATTGGTGCACCACGCCATGCGTGCTCTTATCGCTGGAAGGGCTAGATTGTTTACGCCGATCGACGCGCTGGCGACGATCCGGAGGCTTGGAGCCTCCGCGATCAAAGCGGAATCCACTCGTAGCTCTCCTTGATTGATGATCGCCGAGAGCTGCGCAGCGTGGCTCCGCACCTCATCATAGCCGATCAGGGGATGGCCAGTGGGAGGCGCGATAACGGTGGCGGCTTGCGCGAGCTTTGCGATGAGGTCCGCCGGATAGGGACTGGAAACGAGAATGGTGGGTCGATGATTCATGAATTAGCTCGGCGGCGTGTCGCGCCACGCGGAAACGAACGTCCGCACATGCGCGCTGAGGGCGGACCAGTTGGCACTGGTGATAAGGCTTTCGGGAAAAAGACTGCCCCCGAGGCCCAGGCCGTCCGCGCCGGCGCGTTTCCATTCGGGTATTTTTGCACACGCGATTCCTCCGGTGGGCAGCAGTCTCACTTCCGGCAATGCCGCCTTGAATTGGCCGAGAAACGCCGGTCCCAGTGTGACCGCCGGGAAGAGTTTAACCATGGTCGCACCCATACGGTGGGCCGCCATGATCTCGGTCGGCGTGTAGGCTCCGGGAAAGAATGGCAGCTTTGCACCAAGCGTGGCTGCGGCCACCTCGGGATCGAGGGCCGGAGTGACCACGAAGGTCGCGCCTGCTGCTTTCGCAGCGGCCAAACGTTCCAAGGTGGTTACGGTGCCTGCACCTATATTCAAGCGTCTCTGTGCGGCGGCGACCATTCCAGCGAGCTGTCGGGGGGCTGCGGGATGCGTGAAGCTGATTTCAACCGTGCTCAGGCCGCCCTCGATGAGGGCGCCCACCAGTCCCACATAGTCGAATTCGTCCTCGCGGCGCAGGATACCGACGAGCGGCGTCGCCAAAAAGCAGTCGATATCAAAAACGTTTCTCATTGGGTCAGCAGGGCGGCGTGTCGCCGCAGCAATTGTTCCTGACCTGCGACGATGGCAGCCGTGAGTGCAATCTCGCGCACGTTCTCGGCTCGTCGCTGCGGGGCCAGAATCCTGAGCGCCGCCCGGTAGAGCGAAACTCGTGGCGAGTCGCCAATCAGGCAGAGCAACGTGTCCCCGTGGTTTCGCGCGATGCCGCTTAACTCATCGCCGACGAGGATGCCGCTCAGATACCAGAGGTTTCGCTCCGGGTTGACCTGCTTCAGCACCTGTTGCGTCCGCACCTGGAATAACGCCGCGGAAAGGCCGAGCGTTTTCGCACACAACACTCCGGCGTGAAACTCATCCCAGCTGGGGTCGGAATCCCCTTCAAGGCGGCGGACGGAGGCGGCGAGGATGCTATCCCTGCACAGAACCTCGAAAAGTTCGCCGGTGAGATAGGTGCGGAAGGACTCAAGGCGACCGTTGCGAATTTGCGCGTGTTTGGGGTGCGTTCCCGCCAGCAGACACAGCACCGGTGTTGGTGCTTCGATCAACTTGGCATCGAGCGTCTGCACTCCGACGAGGACGCTTTCCTCCCCGCGCATGATGTCGTCCGCGGTGCGCACGCCAGAGACAAGCAGTCCCGGCCGGCGGCGCCCACTGCAGGTCGGCAAAGCCAGTGAACTTACCACCGCGTTGCCGCCATCAAGCGCGAATGGCGCCTCGGCATACGGCAATTCCTGCCAGCCCACCGTGGAACTGGCCATGCCCGTCACGACGAAGGGCACCTCCGGCCCAACCTCCGGCCATTGCGCGATTCACTCCGCGATATAGGCGGCCATACGATCAGCCCGCGCGGCGGGAGCCAGCCCGGCGAAATGCCTGACGCCAGCAGCTTCGACCTGCTCGGCCAGGATGCGACGGCCGCCGCCCTCAAACAGGCGTAACCGGAACGACGTCGTCCCCCAATCGCAGCCAAGAAAGGTTTTCATCGTCGTTGATGGCATCACCATTCGGCGAAGCTGCCATCCGCCAAAGCAAAGCGGGGGTTGTCCCAGCGTCCGTCGAAACGCTGGGCGGCGACTTTGGCTTCATCGAGTTCAATGCCGAGCCCCGGTCCCGGCGGCAATTCGGCAAAACCGTCGCGCACGACAAACGGAGTCTTGAGCAGCGATTCGCCTAGAGTGACGTGCTCCTGGCAGAGAAAATTGGGCGTCGCCGCCGCGAGATGCAGGCACGAGGCGAGCGCCACCGGTCCGAGCGGGCAGTGCGGGGCGAAGGCGATCTCGCGCCCCTCGGCCATGGCGGCAATCCGCCGCAGTTCCGAGATGCCCCCCGCGTGCGCGACATCGGGCTGGACGACATGCACGGCCCGTTGGGCGATTAGATCCTGAAACTGCCAGCGAGTGTAGAGCCGCTCGCCCGTCGCCAGCGGTATGGTTGTGCTACTCGACAGATCCTTCATTGCCGCGGGATCATCGCCCAAAATCGGCTCCTCCAAAAACAGCGGATGATCGGGTTCGATGAGCTTGGCCAGTTGGCGGCTGACGGCCGGCGTGCAGCGTCCATGGAGGTCCACGCCGATATCGACTGCGTCTCCGAGGCGTTGGCGCAGGGCGTGAAATCTCTCGGCCGCTTCGGCAAGGCTTGCCTTCGACTCTAGTGGACGCATCGCATCGGTCAGGGTGCACTTGAACGCTGTGAACTTGTGTTCTGCGGCCAGTTTAGCCGCCGCTGCGATGTAGTCTCCTGTCGATGTCACGTTGATCCAGCCGTAGAGCCGGATGCGGTCCCTCACCGCGCCGCCGAGCAGTTGATAAACCGGCACGCCGAGACTCTTGCCCATGATATCCCAAAGCGCCTGGTCGACGCCCGATAGTGCCGAGCACAGCACCGGGCCGCCCCGGTAGAAACCACTGCGGTAGAGATGCTGCCAGATATGCTCAATCCTCCGCGGATCCTGGCCGACCAGCCATCGACCCATCTCGTGCAGCGCGGTCTCGACCGTCTGACACCGGCCCTCCAGCGTGGCCTCGCCGAGGCCACAAAGACCATCGTCGGTGTGGAGCCGGACCACCAGCCAGCGCGGGCGCAGATGCAGGGTTTCGAGGCGAGTGATGACCATGCGCGAGTGTCCGATGGAGCTTGCCGCGGGGAAATTCGAAAAGCAGTTTCCCGTAAAATGAAACGCCGCCTGACCCTGCGTGATCTCGCCGCCCAACTCGGGGTGTCCCACATGACCGTCTCGCTGGCCCTGCGCAATGATCCACGGCTGCTACCCGCGACGCGGAAGCGCGTGCAGGCGGCCGCGCGCAAGGCCGGCTACCGGGTCGACGCGGTCCTCTCGTCGTTGATGGCGCACTTGCGCACGCTGCACGAGAAGCCGGTGCAGGCGACATTGGGCTTTGTCACCGCCTGGCCGATGCGCGACGGATGGCGAAAGGCTTCAAACCTGAAGCGTTTCTACGACGGCGCCAAACGTCGGGCCGACCAGCTCGGTTACGCGCTCGACGAACTCTGGCTCACGGAGCCTGGGATGACTCCCGCGCGGATGACAAAAATCCTGCGGACGCGTGGCATCCGTGGCTTGATTCTGCACTCACTGCCGGAGAGCGGCGGCCGACTCGACCTCGCGTGGGCGCACTTCGCCTGTGTCACCAAGGGGCTCACGGTCTCCCATCCGGCGGTGCACCGCGTCGTCTCCTCGCACTATGAGGACATGCAGCTCGTGCTGCACGAACTCGGGCGCCGCCGTTATCGCCGCATCGGTCTCGTCTTGAGCGAAGCGCTCTCTGCGCGAGTCGACCAGGCTTGGCTGGCGGCCTTTCTCCTGCACCAAAACAAGATGATCGCGACCGATCGCTTGCCGGCGCTGATCACCTCCGCCGGCGACGAAGCGGCCCAATTCGACACTTGGTATTCGACGCACCGGCCCGAAGTAATCCTCTTTTCCGATCAGCCCGTGGCCCGATGGGTCGAACGGCTCAAATTGCGAGTGCCGGCCGATGTAGGCTTGGTTCACCTCGATTGGTCGCGCGACGTGGCGCCGCTGGCCGGGCTCGACTCCGACCCGGAGACCGTTGGTGAAGCGGCGACCGACCTGCTCGTGGGCCAGCTCC
>CANGHW010000066.1 GCA_947453695.1 Opitutia bacterium
GCCTGCGGACGGGACGAGGCGCGCCGCAGCTCGTGCAACCAATCGCGAAGATGGCGGCCGAAGTCCCCGATTGAAGCGGATCTTAGGGCGATCTCTTGCAGGGTGGTGGGACGAGGGCTCATGATTGCGACGGCTGAAGGGCGCTGCGCACGACCTCTTTCGCCGTGTCCGAAAGCACGTCATGCGGGAAGAATTTGTCGTGGTGGGCCGCGGCCGCCTTGACGGAAGTGAGCCCCATTTTCCGCACCAGAAAACGGATGTCACCATGGTCGCCGGGATATCCGGGCAGGGGTGAGCGACAGGCGCGCAGTTTCATCGCCAAGAGATACGCCGCCGTCGGAACGGACACGCGGAGACCTGCACCAAAGTCGGCCTCGTTGAGCCGTCGTTTCGCCTCCGTTTCGGCGAGGAACTGCTTCACTTGATCATTGAGCCAGTCGTCCGGCAGGCCGAGCTCCCTGGCCACTTTCAGAGCGAGGCCCTGCGCAATTTCGCTCGGACGGACGACCGCATCGACATCCTTGGTCGCTTCGCGCGAGCCATAGACCAAAGTAAAGACCGCGCCACCATACAGCGAAACCTCGAGCGTGACCTTCTGCTCCTGCGCGAGCTCGCCCAAGCGCCGAAGTGCTTGGGTGAGCCGTGCTCGACTGAAGTTTTCGTATGGCACGATAAAAGGTTACGTAACGTTTTATCTAATCTCAAGAGTGAAGCTAATTCCGAAAACCTCGAATTCCCGAGCGGATGGCGGCGGATAAGTGGCTGGCCGGCCGTCGCCGCAGAAATTCGTGTGCCCGGGGGCCCAGCGAGGCGCTCGGTCGGCGCACTTTCGGCTAGGCCGGACTCATGCCGTTGCTCGGGTCGGATCGAGGCGAGCTAGCGGCATCTTGCAGTCTCGATCAGCCGCGCCACCGGCCCACCGGGCAGGCGTCGGGCTTCCTCGATTGAAATCTGCCCGCCATCTCACCTCGCTTCTCCGCGTCCAACTGCATACGGCCGGCTAGGCGGCGGTCGGGAGCGGCGTGGCGAGAGGGACGGACACGCGGAGGCGAAAAAGGCCGGATATAAATCTCACAATTTTTCGCCTGATAGCGGCTTTTGCGGGGGTGAACCGGCTCTAAATTGCTTGAATCAGGTTGTTTAGGGCGCGGGCAAAAAAGTGAAAAACAGGGGAGGGGGACACCCCGTAAATGTCCCTCCCCCCTAGCTATAGTGGGTGGCATGAAAGCACCTTCCACGACTCACCTCTCCCGCGCTGCACCCGGCGCGCGGATCGGCGGCGGCGCAGGGCAGGCGAGAGCGCCTCCCCCGGTTCGCCCCACCAGCCTCACGGCTGCGGTTACGGCACTCGGCTGCTCCGGCAGTGCGGGTTTTTCCCTTTTAGCCAAACTCAGGCCGTTGATCGGGTCGCATCGAGGCGATCTGACGACACCTTTCAGTCTGCGTCAGCCGCTCCACAAGCCCTCCGGGCAGGCGTCGGGCTTCCTCAACTGAAATCTGCTCGCCATCTCACCTCGCTGCTCCGCCTCCAACAACCTGAGTCCGGCTTACCTTTGCGACCCTGACGGGGCCGCGTCACGAAAGATTAATTACACACAGTTAAAGTTCAGGACTTAGTATGACTACGAAGCAGAAAAACAACCGCGGGATGATTCGTAACACCGTTACGGTCATCGCCGCTCGCCCGACGACGGGCGCAGATGAACCCACGATTGCGGCCCTGGCCGGATCGTTGGATAAACAAATCAAACAAATCGACGACCTCGATTACCAGCAGAGCCGGGGGCTCGCAGGCGTGATCGTGGTGCGCGATGACGCGTTTCTCGCCATGGCGGAGGAAACGCAGCGCGTCGCGGCGCTCGCGCGGGGCGCGGCCCGCCAGCGCGGGCTCAACCGGCTCGTCGAGGATGTCCGCCTGCGGATGCGGGATCTCGGTGCGGCGCGTTTCGACGACCGGCTGAAAGTCTGCGAGAACGTCGCGAAGGCGCTGCGGGCGGAACTGCCCAACCTCGCGGATTCGGCGATCACGGCAGCGGTGGTCGCCGGCTTGGACGAGAAAGTCGCGGATGCGGCGAAGATGCTCCTCGTGCCTCGCGATGCCGTGGGCGCGAAGCGCGCGGCGACGGCCGGATTGCTGGTGGCCTTTCGCGAGGCCAACCGGCTGCTGACCGAAGAACTCGATCCACTGATGGCGGCGTATGCCAAGACGGACGCCGTCTACTACGAGCGCTACCGGGCGGCGCGCGATGTGGTGGAGCGTCCCGCCACGCGTCCCGGTGACGACGCGGCGGACGAGGTGGCGAAGTCGACGACGACGGCCACCACGACCACAGCGGCCGCCACGATCACCGCGGCGGCGGGGGCGACGGCGACGCCGACCGAGCGAAAGGAGGTGACGGCCGCAGCGGTGTAAGCCGAGCCGAGACGAACTGTGCCTGCGTGGTTGACGCGCCGCTCCTCCGGGGGCGGCGCGTTTTTTTTGGGGGAAGGAGGGAGGAAGGACGATGGAGCAAGGACCAAGGACCGGGGGCCGATGAGGTCGGCGAGAGGTGAGGGACAGACGCAGCGGCGCACCTGATGGGAGGGACGGAGCTCCGAGCGGTCCGGCCGGGGCCGGGGGACGATGTCGGCGCAGGAGAACTGCCTAGCTACCTCGGCGCGAACGGACGGCGGCGGAGAGCCGTCCCTACCGGTGGCCCAGACTACTCGAAGCGAACGTTTCTCCGCGTCGATGTCGGGCCTGAGGCAGCCCTACGCCTGGGCGGCGAAGAGTTCGGCGATCACGTCCTCGAGGGGCACGTCTTCGATCGTGATGTCGGCAACGGGACCGGTGCTGAGAATCTCCTGCGAGACTGAAACGACATTTTCTCCCGGGACGCAGAGGGTGAACTTCCCGTCGTCGGCGCGCTTGGTCGTGCCGTAGCGCGACTGCCAGGTGTCGGGGAAAGCGGTGCCGGCGCCGGGCAGGAAGGTAATGATCTTCTTGCGGGCACCACCGGCAGACTCGAGACGGTCGAGGGCGCCGTCGTAGATCTTGGCCCCTTTGTGGATCACGATGACGCGTTCGCAGAGCTCCTTGATGTCGGCCATGTAGTGGCTCGTGAGGAGAATCGTGACGCGGTATTTGCGGTTATACTCGCGGAGGAATTGGCGGACGGCGCGTTGGGAAACGACGTCGAGACCGATGGTGGGTTCGTCGAGGAAGAGGACACGGGGGCGGTGGAGCAGGGCGGCAATCAGCTCCATCTTCATGCGCTCGCCGAGGGAGAGCTCGCGCACCATGACGTTGAGCTTTTCGCGGACGGTGAGCAGGTCGACAAGTTCGTCGAGCGTGGCCTGATATTGGGCGGCGGGGATGCCGTAGATCGCGCGGAGGAGATGAAATGATTCGATCGCGGGGAGGTCCCACCAGAGTTGGTTTTTCTGGCCCAACACGAGGGCGAAGAGGCGGCGGTAGGCGTTTTCGCGTTTCGTGGGATCGTAGCCGGCGACACGGGCCGTGCCACTCGTCGGGTAGATGAGCCCCGAGAGCATTTTGAGCGTCGTGGTCTTGCCGGCGCCGTTGGGCCCGAGAAAGCCGACGAATTCGCCTTCGGCGATGGTAAACGAAATGTCCTTGGCGGCGGCCGTCTCCTCGAACTCGCGTTTGAACAGCCCCTTCACACCGCCCCAAAAGCCGGGGACTTTCTTGTAGGTGCGGAAGACGCGGGTGAGTTGGCTGACTTCGATCATCGAACTGCGGAGTGAAACGCGAATGTGGTCGGACGCAAAGGGAAGTTTACGTCCATGAAAAAGGGCGTGGCTGCGAGGCCACGCCCTGGGAATTCAGTGGAGCCGAGAGGGCGAATCAGCCCTGCGTGAAGGCGGGGAGTTTTACGATCTTGCCGCCGGCGAGGGCGGACTCGTGGGCGCAGAGGCCGACGCAGGTCCAGTTGGCCGACTTCACGGCGTTGACGGAGCACTCGCGACCCTCGACGAGGGCGGTGATGAACTCGTGGGCGAGGTGCGGGTGCGAGCCGCCGTGGCCGGCGCCTTGGGTGAAGCTGAGGTGGGTTTTCTTCCCGAGGTCGTAGACGCCCTTGGTGGTGAATTTCTGAATGCCCTTGGGCAGGCGCTTCGCGTAGTCGGGCACGGTGACCTTCTTCGGGATCTTGTGCTCGGGGAGCTTGGCGGTGTGGAGAACGTGCTGCTCGTGCTCGATGAGCGTCCACTCGAAGGATTTCTTCGTGCCGTAGACATCGATGCTCTCGCGGTATTGGCGGGCGGTATCGAAGAGCGAGCGGATGATGCGCGCGGTGAGATCGGAGTCCTTGAACTTGATGTGCGCGGTTTCGACGGCGAAGGGGGAGTTATATTTTTCGACGAGCTCTTTGCGGATCGTGCCGGAGCCGAAGCAGGAGACGTATTCGGCGGTGGCATCGGTGAGGGCGAGCATGGGGCCGACGCAGTGGGTGGCATACCACATGGGCGGGAGGCCGGGCCAGTAGTTTGGCCAGCCGTCCATGTCTTGCTGGTGACTCGCCTGGAGGAACTGGATTTTGCCGAGCTCACCCTTGTCGTAGAGTTCTTTGACGTAGAGGTATTCGCGGGCGTAGACGACGGTCTCCATCATCATGTAGCGGAGGCCGGTCTTCTTGGTGAGATCGACAATCTTTTTGCAGTCGGCGATGGAGGTGGCCATCGGGACGGTGCAGGCGACGTGTTTGCCGGCTTTGAGGGCTTTGATGGATTGTTCGGCGTGATCGGGGATCGGGGTGTTGATATGGATCGCGTCGATCTCGGGGTCCTTGAGGAGCTCGTCGTAGTCAGTGTAGCCCTTTGGGATGTCGAAGGCGTCTTGGATCGCCTTCAGCTTCTTCGGGTCGCGCTGGCAGACGGCGATGAGGTTGGCGTTGGGGTGAGCTTGGTAGATCGGAATAAACTCAGCGCCGAAGCCGAGACCGATGATGGCGATATTGATTTTTTTGCTCATGGCGGGGGAGTGATAAAGAAGGGGAAGTTATTTCAGGGTTTGGAGGTAGGCCTCGAGGTCGGAGAGTTCCTGCGGGCTGAAAATATCGGCCATGGGGGGCATGGGAGAGATCTTGCCGAATTGCTCGAAGCCCTTGGCGATGACCTTGCTCGGTTCGAGGAGGCTCTCGCGGATGTAGGCGGGCGTGGCGCGCGTCGCGATGCCATCGAGGGCGGGACCGACGGTGCTGCCCTGACCTTTGACCATGTGGCAGAGGACACAGGCGGCGGGGTGCTTCGTGAAGAGTAGTTCGCCGCGTTGGGCATCGCCGGGGACGAGTTTGATGGCGTCGTCAGCGAGGGTGAGCTCGACGAGGCGGACGTCATCGAAGAAGGACTCGCCACGGGCGACGTGGAGGACGTTGACGCTCGCGGTGGTGAGCGCGCCGCTGTTGAACTCGATTTCAACCTCGGTCCACTCGGTGTCGCGGCGGATGATTTCGGTTTCGATGCGGGCGTTGTGAATGTTGAAGCTGGCGCGGCCGCGCAGGCCGCGGGTGCGAATCCAGCCGGCGAGGCGATATTGCGTGTTGGGCTTCACGGGCACATCGGCGTAGAAACTCGTGTCGGCGTCGGCGGTTGAATTTACGCGCAGAGCGAATTTGCCGCCGTGGAATTCCCGCTCGGTGCCGGCCACGGACCACGTGGCGGTAGGGTTGCCCTCGCGGGTGCCGTAGTCGCGGCGGGTCCAGCCGACGGGGAGTTTGTCGGCGCCGAGCGTTTCGAAGCTGGCGTTGGGGAGCAGATTGGGACCTTCGCGGTAGAGGCCGGCGCCGTGGATGCGGGCGAGGAGGCGGCTGATTTCCTTGAGCCACTCATCCTGCTGATTGGCAGGATTGCGCACGAGGGCGGTCACGACGGTCTTGATTTGGTTGGTCGTGGTGAATTCGGCGAGTTTGACGAATGCGGCGAGTTTCGTGAGCGAGTCGCTGTCGCTGGCGACAGCAGAGCCAAAGAAGAGGGCGACGGCTTTGTCGTCGCGACCGAGGGCGCGGATGGCGTTGCGGCGGACGGCGGGAGCGGTGTGCACGAGCGCAGTGCGGTGCGTCGCTTCGTCGAGCTGACCGAGACCGTGGAGGGTCCAGAGCGCGTGCAGGGCCTTGACGGGCGCGGGGCCGGCGACGGCCTGCTTGAGGGCGGGGACGGCGTCGGTGTGTTTGCCTTCGACGAGGAGGCGTTGAGCGGTGAGGCGCCAAAACTGCGTGCCACTGCCGAGGGCATCGACGAGTTGCGCGGTGGTCGCGCCTTTCAGCGACTTGATCGTGGCGGGCTTGGCCTGGTCCCAAACGACCCGGTAAATACGCCCGCGGCTGTGATCGCGGAGGGGGTTTTCATGCGCGCCGCCGACGCCGGTTTTTGCCTCGTAACCGCCGCGAGCGACGCTCGGCGTGGGGTTGTGTTGGATGATGTAATTCTGCCAGTCGGAGAACCAGACGGCACCGTCGGGGCCGACCTCGGCGAAGACAGGGGACATCCATTCATCGGTGCTCGCGACGAGAGGGAAGCCGTCTTTGGCGACGTAGCCGGCGCCGTCCCGTTGCACGTCCATGAGAGCGATATTTTTCATGGTGGGCTCGCAGACGAGGGCTTTGCCCTGCAGGCGAGCCGGGAGATTGTCGGAATAGATAAAGGCGGAGCCTGCGGCGGCGGTGTAGCCACCCATGACGTCGACCTGACGGAAGTTGGGCGTGATCGTATGATCTTTGTCTTCGACGTTGATCCGCTTGGCCGTCATGGCACGCATGCCCTTGGGCACGATGGTGGCGGGGATGCCGCCGAAGAAGATCGGGGCGTTGTTGGCGGTGCCGCCGAACTGATCACCAAACTCATTGGCGCTCTGGCCCCAGGTGTTGTTGGTAAACTGGTGGAGGAATTCGAGCGCGGAGCCGTCGGCCTTGAAGCGGTAGGTGCCTTGGGCGAACTGCTTTTCCACGCCGCCGATGGAGCCGCGGAAACCGGAGTAACCGACGGCGCCGTAGAGCCAATTGTCGTAACCGTAGTGGAGATTGTTGGCCTGGGCGTGCGTATCATTGATGCCCCAGCCGGTCATGATCTCGGTGCGGATGTCGGCTTTATCGTCGCCGTCGGTATCTTTGAGGAAGAGGAAACGCGGGGATTGGGAGACGACGATGCCGCCGTTGACGAAAGTGAAGCCGGTGGGGATGTTGAGGTGATCGGCGAAGACGGTGAATTTGTCGGCGCGACCATCGCCATCGGTGTCTTCGCAAATCTTGATGCTATCGTTGCCCAGGCCATCGGGCTTTACGTCGTGCGGGTAGTCGCGCGTCTCGGCGACCCAGAGGCGGCCACGTTCGTCCCAAGCGAGGAAGATAGGCTTCGAGATATCGGGCTCGGCCGCGAAGAGCTGGAGGCGGAGATCGGGGGCGACTTGCGTGCGTTCGGTGCTGCCCTTGACGTTGAAGGGAAACTGCAGGGTGAGCGGCTGGGCGCGTTTCTCGTAGTTGGCGATGGTGGGGCTGGGTTCGCGCAACTCGGGTTCGCGCTGGGCGAGAAATTTCTCCCACGCCGCGACGCGGGGCGCGCCAGCGGCGGCGAGGAGCTTCGGTTTGGCGGCGAGCGCATAGCCGTCGACCGTGGAATCGCCGAGCGAAGCGACGTTGAGCTGCTTGGCGGAGGGAACGGCGGCGAGCGCTTTCGCGTAGGTCTCGGCCGTGGTGGCCACAAGGACGACGTCGAACTTGGCGACGAAGTCGGGCGTGGCGGCGGTGGCGTCGGAGACGTAGTCGAACCAGATGGCCTCGCGACCGAGGTCACGCATGAGGACGTGGGCGGTCATGCGAGTCGCGCGGTCCTCGGTGCCGAGGTAGAGGACGCGGATCGGGCTGGCCGCGCAGGTGGCGACCAGCGAAACGAGCAAAGCAAACAACAGGGAGATCTTCATGAGGGGGTTGGGTAAAACCGGAACGAAAGGGGCGATGAACGGGGCGAACTATATCAGGTTGCGCGGGCCTTGCCATGAGAGTTGACGCAAAAGTCCTGAGTTTTTTCACCATCGTTGCGCAGAGGGATCGGCAGAAGGCGGAGGAGCAGGATTGAATTTTTGCGAAGGTGGTCTGAAAACCTCGGCCATGCCTGCCGCCCGCTCCCGCGCCGCCCCGGTGCGCCGCCGCCAAGTCGCGATTCTCATCGAGACGTCGAACGCTTATGCGCGCGGTTTGTTGCAGGGCGTGGTGCACTACATCCGGGAGCACCGGCCGTGGTCGTTTCACCTCATGGAGCAGGGGCGCGGGGATGATCCGCCACCGTGGCTCGCGGGATGGGATGGCGACGGGATCATTGCGCGCATCGAGACGCCGCGGATCGCGCGGGCAGTGGTAAAGACTGGATTGCCGGCAGTGGATCTGAGCGCGGCGCGACTCGTGCCGACTCTGCCTTGGGTGGAGACCGACGATGAAGAAATCGCACGGCTCGCCGCGGACCATCTGATGGAACGCGGGTTCAAGCGCTTCGCCTTTTGCGGCGACGCGCGGTTCAACTGGTCGCAGTGGCGCGAGGCCCATTTTGCGGCTCGGCTAAAGGCGGCGGGGCACGCGTGTGAGGTGTTTCGGCCGGCGGGGGCGGCGGGCGATGTGGCGGCGGAGGAGCGCGAGCTGGCGCGATGGCTGAAGGAACTGCCGAAGCCGGTGGGCGTGATGGCGTGCTACGATATCCGCGGACAGCAGGCGCTGGCGGCATGTCGTGGGGCCGGGCTGGCGGCGCCGGACGAGGTGGCGGTGATCGGCGTCGATAACGACACCTTGTTGTGCGAGCTGGC
Source organism: Opitutia bacterium (assembly GCA_947453695.1). Lineage (GTDB taxonomy): Bacteria > Verrucomicrobiota > Verrucomicrobiia > Opitutales > Opitutaceae > GAS368. The sequence continues at coordinate 8,786 of CANGHW010000066.1, forward strand.
CTCGCCGCCGCTATCGAGCGTGATCCCGAACGCCCATCGCGCCGGCTATGAAGCGGCGGCATTGCTCGACCGGCAGATGGCCGGAAAGCGCGTGCCGGCAGTGGCGCATCTGATCCCCCCGCTCGGAATTGCCGAGCGCCAATCGACCGACGTGCTCGCGGTGGATGATCGCGACGTGGCGCGGGCGGTGCAGTTCATCCGCGAGCACGCGTGCGAAGGCATCAACGTGGCTGATGTGCTGCGAGCGGTGCCGCTATCACGTCGGGTCTTGGAGCAGCGGTTTCAGAAACTCCTCGGACGGACCCCGCGCGAGGAGGTTTTGCACGTGCGACTCAGCCGCGTGAAGCAATTGCTCGGGGAGACGGATTTACCGCTCTACCTCGTCGCGGAGCGGACGGGGTTCGAGCACGTGGAGTATTTGAGCGTGGTCTTCAAGCGGGAGACGGGGCGGACGCCGAGCGGGTGGCGCGACGAGGCGCGGGGGTAACGAGAAGGTTACGCGGAATAATCACGGGGTGCTTTACGACGGACCGGTTTAGTGCACAGTGGCCGCACCATGAAGAGTCGCAGACACATTTGTGCAGCGGCCGGAGCGGGAATGCTGGCTGCAGTTTTATTCGGCGGGTGTGCGTCGGGGCAGATGAACCGCATCGATGCCAACCGTGATATTTACGAGCAGTGGCCGATCGAGACGAGGCAGGCGGTGCTGGACGGCAAGGTCGAGCCGGGGATGACACCGGAGATGGTGCAAGTCTCCTGGGGCAAACCGACCGAAGTAGTCGCAAGTCCCGGAGGCGGATCGGGCGATGAGATTTGGGTCTACAAGCGCGGCGGGGTAGATGACAGCGCGGCGATGGGCGGTATGGGGCCAAGTTACCCGGGCGGTGGTTATCCGAGCGGAACGTATCCCGGCACTTATCCGGGGACCTATCCGGGCGGCGCCTACCCTGGCGGGGGTTACCCGAGTTCTGGAAGCGGAAGCACCATCGGCATCACGACGGGGCGCGGCGGCACGGGAATTATCACGGGTGGCGGGGTTGGAATTGGTGGCGGAGGTATGGGCTCGCCGGTGATGTCGCGGCCGACGCCGGCAGAAGTGCGTGAGGTGGTTTTTCGCAATGGGGTCGTGCACCGGGCAGACGAACCGTTTGATGCGAAAGAGAAAAATTAGTTAGGTGGTCGACCCTGGAGCGAACATGACGAATACCGGTTCACCTCGGTTTAAAAGTCGGAGCGTGAGCTGGCTGGGAGTGGCTACTTTTTTCGGCTTAGGAATTGTGCTTGGGATGTCGGCTTGCGGATCGACGACTCCCGGTCGTCGGGTCGACGCGCATCGGGCTGCCTACGAGAGTTGGCCGATTGAAACGCGGCAGGCGGTTTTGGACGGTCAAGTGGAGCTCGATATGAATCCAGAAATGGTGCGGATCGCATTAGGAGAACCCAATGAAATCGTGCAACGATCCAGCGGGGGGCGTGAGGAGGTCGTGTGGATCTATACGAAGGTAGAAACGGTGGCTCCGGCCGCGCCCCAAACCAACACACTGACCTCGAATGCCCGAACGAGTGGCGTCCAGGGGAATAATACGTCAGCTCCGGTTTCGCTTCCCGCTTTGGCTTACCGCGACCGAGAGATTGTGTTCGTCGATGGGCACGTGAATCGGGCTGGGCCGAAGCTTTAAATCACTGCCCTAATTTCTTGTAGTCGAGAATGGTGTGGCTGATCAGACCGGCAGTCAGTGCAGCACGATCCGTAAGCGGATCCGGGGGTGAAAGGTCGTCACCCAAACGGAAGATGAGACGATGGGTGCCATCGTCTGCGGCGGGACTAAATAGGCCGGGAACGACGACGCGCGCGGGCACGGTGCGACGGACTTCGGTATCGGGCAGGCACGGGAGAGGGAAGTTGATGTTATGAACAATAAACTCGCGCGGAGGAGTGGCAGCGGCGAGCTCCGGAACCAGCCGCGCCGCGTGCTGGGCTGAGGTTCGGAGAACACGGTGGAGTGATGAATCTGGAACGTCGTCGTTGGCCTTGAGGTTGTCGTAGATCTCGCCGGTCAGGTCCTGAGACAGTGCGAGCGCCGGGAGGCCGTGAAGTGCGCCTTCCCAAGCTCCGCCGATCGTCCCACTGGCGATGATGAAACCGAGGCTCGCGTTCAGGCCGATGTTGATCCCGCTGACCACCGCTTGAGGGGCGAGGTGATCAGGTAAGAGGTGATCTACCGCAATGTTAACGCAATCGCTCGGTGTGCCGTCGACGACCCAGGTAGGGCATCCGAGGCCGTGGTCGGCGACGGTGGCGTGGACGGCGCGACCGCGCGATTTAGCGGCGCCGATCCAGCTTTGTTCCGTTTTTGGTGCCACGACGGCGACGGTATGGCCGGCGCCGAGCAGGGCAAAGACGAGTTCGTGGAGGAAGACGCTGCGGATGCCGTCGTCGTTGGTGACGAGGAAATTCATGGTGAGGCAGGAAACACGGGAAACGTTAGAAAAGGAAACACTAGAAGCCTCCTTTTGAACTTACTGATCAATTGGATCGTGGGCGTGAGCAGCCAAGATTTGCCATTCGCGAGTCATTTCCGTTCGCTCGCCCCATGAACTCCCGGCTTCGAGATATCGGTGTAATCGTTTCAGCTGCCCTGTTGATGAGCGGCTGTGCGACGGTAGCGAGCGACAGTGGCGAAAAATCCACGGCCGCGGCGAGCGAAGCCCCCGCGGTGCGCGAAGCGACGACTGATGCTGAGTCGCCGCGCCCGGTGAGAGACACCAAGCCCACGGAGTCGCTGGCGGAAAAGGGAGCGGTGCCCGCACCGGCCACGGACGAACCGCGCAGCACGTGGCGGGCAGAGCGTGAAGCACGGGCAGCCAGCGCCAATGCGACGGCGGGATCGATTTTGGGCGGGGGCGCAAACTCCTCGGCGAATTCAAGCGCATCGGTCGCGACACTCCGACCGGCGCCAGCTGGTGATTCGTCGAGGTTGGCGGAGCAGCTTACTTCGGCGACGAAAGAACTGGCGGCGTTGCGGGCGGCAAATGCGAAGCTCCGGGCGGAAAAAGCACCGTCTGCGACCGTGGTGGCCACCGCGGTGAAGCCGGATTCGTCGGAAGATAAACTGACCGGAAGCATGAAGTCCTATTCAGCGTTTAAGCAGGAGGTCACGACCCTCCTGGCGGAGATGGATCGGGTTCGGCAGGAAAATGTGGCGTTGAGTTCCAATTTGAAGGCCGCCGTGGTGCAAGCCGACGAGGCTCGGGCGGCGCTTGGACAGTTGGAGAAGGATTTGTCGGCCGAGCGAAAGGCGCGGCTAGAGGCGGAGAAATCGATTGCGCAGTTGCGCGATCAGTTGCGGGCGGTTGCCCGAGCAGTTTCGGCTGCGGGCCTAAATGTAGAAAAAATTTCGGGCGGGGCAGAGGCGACGAGCAAGCGGTAATCCGATCGGGCGCCTCCCAAGAAGGGGGCGATTTCGCGAAGCTGGTTGGCTCGCGTTCAACCTCAATTGGTTTCGATCGATTGGGCGTGAGCACGAAAAAGCCGGAGCCGCTTGAGGCGACTCCGGCTGTGAGGCTGGACGGCACGTGATGAACACGTGCCCGATATGAATTACTGAGCAGGCGCCGCGGGAGCCGCGGGAGCGGCCTCGCCACCTTGCTTCTGGGCTTCCATTTCCTTCATCGCAGCTTTGCGCGAGAGACGGACCTTGCCCGAGCGCTCGTCGATGCCGATGCACTTGACCCAGATCATCTCGCCCATCTTGACGACGTCCTCGGTGCGGCGCACGCGGAAGTCGGCGAGTTCGGAGATGTGGCAAAGACCTTCCTTGCCCGGGGTGCACTCGACGAAGGCGCCGAAGTCTTTGATGCCGGTGACGCGACCGTTGTAGAGCTTGCCAGCTTCGATCGGGGCGCCGCCGCCACCGCCGCCGGAACCGCCGCCACAGAGGCCGTCGATTTCCGCCATGGCGCGCGCCATCGCGTCGCCGTTGTTGGAGTAGATGAAGATCTTGCCGGAGTCGTCTTCGGCGATGTCGATCTGGGCGCCGGTCGTCTCGGTGATGCGGCGGATGGTCTTGCCGCCAGGCCCGATGAGGAGGCCGATCTTTTCGGGATCGATCTGGATCGTCTGGATGCGGGGCGCGTATTTCGAGAGATCGGCGCGGGGAGCGGGCAGCGAGGCCAGCATCGTGCGGAGAATCTCGATGCGCGCATCGCGGGCCTGGAAGATCGCGGCCTTGGCGATCTCGAAGGGCAGACCGTTGATCTTCAAGTCGAGCTGGAAGCCCGTGATACCCTTCGTGGTGCCGGCGACTTTGAAGTCCATGTCACCGAAGTGATCTTCCTCACCGAGGATGTCGGTGATGGTGGTCCACTTCGTGATGGCGCCCGTGGAGTCCATCTCGGTCATGAGACCGCAGGAGATACCGGCGACAGGGGCGATGATCGGCACGCCGGCGTCCATGAGGGCCAAGCAGCCGCCGCAGATCGAGGCCATCGAGGTCGAGCCATTGGAGGCCATGATCTCGGAGACGACGCGGATGGAGTAGGGGAAGGCGTCCTCGGGCGGGAGAATCGGAACGAGGGAACGCTCGGCGAGAGCGCCGTGACCGATTTCGCGGCGGCCGGGGCCGATGAAACGGCCGGCTTCACCGACAGAGAACGGCGGGAAGTTGTAGTGAAGGATGAAGCTCTTCGTCTTCGGACCGCCGGTGAGGCCGTCCATCTCCTGGGCTTCCTTGGTGGGCCCGAGGGTGACGATGGCAATGTTCTGGGTGTCACCACGCTGGAACATGGCGGAGCCGTGCACGCGGGGGAGGACGCCGACCTGCGCCTGCAGCGGGCGGAGGGACTTGGCGTCACGTTTATCGGAACGCACACCCTGCGCGAGGACGGTGGCGCGGTAGGCTTTGTATTGGAGGTCTTCGAAGACGACGTTGAGGTCGACGTCGGTGAACTTGTCGGCGCCGAGTTCGGCGACGAGGGCGGCCTTGGCCTCTTCCTTGAGGGCCTTCACGTTGGCGGAGCGGACGTTCTTCTCGTAGCCGAAGATGGCGGCGGAAACGCGCTCGGCGGGGACGACGCGCTCGATGATGGCGCGGGCCTCGGGGGTGGCGCCGACGAGCTTGAAGGTGGCCTTGGGCTTACCGGCGAGGGCGGTGAGCTCCTTGATGGCCGCGATGATCGGCTGGATGGCTTGGTGACCGAAGGCGAGCGCCTCGACGAACTTCTCCTCGGAGATTTGATCGGCGGAGCCCTCGATCATCAGCATGTCTTTCGAGTTGCCGACGTAGATGAGGTCGAGCGACGAAGAATACATCTGCTCGATGGTGGGATTGGCGACGAACTTGTCGTCGATGAGCGCGACGCGGACGGCGCCGATGGGCCCATTCCACGGAATGTCGGAGATGGCGAGGGCGGCGGAGGCGCCATTGACCATCGCGATGTCGGAGTCGTTGACCAAGTCGGCGGACAGGAGCGTGCCGATGATCTGGACTTCATTGAGGAAACCCTCGGGGAAGAGGGGGCGGCAGGGACGGTCGCAGAGGCGGGAGATCAGGATCTCGCGCTCGGAGGGACGGCCCTCGCGTTTGAAATAACCACCGGGGAAGCGACCGGCGGCGGCGTATTTGTCGCGGTAGTCGCAGGTGAGGGGGAAGAAGTCTTGGCCGGGACGCATGGTGGTCGCGGCGCAGGCGGTTACGAGGACGTTGGTCTCGCCAACATTGACGTTGACGGCACCGCCCGCGAGTTGGGCGATGGAGCCGGTGGAGAACGTGAGGTTCAGGCCAGCGACGGTGACACTATGTTTCTGATTCAGGGACATGATAACGATTTGGTTTCGGACGGACGGACTGTGTATCGGCGGATGAAACGTGGCGGTCAGCGATACACGGCTGGGGGCGACACGCGGGCTTCCGTAAACGGAAGCGGCGGCGACGCACGAGGTGCGCTGCCGCGGGGTTGGCTGGGTTACACGAACCCGCTTTTGATCTCCTCGCTTCTGTCGCGAGAGATTTCCGTTTGGCGCCAGAGGGATGGCGGGCGTAAAGCCCGCCCCACACAATCTGGCCCGGAGGCGGCAAACGGAAATGTCCCGATCGAGATTCGAGTGTCTATAAAGACAACGGGCGACCCGCGGATCGGGTCGCCCGTGCGATAAAAGCGTTATTTGCGAAGGTTCAGCTTCTGCAACAGCTCGGTATACTTGGGAAGATTGTGCTTCTTGAGGTAATCGAGGAGTTTGCGACGGCGGGACGCCATCTGCAGGAGGCCGCGGCGGCTGTGGAAGTCTTTGCGATGCGTGCGCAAGTGGTCGGTCAAGTGATTGATCCGAGCGGTCAAGAGCGCGATCTGGACTTCGGACGAACCGGTATCCTTCTCGTGAGTTTTATATTCTGCGATGATGGTGGGCTTTACGACTGTGGTGGACATGGTTTTGTGGTTTGGTTCACGACTGTAGGGCTCCCTCGCGGGATCCGTGCCACCCGCCTCGTCGCAATCAAAATTGCGGAAAAGCCGGCGTCACCGTTTCAATCCGGCGGAGTGCCGGACCAGTCATGGTGGAGGCCCGCAACCGACGGATCTCCACTAACGCAAGGCGCCAATCTCCCGAATCTCAGAGGAGCGCGCAAGCGCAAATTTGGGGCAGAAGGGGGGGCGGCCGGGCACGCGGTCGGACGGGAGAGCGGGAACAGAGGTGCGAGTCGAGCGGCGGGAGCGCGAGCGAGCTCGCGGCCTACCGGGGGCAGGGAAATGACCGGATGGCTCAACCGCCATGGGCGGGAAAGCCCATGGCACTTAGCCAGCGCGGATATTGAGGGACTTGACCGCTTCGCAGCCGGGGAGAGCGCGGATGCGGCGGACGATCTCCTCGCGGTGATGGAAGAGTTCGTTGCGGACGACGGAGTGGGCAGCAATGACGAGGAGGCGCGTGCGCTCGATGCGGACCGCGTGGGAGTGGGCGGCGTTGGCGGGGCCGACGAGGGTGGGCCATTGCTCGCGGATGGCGTCTTCGGGCGCGGAGCGGCCGATCTGGTGTTTGACGAGGAGTTGCTCGAGCACCTCGGAGAAAGGGACGGTGGCGCGCTTGAAGGAACGGGGCGGCTCGTCGTAGGCCACACCACGCAGGTCGCCGACGAGTTCCTCGGCGAGTTTGCTGAACGCGACGGGTTGATCAGGGCGAGGGGGCACGGCGGTTCTCCTCCTCGTAGAGTCGGCTATAGCGGACGAAGGCGCCGAAGGCGGTGGCGTGGGCGATGTAGAAACCGGGGTAACCGTCGAGGAAGCCGAGCTTGATGAAGTAGGCGCGCACGAAGCGCCAACAAGGGCGGAGGATCGCGGTGGCGGCGGAGAACTTGGTGCCGCGGGCCTTGTGCTGTTGGACGAAGAGATCCGCGAAGGGGTTTATTTTTGCGACGTGCGAGGCGAGCGTCGGGAACGAGTAATGGTGCAAATCGCCGCGGAGGCGCGCGATGGGGCCGGTGCAGTCGATTTTTTCGTGAACGAATTGGTCGCCACCCCAGCGGGCGCGCGTGCGATCGAAGAGGCGGATGCTCAGGTCGGGATACCAGTCGCCATGGGTGATCCAGCGGTCGATGAACCAAACTTTGCGCGGGAAGCGCGCGGCAGCGAAGCGCGTCTGGTCGCCGCGCGCGAAGAAGGCCTGGAGATCGGCGCGGAGGGCCGGGGAGACCTCCTCGTCGGCGTCGAGGGAGAGGATCCAGTTGTGTTTGGCGAGGGCGAGGGCGGCGTTCTTGGTGTCGCGGTAGCCTTGCCAAGGGAGGTGTTTCACGCGGGCGCCGGCGCCGAGGGCGACGGACTCGGAGGCGTCGGTGGTGTCGTTGAGGACAACGAGGATATCCGCGGTCCAGCGACGCACGCTGTCGAGGCAGCGGACGAGATTGTGCGCCTCATTTTTGGCGACGATGACAACGGAAAGGGGCAGCGGTTCGGCCACGGCGCGGAGTGAGAATCAAATTTTCCCGACGAGCGAGCGCGGGATTTGGTAGAGGTAACCGCAGGAGCGCCAGGCGCGGACGAGGGCTTTTTTCGCGGCGCCGGTGCGGAAGATCAGCGCGTTGAGGAGAGAAAGGAGCGCGAAGCCGAGGGCTTTGAGGAGGTTGCCGACGAAACGTCCGGCGAAGTAGCCGGCGGCGCCGGGTTGGCCGGCGCGATCGATGACGCGCGAACGGGCGGAGTCAAAGGCGTGGCGACGCGCGTAGCGGAACGTGGTGCGGCTGGCGGGCATCTGGTGTTGCACCGCGGCAGCGGGGGCGAACCAGACTTCGAGGCCGGCGGCACGCACACGGCGGATCATCTCGCTGTCGCCGCCGGAGAAATAGTTGCCCGCGGCGCGGTCGAGGGCGGTGTGAAAAAGGCCGAGTTTATCGAAGACGAAACGAGGGAAGGCCAGATTCGCGCCCATCGGAGAGTGGCGCGTTTCGAGCGGGCCGAGGTCGGGGCGAAAGGCGAGGGGCGAGTGCCACTCGGCGACCCAGTCGGGCAGGCCATCGGGGAAAACAGGGATGACCTCACCGCCGACGGCGCCGATGCGCTGCGCGGGGTCGGCGAGGAGCGGGACGGCCATCTGCGCAAGCCAGTCGGGTTGGACGAGGATGTCGTCGTCGCCGAAGACGATGATTTCGCCGCGGGCTTCCGCGATCGCACGGTTGCGGGCGTAGTCGAGGCCCTGCTGGGTTTCGAGGAGGTAGCGCGGGGCGGGATGAGCGGAGGCAAACTCGGCGACAACGGCACGGGTGTGGTCGGTGGAGTTATTGTCGAGGACGAGGATCTCGAAGTGATCGCGGGGAAATTGCTGCGCGACGAGGCCGGCCAGGGTTTGGCGCAGGAAGTCGGCGCGATTATAGGTCGGAATCGCGACGGTGACTTTGAGAGTGGTGGAGGAAGCGCCCACGGATCACACGGAATACACGGAATACAGAAAGCGGAATTACTTTTTTCGGGGTGGGGCTTGGTTTTTAGAAGAGGGCGGCAGAAAAGAAAAAGCTTCCCGCTGGTGCGCGCGGGCGGTTCGCTCGGCAGATGGCGTTCAAGCACTGGCCCCTCGTTCGTGATGTTCGGTTCGCGCAGAAGTGCGGGCGGTTTTTGCGCGGGGCGCGGAAGCGGCGCGGCGATCTGAACTGGAACGAATTTTTGCGGATCGCGCGGCACTTCAAGACCGACGACATGGGCAGCTTTCCGGAGCGCGGGTATTTGTTTCTGCTCGCGAGTGATCTGCCGGCGGGGGCGAAGGTGATCGAGGTCGGGTCCTGGATGGGCGCGTCGACCTGTTTCATCGCGGGCGGATTGAAGGGCGCGGCGAAAATTTACGCCGTGGATAATTTCCAGGGGCTCTCCACCTGCGGCGAAGATGCGGCCTGGTATAACCGGCATTTTCAGTCGCTGGGGAAGGCGAGCACGCTGGAGATTTTTCAGCGAAATTTTGCAGAGCTGGGCTTTGCGGATCGGGCCGAGCCGGTGGTGAGTGACTCGCTCGCGGCGGCGAAGTCGTTGGAGAAACTGAAGGGCACGATTGATTTCATCTTTATCGACGGGGATCACTCCTATGACGCGTGCAAGGCGGATATCCTCGCATGGTCACCGTATGTGAAGCGCGGCGGCGTGATCGCGTTTCACGACTTCGGTAGCCGCGCCGATGGGGTGACGCGGGCCATCTTCGAGGAAATCAAGGCGGGGCGTTTTGCCGAGATCGTGGGCGTGGCGAATACGATTATTGCGTTTCGGATGTGAGGGCCGGACGGAGGAGCGGGTGGCCCACGGAACACACGGAACACACGGAATTCACGGAAAAGCAGAGCAGGGTTAGGGAGTGCTGAGTGCGATGCGGGTCGCGGCGAAGACTTGGTCGACGGAGAGCTGGCGGACACAGTAGCTGCGGTAGGAGTCGCCGGGGGTGCAGGCGGACGGGAGCTGGCTAGCGGGGAAGCATGCGCAAGGCAGGGAGGTTTGGAGAACGGTGTGGCGCTCGCCGAGCGGGCGCCAGATGGTCGCGTTCTGGGAACTAAAGAGGGCGACGACGGGCGTGCCGACGGCGGCGGCGATGTGCATGGGGCCGCTGTCGTGGCAGAGAAACGCGTCGAACTGCGCGAGCAGCGCGGCGAATTGGCCGACGGAAAAGGCGCGGTCGAGCGCGACGAGATGAGTCTTCGCGTGAGAGCGAATTTCGCCGACGAGTTCCTGTTCGGCGGGGCCAGCGACGAGGAAAACCTGGGCGCCGAGTTCGTCCTGGAGGCGGTCGGCGACGGCGGCGAAACGTTCGGCGGGCCAGACGCGGAACGGACTGCGGCTGCCGGGGTGGAGGAGGACTTTGCGTCCGCCGCGGGGAATGATTTTTCGGGCGACGGCGAAGGCGGGGGCGAGCGGAACGAGGCGGACTTCGTGGGATTGGATCGGGACGCCGAGCGGGCGGAGCAGCTCGAGGTAAGTGTCCGTGATGTGGTGCGAATCGTAGAACGCGTTCGTGACCTTCGCAGAATGCGTGTAGAAGCGCGGGTAGCGAAATTTGATCAGCTCGCGGTCGAAGCAGACGCGGAGGAGGGCGCCGGTGAGGCGGGTGATGAGCGCGGTCTTCTCGGTGTTGTCGAAGTCGAGGACGTGCGTGAAGCGCGCGCGGCGCAGGGCGGCGACGAAGGACGGCCAGTGCGCGAGGGTGTCGGGGAACGCGAGGGCGGTGGTGACGTCGGGATTGAGCGCGAGGATGTCGGTGTAGGCGGACTCCGTGAGGACCGTGAGCTGCGCGCCGGGCCAGTGGAGGCGCAGGTTGCGCAGGACGCTGCCGAGGAGGACGATGTCGCCGAGGTAACGGCGACGAATGACGAGGACGTGCGGGGCGTCGGCAAACATGCGGGCGATCTCAGGCGGCGCCTTGCTGGCGGTCGTAGAGCGAGCGGTAGAGGGGGCTCGCGGTGTAGAGGTGGGCGTGGTTGCCGGTGGCGACGATCTCGCCGGCTTCGAAGACGATGATCGTGGTGGCGTCGCGGATGGTCGAAAAGCGGTGGGCGATGATCAGGACGGTCTTGCCGACGACGAGTTTCTTCAGGGCGAGTTGGATGGCGGCTTCGCTGTCGCTGTCGAGGGCGCTGGTGGCTTCGTCGAGGATGAGAATGGGGGCGTCGCGGAGGAAGGCGCGGGCGAGGGCGAGGCGCTGTTTTTGTCCGCCGGAGAGGCGGGCGCCGCGCTCGCCGACGATGGTGTCGTAGCCCTCGGGGAAGGCGGAGACGAAATCGTGCGCGTAGGCGGCGCGGGCGGCGGCCCCGATCTCGGCGCGCGTGGACTCGGGGCGCGCGATGAGGAGGTTGTGGTAGATAGTGTCGTTGAAGAGGACGGGGTCCTGCGAGACGACGGCGATATTGCGGCGGAGATCGGCGAGGCGGAGCGAGCGGAGGTCGTGGCCGTCGAGCGTGATGCGGCCCGAGACGGGATCGAAAAAGCGCGGGACGAGGTGGGCGAACGTGGACTTGCCGGCGCCGCTGGGGCCGACGAGGGCGCAGACAGTGCCGGCGGGGATTTGGACGGAGACCTCGTTGAGGACGAGTTCGCCGGGCTGGTAGGAGAAGCTGACGTTTTCGAAGGAGAGGGCGCCGTGCGCGCGGGTGAGCGCGCGGGCGTCGGGGGCGTCGACGATGGAGACGGGGGCCGTGAGAATCTCTTCGAGGCGTTCGAGGGCGCCGAGGCCACGCTTCATCTCGTTGTTCAGGCTGCCGAGTTTTTTGATCGGCTCGTAGCTGGCGTAGAGAGCGGTGATGAGCGTGATAAACGTCTCCTGCGCGAGGTGAACTTTGTAGGCGTAGACGAGGGTGAGGGAAATGCCGGCGGCAGAGACGATCTCGATGAGCGGGGCGAGGGCCTTCTCGTATTTGACGAACTTCATCTGCGCGCGGATGAGCGTCTGGGAGGCGCGGCCGAAGCGGGCGACCTCGCGGTCTTCGAGGCTGAAGGCGCGGACTTCCTTCGTGGCGCTGAGGTTTTCGCTGAAAATATTGGTCACGCCGCCGAGCTCGGCCTGAATCTGGCCGGCGCGTTTGATAAGCTTCTTGCCGACGTAACGGATGGGGAGGACGGAGAGTGGGACGACGGCGAGGATGACGAGGACAAGGGCGACACCCTTTTCGGTGTAGGCGGTCCAGGCGATGAAGACGATGGAGCCGATGAGGCTGGCGGGGCTGCGGACGATCTCGTTGGCGATGGTCGTGAGCGTGACCTGGAGCTGGTTGGCGTCGGCGAGGCCGCGGGAGAGGAGGTCGCCGGTGGAGTTTTTCTGGAAGAACGAGAGCGGGAGGACCTGGAGCTTGCGGAAGAAGTCGAGGCGGATGGCTTCGAGGACGCGCGTGCCGACGAGCTGAATGAAGTAGGTGTTGAGGTAGGTGGCGACGCCGCGGACGACGAAGACGGCGGGGATCCAGAGGGCGAGCAGGGTGAGTTCCCAAGCGGAGAGCGGGGTGGCGCCGACGGCGAAGACAGCGGGGAACGTCTTCTTCACCATGTAGGGCAGGCCGAAACCGGAGGCGATGCCGGCGAGGATACCGCAGAGGATCGCCGCGATGAGGAGGCCGCGTTGCGGGCGCAGGTAGCGGAAGTAAGGACGGAAGCGGCGAATCATGCGTCGGCCGATTGAACGCGGCGGGCGGGCGGCGTTCCACTTCTAATTTCGGAAAGGAGGCGGCGAGGAGTGGCGGGATGGCAGGCGTAAAGCCTGCCCCACAGGGACGGAGGTGGCGGGCTGGGACGTCTGCCGCTATGGGCGGAAGGCAGGCGGCCGGTCGAAGACCGGCGATTTACCTCAATCCTTGGAGGAGCGGACGTCGAGGGCGTCGCGGAGACCGTCACCGAGGAAGTTCAGTGAGAAGAGCGTGAGCGAGAAGAGCGTGCCAGGGAAGACGAGCAGCCAGGGGAACTCTTCCATTTTCTCCGCGCCGTCTTTGATGAGCACGCCCCACGAGCTCATGGGCGGTTGGACGCCGAGGCCGAGGAAACTGAGGAAGGCTTCGAGAAGCATGACGCCGGGGATCGTGAGCGTGGTGTAGACGATGATCGGGCCAAGGACGTTGGGGAGGATGTGGCGGAAGATGATGCGGCGACGGCCGAGGCCGAGGGAGCGGGCGGCTTCGATAAACTCCATCTTCTTAATCGACATGACCTGGCCGCGGACGATGCGGGCCATGGTAAGCCACTCGACGGCGCCGATGGCGACGAACAGGAGGATGATGTTTCGGCCGAACAGCACCATCAGCAGGATGACGAAGATCGGGAAAGGCATCGAATACATGATGTCGACGGTGCGCATCATGACGGCGTCGAGCTTGCCGCCGAAGAAGCCGGCGACGGCGCCGTAGACGACGCCGATGGTGAGGGCGACGAAGGTGGCGGCGAGGCCGACAGCGAGGGAGATGCGGCCGCCGAAGAGCAGGCGGACGAGAAGGTCGCGGCCGAGGGTGTCGGTGCCGAGCCAATGGGCAGAGCCCGGACCGGTGGCGCCGAGTTCGAGATTTTGTTCCTCGTAGCCGTAGCGGGAGAGGAGCGGGCCGAAGAGGCAGGCGACGCTGATGATCGCGAGGGCGACCATGCCGAAGACGGCGAGCTTGTTTTTGCGGAGGCGCAGCCAGGCGTCGTGCCAGAGGGAGTTGCCCTTTTCGACGGGCTCGGGGACGGCGGTCGCGGGGACGGGGGAAGCGGAAGTCATGGCGTCAGGCTTCGAGGCGGACCTTGGGGTTCATCCAGGCTTGGGCGATGTCGACGGCGAGGTTGAGGGCCATGATGAGGACGGCGTAAAGGATGACGGTGCCGAGGACCAAGGTGTAGTCGCGGTTGAAGGCGCTGTTGACGAATTCGCGGCCGATGCCGGGGATTTGAAAAATCGTCTCGATGACGAAAGAGCCGGTGAGGATGCCGGCGACGGCGGGGCCGAGCCAGGAGACGACGGGGAGGAGGCCGCCGCGGAGGGCGTGGCGGGAGACGACGCGGAATTCGGAGGCGCCCTTGGCGCGGGCGGTGCGGATGAAATCCTGGTTGAGGATTTCGAGTAGACCGCCGCGGGTGAGGCGGGAGATCGGAGCGGCGTAGGCGATGCCCAGGACGAGCGACGGGAGGACGCGGTCGGCGGGGCCATACCAGCCGGAGGCGTTGAACCAGCCGGCGTAGATCGCGAGGCCGAGGACGAGGAGCGGGCCGACGACGAAGGTGGGGATGGAGATGCCAATCATGCCGAAGGACGAGGCGACGTAGTCGATCCACGTGTTGCGGCGGACGGCGGCGAGCGTGCCGAGGGAGATGCCGAGCGTGAGGGCGACGGCGAGAGAGATGGCGCCGAGCTCGGCGGAGACGGGGACTTTGTCGGCGATGATCTCGTTGACCGTGCGGTTGGGATATTTGAAGGAGGGACCGAGGTCGCCGCGGCAGAGGCTGCCGAGGTAGTCGAGGTATTGCTGCCAGAGCGGCTTGTTGAGGCCGTAGTGGGCCTCGAGGTTGCGGAGGATCTCGGGGGTGACGGCTTTTTCAGCCGTGAACGGGCCGCCGGGGACGAAGCGCACCATGAAAAACGTCGCGGTGATGACGAGGTAGAGCGCGAAGAGCGACTGAAGTAAGCGCGACGAGATGAAACGGAGCATGAGGCGGCGGGCGGGAGGAGAATGACCAATGACTAATGTCTAATGACTAAGGCCAGAGGGCGGAGGGAATGGCGGGGGGGACGGGGTGGGATGGCAAGGGAAAGTTTGCGGGGGAGAGCGGATGGCATGCCACAGGGGAGACGTGGCGTCGCGGGGAGGCCCGGCGACGAGGGTAGGCGCTACGGCTTGAGGGAGATGGCGGTCCAGTCGATGCGGTGAACGGCGCTGTCCTGCCAGCCGACCACCGAGGAGTGGACGAGGTGGTTTTGGACACTGAAGAAGACGGGAACGTAGGGGACCTGGTCGGCGATGAGGCGTTCGCACTCGGCGATGGCGGCGCGGCGGGCGGGCTCATCGGACGAGGCGGCGATGGCGGCGTAAGCGGCATCGTAGGGAGCATGGCTCCAGCCGGCGTCGTTGTTGGGGTCGCCGGTGACACCGAGCGCGAGCATGTCGACGGGGTCGTTGATGCCCATGCTCCAAGTGTCAGCGGTGAGCGCGAAGGTCTTGGTGCGGAGAAGGTCGAGCCAGACTTTGAATTCGACGGAGGCGATGCCGACCTTTACCCCGAGAGTTTGCTGCCACATCTGCTGGAGGGCCTGGGCGACGAGGAGATCGTCCTGGTTGCGAGAGCCGACGGTGTAGTCGAGGGCAGGGAAACCGGCGCCGCCGGGGAAGCCGGCCTCGGCGAGGAGTTTTTTCGCCTCGGCGGCATCATGCCGGTGAAACGGCGGAAACGAGTAGCCGCCCACGCCGGGGCGGACGTAGGAGAACGCGGCGTCGCCGCGGCCTTTGAGCGTGGTGGCGGCGAGGCGTTCGCGGTCGAGGGCGAGGGCGAAGGCGCGGCGGACCCGGACGTCGTTGAACGGCGGGCGTTGGGTGGAGAACGTGACGAAGTTGGTGCGGAGGACGGGCGTGGCGCGGAGTTCGGGCGCGCGCTGGCTGGCGTAGGCATCGATCTTGGCCTGCGGAAGGCTGAACGTGGCGTGAAGCTGGCCGGCGCGGAACATGCGCTCCTCGACGGCGGCGTCCTCGACGGGGTAATAGCGGATCGCGTTGAGGCGGACGCGGGCGGCGTCCCAGTAACGCGGATTCTTGGTGACGACGAGGACGGCGTTGGGCTTCCACTCGGTGAGGACGAACGGTCCATTGGAGATCAGTTGGCCGGGCTCAGTCCACTTGCCGCCGCGGGTGGTGCGGCCGTTGAATTTATCGAGGCTCGGCTGGTGCAGCGGTCGCAGATGGGCGTCGGCTAGCACCGAGAGGAAGTAGGGGGCGCGAAACCCGAGGGTGAACACGACGGTCCGCGGATCGGGGGCCTTGATGCCGACGGCGGCGAAATCCTTGACGCGGCCCTCGAGAAAATCGCGGGCATTGAGGAGGGAGAAGACGGTATTGGCGCCCTCGCAGCCAAGCTTGGGCTCGAGAAAGCGGCGGAAGGCGGCGAGGAAGTCGTCGGCGGTCACGGGGTCGCCATTGGACCACGTGGCGTTGGCGCGGAGGTGAAACGTATAGGTGCGTCCGTCTGCGGAAATGTCCCAGCGTTCGGCGACGCCGGGGAGAATGGTCGTGCCGTCGGCAGCGAGACGGACGAGGCCCTCGAAGAGCGCGTCGTGGATGAGACTGACGACGTGGCTGTTGTTGGTGTGGGGATCGAGATCAGGCGGCTCGGACTGATTGCCGACGTGGAGGGTCTGGGTGCGATTGCCGGACTCGACGGCGGTTTCGCGTTTGGTGCAGGCGGAGGCGAAGAGGAGCGCGGCGGCGGCGGTGAGGTGCGCGAGGAACGTGGGGAATTTCGTGGGGATAGGGGACATCGAGGAGGGAATGACCAAGGACCAATGCCCAAGGACCAAGTTGCGAGGTGAGAGACGTCGTGGGTGGGTGTAGGGGCGGATGATTGGGGACTGGGACTCGGGCGTGGTCCACTCGCTGGCGCTCGCGGCTACGGGGGAGAGTCGGTCGCACGCTGGTGCTCGTGGCTACGGAGAGAGTCAGGGCACGAGGTCGGCGTATTTCCAGGGGTAGTTGTCGATGGGGGTGGTGAGGAAGCCTTTCAGCTTGGGGCTCACGAGGCGGGCGCGGGTGTAGAAGAAGATCGGCATGACGGGCATCTCATCGACGAGGATCTTTTCCATCTGCTGGTAGACCTCGTAGCGTGCGGCCTCGGTCTTGGCGTCGAGGGCGGAGCGGAGGAGGCGGTCGTAGGTGGGGTTGCCCCAGTTGGTGTCGTTGTTGCCGCCGCCGGTCTCCCAGATGTCGAAGAAGACGTGGGGATCGACGTAGTCGGCGATCCAGCCGGCGCGCTGGAACTGGTAGTTCTGCGTGTGCTGGGCGTCGATGTAGACCTTCCACTCCTGATTGTAGAGGGTGATGTCGACGCCGAGGTTCTTGCGCCACATCTGCTGGAGGGCCTCGGCGATGGTGCGGTGTTTCTCGAGGGTGTTGTAGAGGAGTTCGACCTTGGGGAAACCTTTGCCCTCGGGGTAGCCGGCCTCGGCGAGGAGGCGCTTGGCTTCGGCGAGGTTGGCCTGGAACGAGTGGCGGCTGACGTAGCCAAGGAGATCAGGCGGAGTGAAGTCGTAGGCGGGTTGCTCGTCGGCGAGGGTGACCTTTTTCACGAGCGTTTCGCGGTCGAGGGAGAGGGCGAGGGCGCGGCGGACGCGGACATCGTCGAAGGGTTTCCGCTTCACGTTGAAGCGGTAGAAGTAGATCCCGTTGTAGGGGTCGACGCGGATGGAGTCGGGCTGGTCGCGGCGGTAGACGGCGATCTTGGTGAGCGGGACCTCGTTGGTGACGTGGAGCTGGCCGGCGCGGAACATGCGCTCCTCGGTGTCGGCGAGCTCGATGGGGTAGAAGTGGATCTCGTCGATCTTCACTTGGGCGCGGTCCCAGTAGTTCGGCGCGCGGGTGGCGACGATCTTCTGGTTGGGGCGCCACTCCTTGAGGAGGTAGGGGCCGTTGCCGACGAAGTTTTCGGGGCGGGACCACGGGGTGCTCTTGCGGTCGAGGGCGCCGAATTTCTTCAAGGTCGGGATGTGCAGCGGGAACCACGCGTAGTGGTTCATGGCGTGCAGGAGGAACGGCGTGGGCTGGCGCAGCGTGAGCTGCAGCGTGCGGGGATCGAGGGCTTTGAAACCGGTGCGCTCGAAGTCGGTGAGCTTGCCCTTGTTGAAGTCTTCGGCGCCGACGACGTGCCAGAGCATGTAGGAATACTCGGCGCCGAGGGCGGGCGTGATCATGCGCCGGTAACTCTGGACAAAGTCGTCGGCGGTGACGGGGTCGCCGTTGGACCACATGGCGTCGACGCGAAGGTGAAACGTGTAGACGAGACCATCGGGGGAGATGTCCCATTTTTCGGCGACGCCGGGGATGATCTTGAGTTGGGGATCTTCGCTGACGAGACCCTCGAAGAAGGTGAGGGCGAGTCGGTGCTCGGGGACGCCGGTGACGATCTGGAAATCGAGGTCCTGGGGCTCGGCGCCGTTACCGTAGTGGAGGATTTTTTTTGCAGCGGCCGGGGCGGACGAGCTGCCGTCAGCCGCAGATGACGCGGACGGAGCGGAGTCTTTTTTGGCGCAGCCGGAGAAAATGAGGGCGGCACAACAGGATGCGGTGGCGGTGAGGGCCGCGAAAAGACGGGAAC
>CANGHW010000067.1 GCA_947453695.1 Opitutia bacterium
AGCCGTCCGCTCAGCCGCCTCAAGCGCTGGCGCGTCGTCTCCATCATCCAGAAGGCCGTCACCACCGATGCCGTAGCGATTTCCGAAAAAGATGTCGCCGAGCTCGTCCCCACCAAAGTCACGAAGGCCTGAGCGCCCTCATCTCCCTCTAACGTTTTACTATCAGGAGACCCGCCATGATCCAACTGCGCTCCATTCTCGAAGTCGCCGATAATACCGGTGCTCGCAAGGCCGCGATGATTAGCAAAAAAGGCCAAATCACTGCCACCGCCGGTGTCGGTGATGTTATCACTGTTCATATTAAACAGAGTGCCACCGAGGCCACTGTGAAAAAAGGCGAGGTCGCCAAGGCCGTCGTCGTTCGCACGAAGGCTCCGGTGCGTCGTGCCGACGGCAGTTACCTCCGCTTCGACAGCAACGCGATCGTTATCATCGACGCGACCAACAACCCGAAGGGGACCCGTATCTTTGGGCCCGTCGCTCGCGAACTGCGCGCGAAAAACTTCATGAAGATCATCTCGCTCGCTCCGGAGGTTCTCTAACATGGCCACGAAATTTCACGTCAAACGTAACGATCAAGTCGTCGTCATCGCCGGCTCCCACAAGGGTAAGGCTGGTAAGATCCTCGAGATTGTCGCATCTAAGAGCCGCGCCCGTGTTGAAGGCGTCGCTATGATGAAGCGCCATCTCAAGAAGTCCCAGGAGCATCCGCAGGGCACCATCGCTGAGCGCGAAGGCACTGTGCATATCTCTAATCTGATGCTCCAGTCGGTCTTCGACGCGAGCAAACGCAAGAAGGCCTCCGCCTAAAGACGCCCTGAATGCGCGCTTGCCAACCCGGCCAGCAGCATGAGTTACTCGGCGCTTTTCCACCTAAATCACCATCTTCAAATGCCTCCGGGTCGGTAATCCGGTCGCCACGACAATGAGCAACGTCCCCGTCCTTAAAAAATTCTACACCGAACAGGTCGCCCCTGAGCTGGTGAAATCTCGCGGCTACAAGAACAAGCACCAGGTGCCTAAGTTGGTTAAGATCAACTTGAATACCGGTATCGATGCCGACGCCGACAAGAACCAGATCGCCGACATCGCTCGCGATATGGCAGCGATTGCCGGTCAAAAGCCGCTATTGAATCGCTCTAAAAAGGCGATCGCGAATTTCAAGCTGAAGCCGAACCAAGTCACGGGTTGCAGCGTAACTCTTCGTGGCCCCGCCATGTGGGAGTTCCTCTATCGCCTCTTGGCGGTCGCTCTCCCGACGATCCGCGATTTCCGTGGCGTCCCGTCCAAGCTCGACGGTCAAGGTAACTACAGCCTCGGCGTTACGGACTTCACGATTTTCCCCGAGATCACCGTAGAAAATGTCAAAAAGACCATGGGTCTTGATATCACGATTGTGACGACCGCTCAGACCGATGATGAGGGGCGTGAGCTCCTCAAGCTGATGGGCATGCCTTTCCGCCGCATCGAAGGCCAGACCACTGCGCCCAAGACCAACGCCGCCTGATTTAACTTTCGCCCATGCCTAAGACATCCGCCATAGAGCGCAACAAGAAGCGCATCGCCCTCTCCGCCAAGCACGCCGCTGCCCGCGCCGAGCTTAAGGCCACCCTCAAGAATCCTGCCACCACCGACGAACAGTTCTTCGCCGCTCAGAAGAAGCTCCAGAAGCTTCCGCGCAATTCTTCGCCTACCCGCATCCGCAATCGCTGCTCGATGAGTGGTCGTCCACGCGCCTTCATTGGCAAGTTCGGCGTGTCTCGTATCCAATTCCGTGAGCTCGCTCTCGCCGGTAAGATCCCCGGCGTGACGAAATCCTCCTGGTAAACTTTCACAGGCCCACGGGGGTCGGATATGACCCGCGCGGCCGCTTTAAAAAACATCCACCATGACTGATCCGATTAGTGACTTCCTCACGCGCCTCCGCAATGCGAGCAAGGCGCGCCTCGATGTAGCTGTTATTCCCCATTCTACCCTGAAGGAAGCCATCGCTGCCATCCTTAAGGCCGAAGGCTACATCACCGACCACACCAACGGTGTTGACGCGTTGGGTCACAAGACCCTCGACGTTAAACTCAAATATGTCGATGGCGCTCCCGCCATCACTGGTATCACCCGCGTTTCCTCGCCTGGCCGCCGCCTTTACTATCGATACACCGAGATTCCGCGCGTCCTCAATGGCCTCGGGATCGCGATTGTTTCTACCTCCCGCGGTCTCCTCAAAGACGCCGACTGCCGCCGCAACAAGGCTGGTGGCGAACTGATCTGCAACGTTTGGTAACCTAGGAGCCACGCACCATGAGCCGCATCGGCAAACAACCCGTTCTTATTCCCGACAAGGTCAAAGTCTCCGTCACCGGCGACACCGTCTCTGTCGAAGGACCCAAAGGTAAAGTCTCCAAGACCTTCGCGCCTGTCGTGAAAGTCACCATCGCTGACAAGAAAGTCACCGTCGCTCCGACCGAAGACGACAGCCGTTTCGCGAAAGCGATGTATGGCACCGTCCGATCCGTAATCGCGGGTATGGTCAAGGGAGCCTCCGAAGGCTACGTCAAGGATCTCGAGATCCAAGGCGTCGGCTTCAAGGCCAACCTCAAGGGCAGCACCCTCGATCTCGCGCTCGGCTATTCTCATCCGATTCTGATGGAAATCCCGGCCGGCATCAAAGTCACCGTCACCGACCAGACTAAGGTCAAGGTCGAGGGCGCTGACAAGCAACTCGTGGGCGCGATCACCGCTCAGATTCGCTCTTACTATCCGCCCGAGCCCTACAAGGGCAAGGGTGTCCGCATCGTTGGCGAGCGCGTCCGCCGCAAAGAAGGCAAGACCGTCGCCTAATTGTAATCCTCCTATTCAGGGTCTAACCCATGAGCACCTCTTCCAAGTCCACTCTCCTCCAAAAACGTCGTTGGAGAATCCGCAAGAAAGTTACCGGCACCGCCGCACGCCCGCGCCTCGCCGTCCGCTTCACCTCGAAGCACGTTTATGCCCAAGCCATCAACGACGAAGCCGGCACTACCCTCGTGTTTCTCGGCAGCCTCGATGCCGAACTGCGCAAGCAGAAGCTCAAGGCCAATATCGCCAGCGCCAAGATCCTTGGTGTTGCCTTCGCCGCCAAGGCCAAGGCGGCTGGCATCGCCTCCGTGGTTTTCGACCGCAGCGGCGCTCCTTATCACGGTAAAGTTAAAGTCTTCGCCGACGCCGCTCGCGAAGGTGGTCTCCAATTCTAAAAAGCATGAGCACCGAACCCTCTTCCGCTCCCGAAACCACCCCCGCTGCAGCTCCTGAAGCCGCCGCACCTGAAGCTGCTCCCCAGCGCGAGCAGCGCGCCCCTCGCCAGTTTAACCGCGGCGGTGGTCCCGGTGGCAATCGTGGCCCCGGTGGCAATCGCGGCCCTCGCCGCGACAACCGTGATCAAAAGCCCGAGGGCGACGGCCCGACGATGATCGAGAAGGTCGTCTTCATCAACCGTTGCGCCAAGGTCGTCAAAGGTGGTCGCCGTTTCTCCTTTGCTGCTCTCGCCGTCGTTGGCGATGGCAAGGGCAAGGTCGGTATAGGCTACGGTAAGGCCAACGAAGTTCCCGATGCCATCAAGAAGGGCACCGCCAACGCCCATAAGCACCTCGTCACCGTGAAGCTCAAGGGCGACACGATCCCGCACGACGTCTTCGGACAATACGATGGCGGCCGCGTTCTCCTCCGCCCCGCGTCCCCTGGCACCGGCCTAATCGCTGGTGGTGGTGTCCGCGCCGTGCTCGAGGCGGCTGGCGTTAAAAACATCCTCACCAAGTCCATGGGCTCCTCGAACCACATTGCTGTGGTGCACGCGACGCTGAATGGCCTCCTCCAGCTCCGTTTGGCGGAGAATATCGCCAACGTCCGCAAGTCGGTCTAAGCGATTTCTAACATCCGAGTCTCGCTTCGCTGATCCGCGAAGCGAGGCGACTCAAATCTAGGAAACTCCATGAAACTTCACGAACTTAAGAACGTTAAAGGCGCGGTTCACCGCAAGAAACGCGTCGGCTGCGGCGAAGGTGGCGGCCACGGCAAGACCTCTGGCAAGGGTGGCAAGGGCCAGACCGCGCGCTCCGGCGGTAGCATCCGTCCAGGCTTCGAAGGCGGCCAGATGCCTCTTTATCGCAAACTTCCTCATCGCGGCTTTAACCAATTCAATTTCCGCACGGAAATAGCCGTTTTGAATGTCGGCGATCTCGGCGGCCTCGATGCCTCCGTCAAGGAGGTCACTGCGGAAAGCCTCGCGGCAGCCGGTCTTATTCGTGCTGGCGAAAAGGTGGTCAAGATTCTTGGCGACGGTGAAATCACCCGCGCGCTCAAGGTGACGGCTGCCAAGTTCTCCGAGTCCGCCAAGGCCAAGATTGAAAAGGCCGGTGGTCAGGCCATCGTCGCCTAACGCCATCTTAAACTGGAGGGCGTTGATATCAACGCCCTTCAGTTTTTCCTCCCCGTTTCCCAAACTCACGACTCACGCTGTGTTTTCCGCCTTCACGAACTCCCTGAAAATTCCCGAGCTTCGCTCGCGTATTTTCTACACGCTGTCGCTGCTGTTCGTGGCCCGCGTGGCTGCGCACATCCCGCTGCCCGGTATTGATCCGGCGCCGCTGCAGAAGTTCTTCGGCGATCAGTCCGCGGGAGGCGCGAGCGCTCTCGTCGGTCTCTACAACATGTTTACCGGCGGAGCCCTCATCAAAGGCGCCATCGCCGCGCTCGGCATCATGCCGTATATCAGTGCGTCGATCATTTTTCAGTTGATGACCGCGGTCGTGCCGGCGCTCAGCCGCCTGCAGCAGGAAGGTGATGTCGGTCGTCAGAAGCTCACTCAATACACCCGCTACGCGACAGTGTTAATCTGCTTGATCCAAGGCACGCTGCTTCTCCTCGCGCTCAACAATCCGACGCAGCTCTTCGCCGGCTACGATTTGGCTACTTACGGCCCCATCGTGATCGTGAACAAATGGAGCTTCATTCTCACCTCAGTCATATTCATGACGGCGGGCACCATGCTCCTCATGTGGATGGGCGAGCAGATCACCCAGCGCGGCATCGGCAACGGTGTGTCTCTTCTCATCACCGTCGGTATCCTCGCCGACATCCCCGGTGCGGCCGTCGCCACCTACAATCTGTTCTTCAAGCCCGTCGGAACCGGCACCAGCCTCGGCGTGCCCCAAGCTGTCATCATGATCGGCCTCTTCATCGCGGTCACGATGGGCATTATCGCCGTGGTGCAGGGCCAGCGCAAAATCCCCGTCCAATACGCCAAGCGCGTCGTGGGCAACAAGGTCATGGGCGGCCAGAGCTCGTTCCTCCCGCTGAAGGTTAATTACTCCGGCGTGATGCCCGTCATCTTCGCCAGCGCCATCCTCCTTTTCCCACAGCAGATCTTCTCGTGGGTCGGCAGCGCCTACAACATCAAGTTCCTTTCCGAGATCTCGCAAAATCTCCTGCGCGGTCACTGGTCCTACTATTTCTTCAACATTACCCTTATTCTCTTCTTCAGCTATTTCTGGGTGTCAGTGATGTTTAAACCGATTCAGATCGCCGACGACCTCAAGAAATATGGCGGTTACATCCCGGGAGTTCGTCCTGGTGAGCCGACCGCGCAGTTCCTCGATTTCATCATGACGCGCCTCACCTTGGCCGGTGCGATCTTCCTCACGGTGATCGCCGTCATGCCCGACGTGCTCCTCTTCGAACTCGATGTGCCGCCCCGTATTGCCTACTTTTTCGGTGGCACGGGTATGTTGATCACCGTCGGTGTCATCCTTGACACGATGCGTCAGATCGAGACCTTCCTCCTCCAGCGTCACTACGATGGCTTCCTCAAGAAGGGCCGCATTCGCGCCCGCAGCGCCAATCCGCAAGGTGGTATGACAGGCGAGGCGCTTAGCACGGAAGCGGTGATGAAGATCGCTTTGCCGATGCTGGGCCTCCTTGTCCTCGGCCTCGCCATCTGGAGCTACCGCGCCTTCATTAAATAAGTGCTGGACTCGGGTCGCGATGACCCCCATCAACGACCCCTTTTCTCGTTCTGGCGCTCCCGCCAAAGCGAAGTTCCTTCTCCTCGGTTCAGCTGATTTTCTCACCGAAAGCCTGATGAACCGGGCCCGTTCTTTGAATCTTGAGCACGTCTCTCCCGCCCGCCTTGAGCGGCCGGAGATTTCGCGACGCCCGGCCTCGGCCACGGTGGAAGAAGTAGCCCGTTTGGCGCTCATGCGCCGCTGGTTCTTTACGCGCAAACCTGATGCGGGTTTTGTCTTGACGGACTTCCCGGCTACGCTGCTCCAAGCTATAGTGTTCGACGAATGGCTCGATGCCCGCGACGAAAGCCTGAATGGCGTCATCGCCGGCCCCGGCTCTCTCGAGTCCCTCGTCACACACTATCGCACGCTCGGTCTCCTCTTGGAGACCAGCGACCTCGCTGCATGAGTGCCATTCCGATCAAAAACAAAGACGGTATCGCCAAAATGCGTGAGGCGTGTGCCATCGCCGCCACGGTGCTTGAACATCTCAAGCCCCTCGTGCGGCCCGGCATCACGACGCAAGACTTGGAAGAGGCAGGCCGCGATATGATCGCCCGCCTCGGAGCCCGCAGCGCCTGTTTTGGCTACCAACACAGTGGTCGCCGTTACCCCGCCCACACTTGTATCTCGGTGAACGATGAAGTCGTTCACGGGATCCCGTCCTTCAAGCGCATCCTGCGCGAAGGCGATATCGTCTCCCTTGATATCGTGGTTTGGCACAATGGATATGTTGGCGACAACGCCTTCACCGTCCCCGTCGGTCCGATCTCTCCCGCTAACGAAAAACTCCTCCGCGTTTCCCTCGAAGCGCTCTCTTTAGGGATTAAGCAGGCGCAGGTCGGCAATCGCATCGGCGACATTTCTCACGCGATCCAGCAGCACGTCGAGTCCCACGGTTTCAGTGTCGTGCGCGACATGGTCGGTCACGGTGTCGGCGCATCGATGCACGAACCACCCGAGATCGCCAACTTCGGACGCAAAGGCACCGGCGATAAGATCAAGGCGGGCATGACTCTCGCGATTGAGCCGATGGTGAACCTCGGTCACTATAAGACGAAGACGCTCTCCGACGGTTGGACCGTCGTCTCAGCTGATGGATCGCCCTCTGCGCACTTCGAGCATACCGTTCTCACGACTGAGTCCGGCCCTGAAATCCTCACGATCCCGCGCCGCATCTCCGCTCAAGTTTCCTCCTAATTTCCGTTCCTTTTCCCCTCATTTTTCAACCAACAACTCTCAACCTAACCAACCATGCCACGTCTCCTCGGTGTAGAAATCCCCGCGAAAAAGAAAGTCGCGTATTCCCTCCGTTACATCAACGGCATCGGCCCCACGCGCGCCGATCTCCTCGTCAAAGAGTGCGGTCTGAATCCCGACATGCGGGCGCAGGACCTCACGGAAGAACAGCTCAACAAGATCCTCAATGTTATCACCGAGCACAAGTGGGTGCTCGAGGGTGACCTCCGCCGCGAAATCGCCGGCAACTTGAAGCGCCTCCAGGCGATCAACTGCTACCGTGGTATTCGCCACCGTCGCAGCCTCCCGGTCCGCGGTCAGCGCACCAGCACCAACGCCCGCACCCGCAAGGGCCCGCGCAAGACCGTTGGTGTCACCAAAGCCAAGGTCGAATAAGCCTTCTAACCTTTTACTAACATGGCCGAAGAAAAGTCCGCTCCCAAGAAAGAGAAACCCGCCAAGCCCGCCGCCGAAGGCGCGCTTGCTGCCGCCCCCGCCGAAAAGAAGGCCAAGGCCCCGAAGGCGCCGAAAGCTGCTGCCGCTGACGGCGCTGCTCCGGCTGCTGCCGCTCCCGCTGGCGAAGCCGCCCCCAAGGCTGCTCCCGCTGCTCCCGAAAAGCCGGTCGAACTCATCGGTGGCGTTGCCAAGCAACCCACGGCTGAAGACCTCCTGAAGGAAGAGCTCGGCACCATCAAGGTGCGCAAAGCCAAGGGCTCCAAGAACGTCGTTTCTGGCTACGCCAACGTTCTCGCGTCCTTCAACAACACGATCGTTTCGATCACCGACCAAAAGGGTCAGGTCATCGCGTGGTCCTCCGCCGGCAAGTGCAACTTCCGCGGCTCCCGTAAGTCCACCGCCTACGCCGCGCAGGTCGTCGCCCAAGACGCCGCCCGCAACGCCATGTCCCACGGCCTCAAGGACGTTCAGATCCGCGTTTCTGGTCCTGGCCTCGGTCGTGATTCCGCTATCCGCGCGCTCCAGGCGATCGGCCTTGAGATCACCTCTATCGTCGACGTCACGCCGATCCCGCACAACGGCTGCCGCCCCCGCAAACGCCGCCGCGTCTAACGCGTCTCGCGCCCTCCTTCACTCTCACTTTTAAAATTTAGGATCCTACCATGGCTCGTTACACCGGCCCAACCACTCGCATCAGCCGCCGCTTTGGAACTCTGCTCCTCGGCTCCGGCAAGGCCTTCGAACGTCGCAGCTACCCCCCGGGGCAGCACGGCCCGAAGCTCCGTCGCAAACTTTCCGAATACGCCGTCGGCCTTAACGAAAAGCAAAAGCTTCGTTACATCTACGGTCTCCTCGAGCGCCAATTCCGTCGCGTTTTCGAAATCGCGAAGAAGGAACGCGGCGTCACCGGCGAACGCTTCCTCCAACTCCTCGAGACTCGTCTCGACAGCACGATCTATCTCCTTGGCCTCGCCAAGAGCCGTGCGGCCGCCCGCCAGTTCGTCAATCACGGCCACATCCGCGTCAACGGCCACAAGGTCGACATCGCCAGCTACAACGTGCAGGCCGGTGACGAGATCGAGGTCAAGAACTCGCCCGCGTCCCGTCAGCTCGCCACCCGTTGCCTTGAGGAAAATCGCATCCGCAACGTCCCCGGCTGGCTCACCATGAACGCCGAGACCTTCAAGGCCACGGTCGTCCGTCTCCCCACCCGTGAGGAGATGACTCAGGACATCAACGAGCAGCTCATCGTTGAGTTCTATTCGCGCTTCTGATCTGTCCGTCGCAACCTTCCCTTTTTTCTCTTAATCGTCAGAGTTCATCACCATGCCCAAACGCCTCGGAAAGTTCGAACTCCCCAGCAAGCTCACCAAAGTCGAGGAGGGCGCTACGCCCACCTACGCCAAGTTCATCGCCGAGCCCTTCGAGGCCGGTTATGGCCACACCGTCGGCAACTCACTGCGTCGCGTCCTCCTGAGCTCCATCGAAGGCGCCGCGATTTCTTCCATCAAGATTGACGGCGTTAACCACGAGTTCCAGTCCATCGACGGCGTCGTCGAAGACGTCACCGACATCGTCCTGAACCTGAAGAAAATCCTCATCGTCTCCACCAAGCGCGAGCCGATCACCCTTCAGATCAAGGTCAACAAGGCCGGTGCTGTCACCGCGGCCGATATCCAAGCCGACTCCAACATCACGATCGTTAACCCGGACCAAGTCATCTGCACGCTCGACGCGAAGAAGACCTTCGAGGCTGAAATCGAGATCAAGACCGGTCGCGGTTACTATCCGGGTGTCGAAAACAAGAAGGAAGAGCAGGCCATCGGGGTCATCCCGATTGATTCGCTCTTCTCTCCCGTGAAGCTCGTTAAGTATGCCGTCGAGGCCACCCGCGTCGGTCAGATCACCGATTACGACAAGCTCAACCTCGAGATCTGGACCGATGGTCGCATCACCCCGGACGACGCACTCAAGCAGTCCGCCTCGATCCTCAAGCATCACCTCGATGTCTTCGATCGCGTCAGCGAAGAGACCTACGAATTCGAGAACCAACAGTCTGAGGTCAGCGAAGAGCAGAACAAGCTCCGCAAGCTACTAAATATGTCGGTCAACGAAATCGAGCTTTCCGTCCGCGCGGCGAACTGCCTCAACAACGCGAACATCACCACTGTGGGCGAACTCGCGATGAAGACCGAGCAAGAGATGCTCAAGTATCGCAACTTCGGAAAGAAGTCCCTCAACGAAATCAAGGAGAAGCTCGAAGCTCTCGGCCTGTCACTCGGCATGAAGTTCGACGAGCGCCTCCTCGATACGAAGAAGGAAGCCTAAACCATTTCGGCTCTCGCGCCGTCCGCTGCCGCTCAACGCTGCGACCGGATTGCCGATCGGGAGCCGCCTAAAACCAAAACACCATGCGTCACAACAAACACCACGCCTCCTTGGGCGTCACCGTCGAGCATCGTCGCTCGATGATGTCCAATCTCGCCGCCGCCCTGATCACTCACGGCCGCATCGAGACCACGCTCACGAAGGCCAAGGCCCTCCGTCCCTTCATCGAGAAGGTCATCACGAAGGCCAAGAAAGCCCAGGCGATCGCCCGCATCGAGAAGAACGGCAAACAAGTGCTCGCGCCCCGCGCGTTACACCTCCGCCGTCTCGCTCTCAGCGACGTTCGCGATGAGACTGCCGTCACCAAACTGTTCAACGAAACCGTCAAGGAATTCGCGAACCGCAATGGTGGCTACACCCGCATCTACAAGCTCGGCCAGCAGCGCATCAGCGATGCCGCCGAGCTCGCGCTGATCGAGTTCGTGAAGGCCGATGATCCGGGCTACAAGAAGTCGAAGGGCAAGAAGTCCGCGAAGGGCAAGAAGGCCAAGGCCGCTCCGGCGACCGAGGCTGCCGCTCCCGCCACGGAAGCTCCTGCCGCCGAGACCAAGAGCTGATCCAGCCACACAATCACAACTGAACAAAACGCGCCGAAGGAAACTTCGGCGCGTTTTTTGTTTTGTGTCGTCGGACGGCCGCCCGCAGGGATTTTCTGCGTTACATATGTTCGAATTTACCACCGCCGTCGTCGTCTACTGCGTGATAGTCGCGGCGGCATTCATCGGTCTCTGGCTTTGGTATGACCGGCGAGACCACCGGCGATTCGAACGCGAGCGGCGGAAGACGGCTTTTCACTGCATCCGCTGCGACATGCTTTATGCAGCCCCGAAGGGCACCGAGGTTTGTCCGTGCCCGCGCTGCGGCCACGAGAATGTTCGATTGCGCTTCTGAGCAGCCGCGCCGATCTCTTTCCGTTTTTACCCCTCTCATGATTCCCCAGACCGTTCTCATCGCTGAAGACGAAGACGAGATCCGCGACCTACTGGAGCAATGGTTGCGTCCGATGGGCCACACGGTGCACGCCGTGCGAAATGCGACCGAAGGCTTGAAACTCGTGGCGGTCCACCGGATCGATCTCGTGGTGACGGACATTTTGATGCCCGACGGAGACGGACTCGTTCTGATCGAGGGGTTGAAAAAGGCACAGCCGGACGCCCGGATCCTCGCGATTTCTGGCGGCGGTCGCTACATGGACGGCAATGAATATCTGCGCATCGCCAAAGGATTCGGCGCAGATTTCGCCATCATGAAACCCTTCAACCGAGTGCAGTTTCTCCAAGCCTTGGCGGGTGCGCTCGCGCCGCGGGAAAAGTTGCCGGTTTGACGAGCCTGCGCGCTACAATTTGGCCAGCCAGGCGTCCACCCATGGCGCAAGGTGGCTTGCGAGGGTATCGGCACCCCAGGCGGCGAAGAGAGCCGCAAAGACGTCCATGGTGTAGTGGGCGCGCAGCACAATCACAGTGAGTGCCTCGACTGCGGCGACGATCCCTGCGACGATGGCGAGCCAGAGCGGTGCCGTGTGATAGAGATGGAGCGCACCGAGCACGGAGATTGCCGTGTGGCCTGAGAAGAAGAAATCGTTACTGGTGCCGTAGGTCACTAGCAGGGATGGGAATCCGGGATAGCGCCAGATCGAGCCTGGCGGAATGGGCAGAGTGCAGACCAGCTGACACGCTTGTCGCATGGCGAAGAGAATCAGAATCGCCACGAGTGGTCGTAGTGTCGGTCCGAGCACCGCATTCGCGAGGAGGTAGATGCCAAACACATCGATCAGCGCCGAGGTGACGATAAGCGTAAGATCTGCGGACCTTGGATTGGCCGTGAGCCAGCGGTGCAGCGGTGCGCTCCACTCGTGCAGGCGGTCGCCGAGTCCGGCGTTGGCCGGCGCTTTGGCGCTGATGAGGCGTTGCGTCCAAAACCACAGGATGAGCGCGACCGCCACGAAGCCGGTGCGCAGGCCGATTTCGGGGAGAGTGTTCATGTCGGGCGACCGCCTCGGCGGGAAGCGGCTAGCATCCGCTCAAGTTGGTCGCGCACGGTGGACATCAACGGGTCGCCCTCGGCGCTCCGGGCGCGCTCAGGGGAGACCTCGATCGCTTCGCCGACTTCGACGAAGGCGCGCACGGGCGCGTGCACTCGGGCGACGTCGGTCAGGTCTTCCTCGAAGCGCTCGACCGTTTCGAGGAAACGCTCGGGGGTTGGATCAGCCGACAAGTAGTCCGGTGGGTAAAACGCGATTTGCTGGGCGAGGTAAACGTCGGCGAGCTGGCCCCAGCGGCGTTGCAATTCCGCTTCGGGGAGTGCGCCGCCAGCCATCTCGGGCACCATGGCGATGCGGAGCAGCTTCACGCGCTGCACGATGTCCTTTTCGCGACGGCCTTTCAACCACTCCGCTTCCAAGGGGACGAGTAGGCGGTCGATGAGGTTTTGCAGGCGCACCTCAAACGCGCCGCTCTGTGGAGCGCCAAAATACTCGATCTCCTTCAGTGCGAGGAGCGCGCCGCCAATCTTGGCAATGCGATCCTCCATGGTGGCTCCGTCGCGGGGGCGCCACGAGAGCCGGCGCTCGATGTCGCGGAGCACGGGCTCGACGGTGGTGCGCACATCGCCATCGAAACGGTAGCGGATGGCGATCGGGTGGACGACGACCTTGCCGGGTTGCGTGGCGCCGGCGCGTTGCTTGGCGGCTCCGCGGGCCATGAGGGCAGTGCCCTCCATAAGATTGTTAAGTTTGTCGTTGTGCCGGGAAATCACACCCTCGGGAAAAATCACGAGCGGCCGCTCCGCTTCGGCGGTGAGCTGCATGGCCGTCTTGAGTGCCTCGCGATCAGCGCCTTCGCGGTAGATGCTGAATACCCCGAGGCGGGGTAGGAGATACGTTTGAAACGCGTTCTGCATGAACAGATGCCAGCTCGCGATAACATAGAGCGGACGGCCGATCTCGTAGGAGAGATGGCCGAGCACCATCGGATCAGGCGGGCGGCAGTGATTGGGCGCGAGCATGATGCCGTGGCCGGCATCTAGCGATGCGCGGAGACGTTCTACGCCCCGGTTTTCGACGGCGACGATGCCGTGGGATCTGCGCAGATAGAGCGGAAGTAGCGGGCGAAACAAATGCCACCAGAGCTTGCCGCGATGCGGGGCGACGAAGCGGTAGGGTTTCGCGATGACGACGTTCTGCATCGTGGGGCGAGGGTGCCTCGCGGTCGCCGAGCGTCAAGCGGGTCGGCATCTCAACGAGCCCCGAAAAAACGCACGACTGCCAGTGCCAGCGCGAAGAGGTAGGCGTAGCCGAAATGATCTAGGTGGATGATGGTTTGGTCGTGGCGCCGACGCCAATTTCCAAGTGCATTCATGGCTAATCCGGCAAGTAAAGGCACAATCAGTAGGGTGAGAATTCGCAGCCAAGTTGCGTGGGCGATTGAGGTTGGAAAAAAGTGCAGGCTCAGTGCGCCGAGCAAGGCGCCGAGGGTGGCGTAGGTTAGTCCGGCCAATATTGGATTGAGCGGTTTTGGCGACGGTCGATCACGGAAGATAGATGCGGCGCCACGCCCACCTATTTCGACCAAGGCCTCAATGGCGATTTGCAGAATAAACTCCCCAAACATCTGCAGCAGGGCGACGACGACTTCGCCGAGGAATTCCACGATCAGTTGCGAGTGATCTTCCGCCACGCGGTGATTGTGCGGGCGAGCACGTCGCGAGGTTCGCCTTTGATGTTGTAGCCTTGAAAGCCGACGGGGCCGGTGTAGCCGGCGGATTGCAGGGAGCGGACGAAGGCGGCGACGTCGTAAGTGCCGGCGTCGAGTGGTTGGATCAGGCGTTCCCATCCCATCGTGCGGGTGTCGCCGGTGTCGGCGCCGCTGACCGTCACAAACATCAGGCGCGGCAGTGCGGCCTTGAGCACGGGCAGTGGGTCGCGTTCGGCACCTTCAACTTTGAGCCAGTGGCATAGGTTGAACGTCACGCCGACGTCGGGGCGGTTGAGTTGTTCGGCGATGCGCATGGCGTCTTCGACGCTGGCCAGCCAGAAGGCAGTGTGCGGGTAGAGAGCGACGCGCACGCCATTCGCGCGCGCGGCGGCAGTGATGGCGCGGAGTTGCTCGACGACATAGGCGTCGGCCTCGGGTGACGAGACGGCGTAGAGTTTCCCGTCGGGGCGGGCGACTTTGTTGAGCGCGAGCCAGAGGGCGGTGTCTTTACCCCGCATCGCGACGAGCCATTTCCGGAGGGCGTCGCTCGGGGCGGGTTGGGTCGGATTGAGGTCGAGGACGTGGTAGCCGTTGAAAAACTTGAGTCCGTTCGCCTCGATCGCCGGCCGCATGGCTTCGTCGGGCACGCGGCCGCCGAAGCCGTCGTAGCCGAGTTCCTTAAGCATCGCGGGAGCGATGGTGGGGCCGCCGCGGGCGATGTTGTCCATGGCGAAGAACGGGTTGATCGGTGTGAGGTGGACCGCTTGGCCGCCGCTGGCGGGCAGTGCGACGTGTAGCGTGGTGGTAGCAGTGACGGTCTCAGTGCGCATGCGCGTGGCGCGCGGATTGGCCGCCTCGTTTTCGTAGATGTGTGCGATGAATTTCTTCCCGGCGGGTAGGAAAGTGAGTGGAAGGTCGAGCTCGCGGGCGGCGGCGCCGGTGATCGTGCCGAGGAACCAGGCATCGCCTCGCCGACGGGCGAGGGTGGCATGGTCGCCGATTTTGCCGGCGAGCACGCGGGTGTCGTCCCAGGTGGTCGGCACGTGGCCGAGGAAGGCGAGTTCGGGCGCGCCGTCGAATTGAGCGGGCTTGTCATACCAATAGACGAGTTGGAGCGGGCTGTAGCCGGTGACCGCGAGGGCGAGTTGGTGGGCGCGGGTGGGCTGGATGCGTTTGTCGTAGATGCAGATCGTGTAGTCGAAGGGGCCGGCGGGGGCGCGGGTGAAGGGCAGGGTGGCGTTATGGGCGGCGGTGGGCATGTGCTCGTTGCCGCGAACGCCCTCTTGCGTGAGCAAATTGGGATAGGTGCGCGTGAAGCCGCTGGGGCGGTAGCTGTCGTGGATGTCGACGAGCAGGTGGTGCTCAGCGGCCTTGCGCACGGCCGCGTGGACCCAAGTGCTCCATTCCTGCGGGCCGACATTGACGAAGCCGAATTTCACGCCAGCGACGCCCCACTTTTCGTAGAGCGGAAACAACTCGTCGAGTTGGCGCTCGAGGGCGCGGCGGTTCACGTAGAGGAAGACGCCGATACCGCGGGCCTTGCCGTAGGCGATCACCTCGGCGAGATCGAGGCCGGGGTGGTTGGGGACGTTACCGACACGTTTCTGATCGAGGTTAACGCCACGGGCGTCGGCCTTGTCGTCATATTCGTGGCCATACCAGCCGGCATCGTAAAGAATGTAACTGAGTCCGTGGGCGACCGCGAAATCGATGCAGGCCTTGCCGCCGGGGGTAGAGAGGGAGGTTTCGCGGATGGCCTTGCCCGGCTTGATCCATGAGGTGTCGGCGAGTGCGCAGGGTGGATTGAGATTGAGGACAAGGTAGTTGCGCTCGAGGAGGTCGCCGGGGCGGTCGCCGACGATGAAGGCGCGCCACGGCGTAACGGCGGGGGCGGTGAGTGTCGCGGGTCCGGAGAGTGCGCTGGCGAGCGCACCGGGGGTGAATGGCGACGGCGAGAGCAACATCCGCGGATAGCGGTCGAGTCCCGCTTCGACGAGTGAGGCGAAACGGCCATCGGCGAACTCGACGGTCAGTGGGCGCTCGCAGTCCTTCTTGATCACGGGGATCGCCACGCGCGCGTATTCGCCTTCGGTGCCGTGCTCCTCGTAGCCGAAGGTCTTCTCCGGAAAGCGAAATTCGGTGCGCTCGGCGGTGAAGGTGCGCGGCGCCGCGAGAGCAGGAAATTCATAGCGCAGGGCGGCGCCCTCATCGTAGGCGCGGGCCACGAGGTCGAGGCGGGTGTCGGTGGCGCGATGGCGGAGTTGGACGGTGAGCTCGCCGTAGCGGTTAGGTATCACGGCGCGCTCGCCGTAGACGGGCTTCCACGATGTATCCTCGCGACGCTCTCTCGTGCCGGTGACCTCAAAGTCCTCGAGTAGACTTTGGGCGCGGTCGGTTGCCTCGAAGCCGAGGCGCGAGTCGAGCACGACGGGATGATCGTGATGCGTGACGCGGTAACGCGGGGTGCCGGTGGAGTCGACGGAGACGACGATAGCGACCTGATCGTCGGGGGAGGCGACGCGAAATTCAGCGGCGTGCAGCAGGCCAACGAGGGCCAGCCAGAGGGCGCCGCGCAGCAGGGTTTTCATCCCGGCACGCTGGCCGACGGGCCGGGCGGGAGGCGAGCGCGAAGGTCGCGTTTCGCGTGTGGGATAGACCTTAGAACGACAACGTCGTCGTGAAGCGAATCGTGCGCGGGATCGGCAGCGTGAAATAGTTGGGCAGGGCGACGCTGTTGTTGTAGACGGCGGTGCCGCCGAAGATGGGCTTCGTGTTGTTGAGGGCGTTGGCGACGTTGACCTGCACATCGAGGGTGCGCTTGTCCTTCAGGCGAAAAGTGTAGCCAGAGGTGACAGTGGCGAGGTGCGACGGCTGGTTGTAGACATAGCCGTTGGGGTTGTTGACGGGCGTGCCGATGACACGCCGGCCGAAGTATTGGACGCCGGCGCCGAGACGGAGTCCCTTGAGCGGAGTGGACTGGAGCGTGTAGTTGCCGAAGACGTTGAGGCGGTAGTCGTAGGTGCGGAGGGCGGTCTTGCCGACGGCGCCTCCGCCGAGGAGGGACTGGCCGGAGGTGATGGCGGTTTGTGCGCTGGTGCGGCGATTGTCGGTGGGGAGCAGAGCAGAATTGGTCGCCCACTGTTGGAAGGTGGGGAGCTTGGCGTTGAACCACTCGGTAAACGCGGGGGCCTGAGAGATGATTTTCACGTCAGGGAAAGCGATGTTGGCCATGAGGCGGAAGGATTTCGCGATGGAGGCGGTGACGCGGCCCTCCCAGCCTGTGCCCTGCGTGATCTGCGAATCGGCGATGGAGACGTTTTGCGAAATCGTGCCGGCGGGGATGAGGGGCTGGCCGTTGGCGGCGAGGGCGGCGTTGTAGTTTTGGACGCCGACGTTGAAGACGCTGGTTTGCTTGGTGTCGTAGTGTTCGACGGAGCCGACGATTTTGCCGGAGAGGAAATTGAAGCGCAGGCCGGCGGTGAAGC
The DNA here is from genome assembly GCA_947453695.1 of Opitutia bacterium. GTDB lineage: Bacteria > Verrucomicrobiota > Verrucomicrobiia > Opitutales > Opitutaceae > GAS368. The sequence goes on from CANGHW010000067.1 coordinate 17,296, forward strand.
TGCGGGCGGGCTGGATGGCGGTCGGTTGATACGTGCCGTCGAGGCTCGGATTGGGATTGGAGACGACGGTGAAGCCTTCGGAGTAGCTGGCGTAGGCGCCGACGACCTTGATCGGGAAGTAGACGAGGCCGGCGGTGGTGGTGTTGTTCAGCGCGTGCAGGCGGGTGAAGTTGTAGCCGGTCACGGCACCGGTGGTGGCGTCGCGGGTGGTGATGGCGCCGGAGGTGGAGGTATAGCGCTCACGACGGAAGCCGCCGATGACCGAGAGGGAATTGTGGAAATAATTACCCGCGGTGGCGATCGTGGCGGAGTCGTCGACGTTGTCGGACGTGGTATCGGTGTCCTGCACCATGCGGACCATCGGGATGGACTTCGAGAGATCGGGCAGGGAGGGCGAGGTGTCGTCGAGGTAGCGGAAGACGTAGATAACGTTGTTGGTGCTGAAAAGCGGCGGAGTGAAGTTGGCGTTGAAGGCGCGGTTGATGCGCGTGCGATTGCGGTTCTCCTGGTGCTGGACGATGGCGGAGATGTTTTGCACGCCGAAGCGGCCGACCTTGATCGGATAGTTGGCTGCGACGCGCTCGGCGGAGGCGATGCGGTAGGTGCCGTTGAGATTGTAGTCGTATTCGAGCTGCCCGTAGAGCTTGCCGAAATTGGGGTTGGGCTGCCCGGTGGGGAGGAGGAGGTTGGGATCGTATTTCAGGGAGTTGATCGCAGGGGAGAAACTGGACTTCCAGCCGTTCTGAAAAATCGTGGCGTAGTCGTAGGCGACTTCGACGGTGAGCCCCGAGTCGAAGGATTTGAGGAAGGAGGCCTGGATGTCCTCGGTGTCGGCGCTGACGTTTACCTGATCGGGCGCGATGTTGAATTTACGCGAAGGCGCGCGCGGCAGATTCGGGATCGGGCGCGTGTCGGCGTAGTCGGTCGGGTAGAGATTGTGGCTGGTGCCGGTGGTCTGGCCGTAGCCCTTCCAGTTCATGAGGCCGAGGCCATTGATCCAGACCCAGTAGGCGGGTTGGCTGGCATTGGGGGACATGATGCTGAGGCCGGCGGCGGCGGCGCGCGCGGCGGTGAGCGGGCCGCTGACACCGGCGCCGGTCCAGAGCGAGGCGCCGTCGACATAGGCATCGTAGTTCCAGGAGCGTTTGCTGCGGCCGAGATCCACATCGACGCTGAGTTCGGCTTTTTTCCACGGGCGGTAGATGGCGCTGAGGGCGTTGCCGCGGGCGTTGTTTTCGACGCGGTCGCGGAGGACGCGGCTGGCGCTCCAGAAACCGTTGTAGCGGAGATCAAATTTCTCGTGGAGGCGGCGGTTGAAATCGATGGAGCCGTCGAGCGAGCCGAACTCGTCGCCGCGCACGCGGATGCGGCCGAAGTTGTAGCCGCGGGCGCGCTTTGTGATGTAGTTGACCTGTCCGCCGGCGCCGCCGACGCCGTAGAGAATGGCATTGGGGCCGGCGGCGCCCTCGAGGCGTTCGACGTTGTATTCGCCGGGCGTGGTGGAACTGGGGAAATAGTTGCGCGTGCTCGCCTGGGTGGCCTGGCCGCGGAGCTGGGTGTTGTTGCCGCCGTCACTGGGGTCGACGTTCATCGAGGAGCCGTTAACGGCGCCTTGGGCTTGCTCGATGCCGCTGGTGAGCCACGAGGAGGCTTCGACCATCGTGAAGGCGCCGAGGTCGTTGAGGAAATCGCGGGTGAGGACAGTGGTCGCGGTGGGCGTCATCAGCAGGTTGGTGCTGAGGCGGCCGGAGCTGATGGTGTCGGCGGCGATGTAGCCGGTGTCCTTGTCGGTCGCGACGAGGAAGGGGAGCATCTCGACGGTTTCCGGTTTTGGCGGAGTGGGGGCGGATTCAGCGGCAGTGGCGCCGTTGGCGAGGAGAACGATGGCGACGGCGGAGAGGAGGAGTCGATTTTTCACGGGTGAGGCAAAGGCGCGGACGAAGTGCTCGGGGCGTATTGTGGGATGCGCCACCGCGATTGGGGTGACTGCAAATATGGCCGGCGCGGGAGCGGGGTCGAGCGCGACGAGTGGGCTGAATCTTCCACGCCGCACCGTGCAGCGATGTAACCCCCATGCGTAACCACTAAAAGTATCTCAACCAGGGCGAGCGGTTGCGACGCTTGATCTCGGCGAACCAGCGACAGGCGAAAAATAGCAGTGCGATGCCGAGGCCCCAGGCGGCGTAGGTGGTGACTAGGCCGAAGCCGGCATCGACGGGCGGTTTCGCGGCGTCGGTGCCGAAGAGCCAGTCGGCGCGGCCCCACTTGAGTTGCGCGGCGAGCACCGCGAGGCCGTGCAGCAGCGGCAGGTGCAATAGATAAAAGAACATCGGCACGCGGCCGAAGCAGAGCAGCGGTTGCAGCCAAGGAGGCAGGCGTCGGTCCAGCAGGCCGAGCACGACGAGGGCGGGGCCGAGGGTCATCAGCAAGTAACAGAGCGAAGGCGGATATTTCCGGCAGTCGAGAAACGCATAGAGGGTTTGCAGCGGCTTAGATTGCCCGGTCCACGGTCGGGTGTCGCCGTAGAGATTACTGGCACGGAGCACGACGAAGGCGGCGATCAAGCCGAAGCCGAGGCGCAGGAGGAAGGTGTGACGCGTGCGGGTGGGGTGCAGCAGGAGTGGACCGAAGGCATAGCCTGCGGCCATGACGCCGATCCACGGCACGAGCGGATAACCGGTCGCGATGACGTGCCCGCCGCCGAGTTCGACGCGACCACCCTCGTGGAGGATTCGCCAGAGCGGGGCGAGGGCGCCTAGGGAGTCGGGCGTGACGCGATCAAAGACGTTGTGGCTCGCGATCATCACGAGCCCGATGGCGCCCACCGCGCGAATGGGCAGGTGGACGAGGGCAGCGAGGGCGACCATGGACCAGCCGATGGCCCAGATGACGTTGGCGTAGTGGATCTGCCACTCCAAGGCGAACGACCAGCCGGCCCATTGCACGAACGTGATCTCCAGCAATACGAGCCAGAGTCCACGGGTGAGGAGAAACCAGGAGAGCTCGCGACGGGACTTGCCGCGGGCGCCGGAGAGGAAGGCGCCGAGGCCGGCTAGGAAGATAAAAGTCGGCGCGCAGAAATGCGTAATCCACCGGGTGAAAAACAGCGCCGGCGTCGTGTGATGATAGTCGAGCGGATCGTAGCCTTGCGTCGCGCCGAAGTGGAAAAAGTCGCGCGTGTGATCGAGCGCCATCAGGACCATGACGAGGCCGCGCAGGGCATCGATGGAGTCGAGGCGCGCGGCCGGCGGTGCGGGGACCGGGGTAGAAACGGGCACGGCCGCCATCGAGGAGCGGCGTTAGGCGAACGCCTGACGAAGGGTCGCGATGCTCTTTGGCACCGCGGTGTTGGGATCTTCCTTGCCCTCCATTTCGAGCGAGACCCAGCCGGTGTAGCCGGCTTGCGCGAGGATCGTGGCGATCTTCGGGTAGTCGAGGTCGAGGGTATACCACTCGCCGCCGCCGTGGTAAGTCTTGGCCTGCACGTAGACCGTCTGGGGCGCGATGGCCGCGAGCTTCGGATAGGGGTCTTCGAGGAAGTTGCCGGTGTCCATGAGGCCGCCGAGCCACGGTGACTTGATGCTGTTCAAGATGCGGAGCAGGCCCTCGGGCGTGCGTGCGAGGCCCCAGTGGTTTTCGAGAGCGAGCACGACGCCGCATTGTTCGGCCTTGGCGAGGCAGCGCTGGATGCCGTCGATGCACCACTTGAAACCTTCTTCCTCGGTGTGGCCGGGGAGCACGGGCTCGATGCCGCGGTCAGCCATGAGCTGGTCGAAACTCTTGGTGGTGCCCCAGCGACCGGTGTTGATGCGGATGGACGGGCAGCCGAGCTCGTAGGCGAGCTCGATGCACTTGTTGGTGTGCTCGACCTCGGCGGCGAGCTTCGTGGCGTCGGGCTGCACGAAACTCTGGTGCGTCGACACGCAGCAGACGGAGAGACCGTTGCGAAACGCGTGGCGCTTCAGACCGCGCAGGTAGCTGCGGCCGGCGGCGTCGAGCGGACCGCGCTCGGCGAGGTTCATCTGCCGGTGGAGAATATCGACGCCTTCGACGCCGAGTTCGGCGGCCCGATCCATGACCGTCTCGACGGGGACCTTGGTGGTCTTGAAGTGCCAGTAGGAATACGTGGCGATGCCGAGTTTCACGCGCTTGCGCGGCGCGGAGACGGGAGCGGACGGGGAGGTGGCAGCGGAGGCGGCGGGGCGTAGTGCGAGCGCCGCGCCGGCGGCGAGGGATGAGGCCAGAAAGGTGCGGCGGTCGAGGGGCATGGGACGGAAGGGGAGATAGGGGTTGGGTTCTTGGGTCTGGGGGCGGCGGGATCAGCGGGCGGGCAGTTCGCGGATCTTCAGGTCGCGAAACCAGGCTTCGTCGCCGTGATCGGTGAGCATGATGTGGCCGCGGATTTTTTGGCCGAAGTCGGCATATTTGGCGAATTTGCTCTTCGCGATGCCGGCCTTCACGGCGGGGCTGCCGAGTTCGTAGGTGAGGACGAGGCGGTCGTTGAGGCAGTGTTCGACGGTCGTGCCGCGCACGACGATGCGGGAGCGGTTCCACTGGCCCGCGGGGTTGAGCGGGCGGTCGGCGGCGGGCGCGAGCACCTCGTAGAACGAGGCGGTCTTGGACTCGGGGTGGAGCGAGGCCCACTTGGGGGCGTCGTCGTCGATCATCTGGTATTCATGGCCGGGAGCGGCGGGACGCGCCTCGGTGACGAAGTATTTCACGCCGTTGTTGCCCTCCTTCTCGATGCGCCATTCCCAGCTCAGCTCGAAGTTGTCGAAGGTCTGCTCGGTGATGATATCGCCGGTTTTGATGCCGGCGATTTTCTTGAGGATACCGCCCTCGGCGCGCCAGCCGGGGCCGATGGTGGAGCCGGCGGGTTTGCCGTAGAGGCGCCAGCCGGCGAGCGACTGACCGTCGAACAAGTAGCGCCAGCCGGCGGCTTTTTCCTGGGCGGTGAGCGTGGGGGCCGAGGCGGCGGCGGAGCCGAGCGGGAGGCTCAGCGCGAGCGTGGCGGCGAGAAAGGTGAAGGCACGGGCGAGAGTTTTCATTTTTGGGGTAGCGAGAATGGAGATCAGCGGGAGAGAGGGATGACTGTGTTCCAGGTGCGGGTGGCGTCCTTGAGGTCGAGGCCAGGGCCTTCGGCGGTGGCGCAGAAGAGATGAGTGGGCCGGCCGTCTTCGATGAGCAATTGCGGGCGCTCGAGGAAACCCTGACGCGTGGTGCGGCCGTCGCTCCAGCGGAGTTGGCGGCTGTAGGCGAGGGTGGCACGGTCGAAGTCCCAGTTGAAACCATCGGGGCTGGTGACGTGGATGCCGCCGAATTTCTCGCCGCAGATGTCACCGGTCATGTCCTTCATGAGCGCATTCACGCGGCCGTTTTCATACCAGAGAAACGGGTCCTCGACGTGGGCGGGTTTGCCCTTGAAGAGCCACGGCGTGGGCTGGCGTTTCCAAGGGCCCGTGTAGTGCGGGGCGTGGGCGACGCCGACTTGGAGGTTGCCGAGATTTTCTTTGCGCGACTTGTAGGCGAGGAGGAACGAGCCGTCGGGCAGCGGGCAGAGCGAAGGATTGGTGGTGGCGATGGAGTCCCACTCGCCGGGGCGCGGCTCGAGGAGCGGAGTATCGAGGCGCTTCCACGGACCCTTGACGCTCTTGCTGGTGGCGAGGCCGATGCGTTTGCGGGCCCAGGTGGCGAGGTAGCGCGGGGAGCGCCAGACCTCTTGGTTGTCGTGCGTGGGCGTGGGGCCGTCGTAGGTCGAGCCCATGTAGAGCAGGAGGTAGGTGTCGCCGACCTTGCGGATGTGGGGATTGTGCGTGGTGCGGGCGTCGAAGAAATCACCCCCGCGCGGCGGGAGCGCGACCTCGGCGAGTTTGTAGGGGCCGACGGGTGTGGCGGACTCGGCGCGCACGATCTCGGACATGAACAACCAGTGCGGGTGAAACAGGACGGACTTCGGGATGCGCGAGGCGAAGAGGTGGTATTTGCCGTCCTCGCCCCGGATGGGCGCGCCGCACCAGACCCAGTGATCGGGCAATTCGAAGCCGCCACCGACGACGGCGGGTTGGAGGCGGGAGATGAACGGGGCGGTGGCGCCGGCGGTGGAGTCCGCGGCGCGCAGCGAGGAGAGCAACGGGGCGGCGACGGCGGCGGAGCCGAGGCAGGAGAGGAAGGAGCGGCGGTGCATGGGGCGCGGGGAAGGGGAAGGCGGGTTCGACGGGTGACGACGGCGGGGTGGCCGGAGGGAGGTTTACCACAAAGAGCTTATGATTGAACGTCCGGTGCGGGGGGCTGAGCAAGTGCTCAGTGGGGGGAGGATAAGAGGTATAGGGTCTGGGAGATGGGATCTGGCGTCTGGGGATGGGGCGGGGGTGGGCGGGGTTGGTCGGGTGGAGGGAGGTGCTCGTGGGGTGGTTTTTGGTGCTCGCGGCGTGGTTGGAGGCGCTTGGTGGTTGGTTTTTGATGCTCGTGAGTTGGTTTCTCGCGCTCGTGAGTTGGCTTTCGGCGCTCGGAGGTTGGTTTTTGACGCTCGTGGGTTGAATTGAGGTGCTTCAAGTTTCGTTTGAGGAGCTGGTGCCTCGGTTTGAGACGCTCCCGCTTCGGATTGATGCGCTGGTGAGTCGGATTGATGCGCTGATTCGTTGGCTTGAGGCGCTCGTGGGTCGGATTGAGGTGCTCGTTCCGTGGCTTGAGGCGCTCGATGGTTGGATTCATGTGCTTGATCCACGGATTGAAGCGCTCGAACGGTGGTTTAAGGTGCTCAATGTTCGGATTGAGATGCTCGCGAGTCGGATTGACGTGCTCGATGGTCGGTTTGAGGCGCTCCTGGGTTGGTTGCTGGTGCTCGACGTTACGTTTTGGGTGCTCGGCGGTCGGTTGGCGCATCTCGTGACTTGGTCAGATGCGCTCCTGAGTTGGTTGGAGCTGCTCGCGACTCTTTCGGAGGCGCTGGCGAGTCGGTTGCTCATGCTCGGCCGTCGGTTACTGGTGCTGCTGAGTAGGTCGGAGGAGCTGTTGCATTCGTCGAGGGCGCTGGTGAGTCGGTTCGAGACGCTGGCGCGCCGGTTGCAGGTGTTGCCGAGTCGGCGGAAGGCGCTGGCGAGTTGGTTTAAGGCGCTAGCGTCTCGGTCATGCATAAGGGGTCGGCGTCGCTACCGAGACGTCTGATCGTGCGATGGCTTTTGCCGCTAGAATGGTTCGCCAAACGGACGGCTGCGGAGAGCCGTCCCTACCTCGGTGAGACGCGCGATGGGTGGTCGGTCGGCGAGTGCAGCGGGGAGGTGGATCGCTGCGATGGCCGGCGATTATTCGCCGACGTTTGCGGCGAGACGGGTAACTAGCTCCGGATTATATCGAATTCCTTGGGCCCGCATTCTTTCTGCCATCGCCGTGAAAGAAGGAATCAGGCCGAGCTGCTTTGCTTTGAGCAAAACTCCGAGCGTGCCAGTGATCTTCAGCCCCAGAAACTCCGCATGATTGCGACCGAGTTTTTCATCGATGATCACCAAGTCTGCTTTCAGCGCGCAGGCTAGTTCGATGGTGTCGCGTTCTCCGGCGTCGAGTTCCCAGAGCGGCGACTGGGTCGCACTGGGCGACTGAGTTGGCACAATTTCCAGCCAAGGAAAAGTTGAGAGTTCGGGCACAATGATCGGGCCGCCGACGCGGCATTCCGCAGCGACGGATGCGGCCACGTGAACTCGTTGAAAAATGACCGGCAACAAATGCAACGCATCGACACTCGAGAGGGCGATGAGCGGCGTCGTGTTGGAAAAAACAATCACAGCAGCGCCAGCTCGCGTTTGAAATCGTCCTGGGTGTCGGCGAGGAGCTCACCGCCCTCCTGCATGGCTAGGAGCAGGAATTTTACCCGCGGCATTTTGAGCCAGCGCGCGGCCAAGCCGGAGGAAACCCGGCCCTCTCGAAACAATGCGACGGCCGCACGAAGTTTAACTTCGTCGCGAAACTCTTCCGCGCTGACGTGAAGCCCGAGGAGCATTTCCTCCGGGCAGTCCAGTTCGATGGTCGCTTGCATGCGCGGAATTCTCACCGAAAAACGGTGTTGTGCAAGTGTGGCGCTTCGGCGGGGGATTCGGAAGGGCTGGGGTGAATCTCAATGGCCCTTACGGGCTCAGCCCAGCTGGCGGGCGAGGACGGCCATCGTGTCGCGCTGGTATTGTTCGACGAGGGCGCGGGCTTTTTGGGCTTTGGCGCGGGCGGCGGCGGGGTCCTTCGCCATCGCAAGGACGGCGGGGGCGACTTTCTTTTTGTCGGCTTCGACGTCCATGTCGAAGAGCCAGTCGCCGAGGCCGATGGTGCGCCACATGTCGCCCTTCGTCGTTTGCTCGGCCCAGCGGCAGACGATGGCGGGAATGCCGGCGCCGATGCACATGATCGGGCTGTGTTGTTCGTGGCCGAAGAGCCCGGCGCTGCGGCGGTAGGTGCTCAGGGCTTCGTCGGTGAGCCAGAAGTTTTCGCGCCAGACCACGCGTGACTTAATGTCGGCAGGCAGCGGGTCGTAGAGTTGCTCTTTGCCGACGGCCATCTGGGTTTTGTCTTCGGGGCAGAGGAGAATCTTGAGTTTCGTTTCGCGGACGACCGCATGGATGGCCTCAAGGAGCGGCGCGTGGTCGGCGGCTTTCATGAGTTCGTTGCGCGCATGGATTTTTTCGTCCTTCGGGGTATTGCGAATCAGCCAGTAGGGCGTGCGGCGGAGTTTGGGGATGCAGCAGAGGAACTGGCCGGGATCGAGGCCGTGGGCCGCGAGGAACGCGTCGGCCGGCGCGTCGTTGCGGAGATCGCAGGCGAAGGCGCCGTCGGGGGCGAAGTCGACGAGCGGGGCTTTCACGCCGGCTTGGCGCGCGAGTTCGAGCGAAGGCATGTCGCGGAAGAAGACGAAGCGGGCGCCGTCGAGTGCGGCCTGATCGTCGCTACCCGACATGAACGAACCGTGCGTGATGCCGTAGACGCCGTAGGGTTTGCGGATGTGTTTGGCGAAAGCGGCGACGTCTTTCGCGGCGACCAGCGACGGGCCGGAGCCGTGGAGGAGGAAATCGGTCCACGCGAGGGCGTCGGCAAGAGCGGGGTTGGAGGCCTGGCCGTTGGCGCCGATGGTGCCCTTGACGATTTTTAGATTAGGAAACCGACGGTGTTCCATCGCCATGACTTCCTCGGTGAGATCGGCAGAGGCCCAGAGGCGCACCTCGGCGGTCGGGAGATATTTCTCGATGAGGGCGAGGACGCCGGGAGTGTGGGCGATGTCGCCGATATTCACGACCTGCCATGAGGAGCGCAGGAGAATGCGCGGGGCGCGCGGGGATGGGGTGGCGGCGCGGAGTGACGCGACGAGGGCGGCGGCAGACGCCGAGGCGAGGAAGGTGCGGCGATGCATGGGAAGACGGGGCGGGCGGGCTAGAGGATGGAGGCGCCGGAGTCCTTGGTCGGGCCGATCACCAGCGGGAGCGCGTCGAATTC
>CANGHW010000068.1 GCA_947453695.1 Opitutia bacterium
AACGGCCACGGGACCAAACGGCAGCGCGGACGCGCCCACCCGCACCGCACCGCGCACCATGCGACCGGGCGCGAGCTCCGCCGTCGCCCGAAAGCGACCAGGCTCAATCTTCTCCCAAATCAACGGCCGGACCGCGACCGCCGTCGAGGTTCCGCCGCTCTCCGCCAGCGAGGCCTGCGGCGCCGTCTGCGCAATGCGCGCACTCCACGTCTCATCGTAGAGCAACTCCAACGTGAGGCGCTCGCCATCGAGATCAGTCCGCAGCGCGAGGCCCGGCGGCGCATCATCACCCGCGAGCCAACGCCCGAGCGTCTGCACAAAATCGCCATACGCGGGCCACGCCCGCGTGCGCTCCGAATAAGGTCCACCCAGCGGAAACGACACCGCTCCCACCCGCCCCGCACCCCGCTGCCACACCGCAATGAGCGGCGCGGAATATTCATCGGTCGTCACCAGCGCCGCCGTCGCGCCCGGACGCAGGTAGCTCAAATTATAACCATCGACCGCCTTCAGCCACTCCGGCGCCCGGGCGGCGATCTCCGCCCAGCCGGGCGTGCCCGCCGTGCCCGTCGCGTCCTTCACAAACGCCGAACGCGCGATCGACACCGTCTCCTGCGCAAAAATCGCCGGTAGCTCCGCCGCATCGGCACTGAAGAACATCCGCCCACCGCCGCGCGTCGCGACTTCCTTGAGGATGTCCGCATCGCGGTCCGTTTCCGTGCCAAGGCCGATCACGCTGATGGTCGCGCCGTCCTTCTTCAGCTCGTCCACCGCGTCGAGATAGTCGCCGAGTTGCTGGCGGGAATCATTCGCGTCGGCGAACAGGATCACGTGCCGCGTGCCCGTGGTCGCCTTGGCCAATTCTCCGCGCGCCGCCCTCAGGCCTTCGTGCACCACGATACCGCCGCCCGTGCTCACCACCCGGCGCACCGACTCGATGATGCGGCTGCGATTCGGGCCAACCTGCGCAAGGGCGACCACCTCGTGCGGCAGGGTATCCACCGCATGAATCGACACGGCGTCCTGCTCACCCAGCAGTTCCACCGCCCGCGCCGCGCCCGAGTTGGCCAAATCCATTTTCGTCAGCCCCGCCCCCGCGCCCATGCTCATGCTGCCTGAGCGGTCCATCACGATGGCCATGGCCGTCGCGAGCTTCCGCTGCTCTTTGCGCAATTCCATCGAGACGGGGAGCAACTCATCGATGGACGACGCGAAGTAGCCCCCTGAGCCGAAACTGTTTTCTCCGCCCACCATCAGCAGACCGCCGCCCTGCTCGCGCACGAAGAAATCGAGGGCCGCCAAAAACTCCCGCGGCAACCGATTCGCGGGCACATTGTTGATCACGACTGCCCGCGCCCCCGCGAGGCGCGCCCCGGTGAGGCCGGTCGGATCGCTCACCCGCTCGACCGTGAGGCCCTGCGCCCCGAGCAGGGTCGCCAGCGGATCGTCGGGATAGTTCGTCAGCAGTAACACCCGCGGACCACCGGTAACCTCCACCCACGCGCTGCCCGTGTTGTTCTCCGGATGAGCATCCGCGGACGGCATGATCCGCGCCTCATACCGCGCCGCTCCACCTGCCGAAATCCGATCCGTCAACCGCACGCGCGCCGCCCCCCCGCGCGCTTTCGCGACTCCGCTCGCCGCGACTTTCCCGGCCCGCGACACTTCCCAAGGGATATCCGCGTCGCCCTGCCCCGCCACCAAGAACTCCACGAGAAACGACTCACCCGCCAACACGCGGGGCGGAGCATTCAGGCCGGCGATGCGCCAATCCGCCGCGGCCGGCTCCGTCAGCAATCGAAAATCGAGCGGCACCCCGCTGCGCAGGACTTTCTCCGCCGCCGAGCCGAGCGGCTCGGTGGCGAAACCATCGGTCACCATCAGCATCCGCGACGCGTGGCCGGCCGTGATTTCACCGAGCGTGTAATCCAACGCCGCTCCGATGCGCGTCTGATGCGTGGCCCCTTCGAACACCGGATCGCCGCGGTCACGCCGCACGGCCTCGCCGGCAAAATCAACATAAAACACGCGGTCATCGCTCCCCCGTGAGCGTTCCAAAATCGTCTCAATCTCGCGCGCCTGCGCTCCCATCGCCCCGGCCGCCGAGTCGGAGCGATCCGTCAGCACCCAGAGGTCGAGCCCCGCGTTCGCCAGTCGCAACCGCGGCTCCGCGAGCGCGAGCACCAGCAAGGCCAGCGCCGCTGCGCGCAAAGGCTCGTGCAATCGCAGCCCACGCCAACGCCAGCCGACAACCAAAATGGCAGGCAGGAGGAAAAACCACTCAGGGGCACCGAAGTTCATGTGGTTTCCGCCGCTCCTTTTCGCGTCCACCAACTACCGAGCACGAGGCCCGCCAATGCCAGCAACCACCACGGCGCATAGGGGTCGGCCCGGGTATTGCGCTCGATGGCGGACTTCGCCTCGCCGGGTAACTCCACCTTAAAAGACTCCGCTTGGCGAAAATCGCCCTGGCGTGCATCGGCAAACTGGGTCGCCCCGCGCACCACCACTTCTTCGCCGCGGCGCACGGTGAATAAGCCGCTGCGCCGCGGTGCGCGTAGATCGCTTCGCTCTGCCGCGGAGATTGCACGGCGCTCCACGGGACCGCCGGCAGCCGAACGAAATTCCAACGTGTAAACGCCGTCGGCCGGCGTGCCGGCCAACGTCACCGGCGAACCCGCGTCAAAGTTTGCCGCGTAGGGAGCACGCTGCGCATCGCGTTCCGCTTCAAGGAAGCGTCGCGCGAGCAGGACAGTCGCCGGCAGACGCGGAGCGTTCGACGTCGCCCAATCGAAGGCCAGCAGCAGCTTGCGCCCGCCGGCCGGAGCTGGTCGCAGAAACGCGATCTGCCAACGGCCCTGCCAGAGCAACGGCACATCGCCGGTGGCCGGCGCGTAACCATACGCCCCCGTGCCGAACCAGCCCTGCCAATTGAGCGCCGCCACGAGCGGATCGCGTTCGGCGGTCACCGGCTCGGTCATGAGGGGCGCTTGGGCGCGTTGGTCGGCCTGCGGCCAGAATATGCCGCCCAGCGGCTCGCGGATCACTTCATCGGCACTCAGTCGGGCGAGGCGCAGCGTCGCCGGAGCGCCAGCAGCCACCACGGTGACACCCTCCACATCGCGCGCGATTCGGCGGAAATAGTCCGCCGCGCCATCGTCGCCATCGACCCGCACAGCGAGGGGCTTCGGAGCCGGCCGCACGAGCGGAAGCCGGTCGTCCGTGGCGAAGGCGTCGGCCGCGAGCACGATCGTCACCTCGTCACTGCCGTCGGGCAGACGCGCCGAGATCTCGGTCAACGCCCCCGGCGCGAGAGCGACAGTTTGCTCGGCCGATTGCACGCCACCCGACTGCAGTCGCCATGTGCGCGTCTGCGGCGTGGCCGCGTGGTTCTTCACCAATGCGCGCCAGGTATGTCCGCCCTTCTCCTTTACGACGCTGACTCCCGCAAAACCGACATTCTCCAACACTTGCCCCACCCCTACCGCGCGTTGGCCGGCGGGAACTTTAGCGCGCGTGTCTGTGATGAGCAAAGTGCGACCGGAACTGCCAGCCAGGCCGTGCGCGATTCGCAATGCGGGACCGAGATCGTGTTCCCCCAAATCCGGCAGCCATCCGGCTAGCGCCGCCGAGGCGGCCGCCTGTTCGAGCCCGCGATAGAGCGGCGGCTGCCGGGGATTCGTCGTCATTACGACCCAAGTCGTGCGGGTCGCCAGGCCGATTGCCTCGGCCATCTCCCGCTCTGCCGCGGCGAGCGCCGGCGCGCGAAAAGCCTCCAACGAGGCCGAGCTATCGAGCACGATGACCACCGTCTGCGCCGACTCCGCCCGCACCCAACGCGGTGAGACGAGCAGCCAGGTCGCCACGAGCACGGCCGCGAGTTGCAGCCACAACACCCGCGAGGTGCGCAGCCGATCCCACGTGCGGCCACGCGCGCTGTCGGGCGCCAGTTTTTCGATCAAGAACCACGTGCTCGTGCGCGCGACCTTCGCACGCTGTTGCAGAAAATGGATCGCGAGAATGGCCGGCACGCCAAGCAACGCCCAAAAGCCCACAGGGTTGGCAAACAGCGGCATCATGCCTCAGGTGATCGCCTCCACTGCACCGGCAGCATAAGCCTCGCCGCCGAGCGCGGTGACGAGTTCGCCTTCGGCCGCTACGCAGGCGAATACCACGCTCCGACGGCGGCAGGCTTCACGCCACAGGGCAAAGTGCCGCGCGTAGGCTGCCGCGTAACGCTCGGCGAGGCCTTCGTCGACGCGCTGCGTGCGCACCGTGCCGCTTTCGCAGTCAGTAAGCTCGATATTCCCGCGCCATGGCAACTCGGCCTCCTCGGCCAACGTCGGTGACAGCACCAGCGCCACGCCCGCGCCCGAGGCGTGCGACGCCAGCAGCGCCGCCGGATCACCGGGAAAAAGGAGATCGGAAATCAACACTTTCAACGCCCCCGGCCGCCAGGGAAACGGGCCTGGCGCGCTCGCCTCGCTCGCCGCAGGCACCGGCAGGCGCTCGCGCCAACGACCGGCACGCACCTCGTCGGGCGTCACGGCGCGTAACGTCCGTCCGGCGGCCGCATGCAAGCGCACAGGAGCTCCGGCGCGATCGGCGCATTCGACGCAAAACGCCACGAGTTCATCCGTGCGCGCGCGTTTCGCGGGCGTAAGCTCCATGGAGGCCGAGACGTCGACTCCGATATCCACCATTGGCGCAACTTCCGCGCGATAGAGCTTCATGGTCAGTGCGCCCGTGCGCGCAAACGCCTGCCAGTGGATATGCCGCGGGTCGTCGCCCGGCACGTAGGTGCGGTGATCTTGAAAATCGAGCGAGCTACCCGCCCCTGCGCCCAGCCAGTTGCCGGCGGGACCGCGCCACGCCTGCCGCGAAAACGGCAGACGCCAGCGCCCGGCGGCGGTGTGCGCGCCGCGTTGCGCGGAAAACGTTTCCCGAGGCGTCGTCATGCGTCCGGTCCGCGCGTGCGATCGCGCACTTCGTGCAATGCCAATGACCGCCAGTAGAGGCGCGACTGCACGAAGGCGACAAACAGCACGAGGCCGACGAAGGCCGCCTGCCCGATCATCACCGGCGTATCGAGCTCGGTCCGGCCGAGCGAGAGCCACAGCCCCGACACCGGCAATATGCGGGCGAACGATTCGAAGCCGGTGTATTTCACCGGGAACATCGATGACATCGCTGCCGCGATCGCGCCAAACGTGCTCAGGGATATAAACACGAGGCCGTAGATCGCCCCGGGCGATTTCGTCGCGCGCGCCTCGAACAGGGAGAGTGCGACCGCCGGAAGCACCAGCGCACCCAGCGCGAGCAGTGCGATCCAGATCACCCGTTGCGCCTCACCCGGCGTCGGCAAGCCGAGGAAAAACGCGGCCGTGACGACGAGCACGCACGCGAGCGACACGTAAAGCAGCGCGCTCGGCCAACCGGGCAAGAGGAAGCGGCCGACGAATCGCCCGAAGGTCCCGCGCCCTGCCCACACCCGCCAATGCGCCGCCATCGGCAGACGAAGACTGGCCAGTTCAATCATACCGACGATCCCGAGAAAGATACCGGCAAAGACGAGTTGCCCGGCCGCCGCAGCCTTGGTGCTGAGGAACGATAGAAAGGGCACCGGCAGTAAGGCCAGCAGCGGCAACCCCCGGGCAAGCAAAGCGTGATTTTCCGCCACCGGAGCGATGCGTCGCACCGCAGCCACGAGGAAAAAGACGAGCACGAGGGCGCCATTGAAAGCCAGTAAAGCACTTTCCGGCCGAGTGATCGCGTAGCCAAATCCAGGGCCGGAAAACCCCGTCGCCAGCGGTCGCCAGCGCTGTCCACCAAAGATCGCAATGACCGGCACGATGATGCGCACCGCCTTCGGCAGGCCCGACGCCCAAAGCATGATCGCAGTGATCACCGCACAGCCGCCCAGCAACGCGAGGCACGTCAGAGCGTCACCGACTAAATCCACGGAGCCGCCAAAATAGCGCACGATGCCGTAGGGCAGCATTGCCACGAGCAGCAGCGCGGACTGGGCGACGAGCGAGGCCCACTTGCCCACCACTACGCGCCAGGCGGTGAGACGAGTAAGCAGAAGCAAGTCGAGCGTGCGCGCATCGATTTCCGACTGCAGCGCGCCGAGGGCGCGGGCTGGGGTCACGAGGAGCAACTGCACGGTGAGCAGCGTCCAGAAGAAGCTGTTGACGGTCGACGCCGTGGCGGCGCGGGCGGCCTCGTTGCCGAGCGAGGCGCTTGTGACGGTGCCGATCATCATCAGCGCCATGAGGAGCTGAAACACGACGAAGGCGCCGACGAAGCCGCGCGTGCGCAGGCCCTGCCGCAGTTCTTTCACCAGCATCGGCGGGAGCCACGTGGGAAAGTCGGAGCGCGCAGCCACAGCCGAGGGCAGCGCAGGTGGTGAAATAGGCTGAGACGCGGCGGTGCTCATGACGATTTCTCCTCCGCGGCCGGGAGAACGGGGGGCAATTTGGGCGGAATAGGCTGTGGATCGCGGAGCATTTCAACAAAGGCCTCTTCGAGGCGGCGGTCTTGGCGGTGGAAATCGGTGACGGCGACATTGTCCGTCACGAGGCGGCGGAGTTCGGCGGCGAGTTGAGCCGGTTCAGCACTGGCAAATTCGGCGCGCGCACCGTCGCGGCGTTCCTCGACGAGTTTCCAACCTTGGCGGAGAGCGAGCCACTCGCTGAGCGGGGTGACCGGACCGTCGACCGTGATGTCGACGATGCACGTGCCGCCGGTCGTGGTGCCGCGGCGGAGCGTTTCCGTTTCGCCGTGGTGGACGACCACACCGCGGTCCATAAAGAGCAGCGTGTCGCACATCTCGCCGAGTTCGGAGAGAATGTGGGAACTGATCAGAATCGTCTTTCCTCGCTCGCGCAGGACGCGGACGAGGTTCTTGAACTCGAGGCGCGCCTTGGGATCGAGGCCGGCAGCAGGTTCATCGAGAATCAAAAACTCCGGGTCGTTGAGCAGCGTGCGCGCGAGACAAAGGCGTTGAGTCTGGCCCTTGGAGAGTTTGTCCATCGGCCGGCGGACGAGCTCGCCAAGGCCGGTAAAGTCGATGACCTCGTCGACCCGGCGGGTGAGATCATCGCCACGAAGACCGTGGGCCCGGCCGAAAAAGTCGATGTAGTCACCGACGGTGGTGTCCTTGTAGGCGAGAAAGTGATCGGGCATCCAGCCGAGGCGTTGGCGCACTTCGTTGGGATTCTCGACGACATCGATGCCCCCGAGGCGAATCGTGCCGCGGTCGGGAATATCGAGGGTAGCGAGGAGCCGCATCGTGGTGGTCTTGCCCGCGCCGTTGGCACCGATGAGACCGACCACCTGGCCAGCGGCGATTGAGAACGAGACGCCATTGACCGCACGCACGCCTTCGAACCAGCGCACGAGGCCTTCGACTTCGAGGAAGGGAGCGGTGCTCATGGCTTCGCCTCCTTCGGCGCGGCCATGCCTTCGATAGTGCCGGTGTAGACAACCTCAGACGGCGTCCAGCGGATGGCATCGTGGGTGGCCAACGGCGCAAGCTCGCCGCCCTCACCCTTAGCACCCCAGCGGCCGGGATATTTAAATGTCGCTGCCGCAAACACCGAGCCGAAGCGGCGGGAGCCACCAAAGGCCTTGGCCTCGGAGCCGATCCAAGTGCCGCCACGATCCAGCGTGACCCGACGGCCCGGGACGAGTTCACGGGCGGACCAGACGACGAGATTTTCGTCTACGAGGGAGAAGTTGCGCAGGGCACCAGCAATGCTCGATTGCACCATGGGGGCACCGTCGGGCGAGGTGCCGACGCGCTCGATGCGTCCACGCGTCGGGACGAGCCGCTGGAGGAGGTGGGCTTGGCGCGTGCGGCTGCGAAACCAGCCACCGCTTGCCCGCGCATCGTCGCGTTCGAGGTTCTGGCTGCTCCCCATCCCGCGAAACATATTTGGCTGAAGATCATCGAGCGGAAGCACGGTGAGCTGCGTATCGGGGGCGAGCGGGAATGCAGAGCCGGTTAACAAACCGGTGAGCGAGGCCTGCTCTTGAAAAACAGCGGCGGCGTTGTCGCCCGGCACAAACGTGACGAGCATGCGACGTTCACCGATGCCACCGGTGCCGTCTTGCACCAAAATTGTCACGCCGAGCACCAGCGCGGCGCCGAGCGAAATGAGCGGAGTGGTGATGAAGAGCCGGTGGCGTTTCGCGGCAGGCGCGAACAGGTAGAGATTCACCGGTCCGATCACCGCCGCGAAGACGACGAGAAAAACCGTCAGCCAAGTAGTGTCGGTCTCACGCTCCGCGAGCGCGTCGCCGAGAGGGTTACCGGGACGAAGCACGAGACTCTCGACATCGGGTTGGGCCGGTGTGGCGCCGAGCGAAATCCCGAGCGTCAGGAGATCGCCGGCGCTCGGTGCGGTCTTGAGCGGAGCGGCGAGCGTGACAATCGCTCCAGCCCCGACCGGCTCAGACCAGCGCGTGCCCTCCGTCGCCGGGACGAGCAGGAGTTCGCCACCCAAGGCCACCCAACCGCGCAAGGCGGCGCGACGGGCAGCATCGAGTCCCGCGTAGTCGTCGACGGCGAGCAACACGGCGGCGTAGGGCGACCACGTGCGCCAGTCCGCGGGCAGTTGGGTCGGCTCAACCAGCGTGAGATTGGGCGTGCGGATGCCCTCGTTGTTGAGGCCCTCGCGTAACACCCGTTCGAGCGCGAGCGTGGCCGCGAGCGGACGCATATTGGCCGTGGACCCAAGCGGCGAAAACGTCACTCGGCTGCCACTCGTGCCGGGGCCAATGACTTCGACGGACAGGGTCATCGGCGGCCCCGAGAAACCAGACGGCACTATGCGCGAGAGCGGACGCGGCGAAGCGGGGGCTGAGCCGGATGCAGCGGTGGAGGCCGCACCGGAGGCTCGCGTCAACGAAACGCCGCCGGTCGATGAAGTGGTGGCCGTCACGCCGGGTGACGACGAGGGGCCGGTGACGATGGTGACCTTGGGCGGAGCCTTCGGATTGGCGGCGATGCGGGTCGTAGTGTTGATCATACCGGTGGTCGGATTGATCGTGTAGGTCGTTTCCGTGCCCGGGTTCAGCGGCGCGGAGGTGCGAGCCGGCATGGGCGTGCCTGCGGGCGAGGTCATGGTAGTCGTGATGATGCCACTCTGCGCATCGATCTCGCGCTCCTCAGTGTAGGTGCGTGCGCCCGTGCCGCCACTGGAGGTGGACATCAGTCGGGTGACGCGCGTGCCGATGGGCGTAGGCTCGATCGTGACCTTGACCGGCGTGATGGGGCCGCCCGGTGAAGTGCCGCCCGGTCCAGCGGGACCAGTGAGAATCGTGACACGGGTCGGGCCCTTGGGCACGCCAGAAGGGGAGCTCGAACGACTGCTCACGAATCCGGTATTGGGATCGATCGTGTAGGTGATGCTGCCGCCAGCGGGCGGCTTGGAGCTGCGCGTGTTACTCATGCCGCCCGAGGGTGAACTCGTCACCGCGTTTAGCTCACCCGTAGTCGCGTCGATGGTGGTCTCCTCCGTCATGAAGACCATCCCCGTTGACGGTGAAAGCGTGGTCCGCACGACTTTGGTGCCGGTGGGGGTCTTGGTAATTGTGACGCGCGTGCTGGGATTCGCGCCTCCGGTGTTGGTGGGACCGGAAATACCCGCGGCCGAGAGCGTGGGAGCGGCACCGGGATTGCCGGCCTCGCCGACGGGAACGTAAATCCACGTATCGCGGGTCTGGCCGGCGGGGACTGTGACGCTGCGTGCATACGCCACAAGGCCCGGCGGCTGGCCGCCTACGCCGGCACGAAAATCGAACCGCCACGTGCGCTCCTGAGGCGCGGAGTTTTCAATCGTCACCCGCACGGGCGCAAAACCAAAACGGGGCGGCTGCGCCGGGGTAAGTGCAATCTTGATATTTGCCTCTGATCCGGCCGCGAGTGGGACGCCGAGAACGGTCTCGCCGCGCGCGGCGGCGACAAGTCCAAGGACGACGACAACGAGAATGTGCCACCGCACCACGAGGTTCATGCGATCTTTGCGGCGGCCAGGGTGCCGGGGAGCGGCTTCGCCTGCGCGGGGATCTCGGCGAGGAGTTTCTCGACGATGCCGAGGCTCGTCGCCCCATCGAGACGGGCCGCATGATCGAGAATAATGCGGTGTCCAAGCACGGGGCGTGCGACGGCTTGCACGTCCTCGAAGCTTGCGTGGGGGCGCCCATGCCGCAATCCGCGGGCGCGAGCCGCCGCGGCAAGGGCGAGTGCGGCACGCGGGCTGGCGCCGAAACGAACACCGGCGCTAGCGGCGGAGGCACCGGGCTGCGAGGCGTGCACGAGGCGCGCGATGTAGTCGGCGACCACCTCGGGAAGATGCACGCGCCGCACCAGCACGAGAAGCGCGGCAAACTCGTCGCGCGTGACAACCGGGGTAACGACGGGCTCGGTGCCGAGTTCGCGTTGGAGCACAATGCGCTTCAGCACCTCGGGAGGATTGGAATGCACGTTGAGTTTGAAGAGAAAGCGATCGAGCTGCGCCTCGGGCAGGGGATAAGTGCCCTCAAGGTCGATGGGGTTTTGCGTCGCGAGCACGAAGAACGGATCGGGCAAAACGTGCGTTTCGCCGCCCGCGGTCACCCGGCGCTCCTGCATCGCCTCGAGGAGAGCAGACTGCGTCTTGGGCGAAGCGCGGTTGATTTCGTCGGCGAGGAGGATGTTGGCGAAGACCGGCCCGCGCTGAAAAACGAAACGGCGACCGGCCGGCGTTTCCTCCAGCACAGGATTGCCGGTGATGTCGCCCGGCAGCAGGTCAGGCGTGAACTGCACTCGGCGAGCCTGCAAACCGAGGGCGTGGGCAAGGCCTTTGACCAATTCGGTTTTGCCGAGGCCGGGCAGGCCTTCGAGCAGAAGATGGCCGCGGGCGAGAACGCCGGAGACCGTGAGCTCGATCAGCTCCTCCTGGCCAAAGAGCACGGTCTGCAGCGTGGCGACGAGACGGTCGAGAGTGGCGCGCGCGGCGGCGAGTTCGACGTCAGTGGGAGGAGTGGCAATGGACATTAGAAAGGGAGGAGGGAAACCAAGGATCGCGGCGACGAAACAACTGGTAAACGAGGTTAGCGCGGCAAAGGTGGGCAGCGGAAAACGCAGAAAGCGGACAGATTATTTGAAAAAATTCTTTAGTGCGGCGCGCTCAGAGGGCGTAAGCCGATTGACCCAAACAGCGTCGCCGCCACTGGCTGGTGCGGCCACGGCACCGGCGGACATGGGAGTAACCACCTTTGCCGGGTCCTTATCGTGCTGGCCGGTGGTTGTGCCGAGTTTGTCGCCCAGGGAGAAACGCCTGAGCGCATCGCCGTCGATCCCCTTCGCAATACCATCACCGGCGTCGCTCATCTGCTCGGCCAGACCGAGCGGCGCACTGCCACCTCCCCCGCCTTCGCCGCCCGCACCGGCGCCGTCACCGGGACCGAATTTAGCATCGGGATCGGGTTGGGCAACTTGCACCCCGGCACCCGCCGCACCCGCCACCCCCCCGGCTTGTGACGCGGCCTGGGCGAGCGATTGCGCGAGTTGTTCACGTTGATCCGGCGTGAGGTTTTTCAGCTCGGCTTCAGAAGCCGGAAGATGTTTGAGCAACTCCTGGTTGGCTGGCAGCGCACCCTCTTTGAGTCCAGATAACGCCGCGGCCAGGCGGCCGGCCGAGGTCTTCATGTCGGCATCGGTGCTGGCCGAGCGCAGCGCACCGGCAGCGGAATCCAGCCCGCGGGCGAGAGCGGCAGCGGCGGCGGCGGTTTGATCGCGCAACGCATCGGCCGCCTCGAGCGCCGAGTGTGAATATTGTTCGTCGGCGGGCCGGCGGGCGAGTTCGCGAGCGCGCTCGGCGAGCTGCTCGATGGCGCGAGGTTCGGCGAGTTTTTGCTCTTGCAGGGCGTTGAGCATCGATTCGGCCAGCAACAGGGATGGCGGCGGGCGAACCGCATGCGAACCCGCGGCGTCGCGCGGCACGGGAGCGTAGACCGCCAACACGAGTAACACCGTCGCCGAAACGAACCAGGCCGCGGGTCCCCGCAGCTGCCAACGCACCACCGCAGGCAGACGGGCAGGGACGGCAGGCCAAGGCACGAGCCCGAAACTGGCCGCTGTGAGCCGCGTATCGAGGCGTAGGTGCGACTCCAACAGCACGCGCGCTTCGGCCACCGAGTAGAATCCACGCCGCGCTCGCCACGCACACCCGAGAGCGCAGACTAGCCATGCGACCGCCAGCGCTAACCAGCCCGTCGCGAGCGGAACCTCGGCCCTTCGGAGTGCGTAAAGCGCCACCGCAAAACCGGTGGCGACGAAAAACGAAACCGGCGCCACCCGGGCGAGCCACCCGGCAAGGTTGATGCGCCAAGCCAGCGCGGCGGCGCGGGTTTCCCAGAAGCGGCGCGTGCTTGCGGGGGTGATCACGGATGCGAAGCGTGGCTGGGCGTTCGCGCTATTGGCAAGCACGCCGCAAGTTAAGGACACAAAAAAGCCGGGCGCAGGGCCCGGCTCGAAAAAATCCCGTTCAGCTGCCAGACGACAGCGGGAACCGGTTTACTTGACGGTGATAACACCCTTCATGCCCACCGCGAAATGCGCGGGGAACGAGCAGATGAAAGGATATTCACCGGCGGCGAGGTTCTTGAGGACAATCTCGTCGCTCTTCTTGGGCCCGAGGAGCGCGGTATGGGCGACGACCTTATCCTTCTGCGAGTCCGGGATGTATTCCGTGGCTTTGGCGGAAACGGCGGCGGCAGAGAAAGCGGCGGCATCGGTGCCGGGCTTCAGAACCACGAGATTGTGTCCCATGGCCTCTTTCGGAAGAGTGCCTGCATTAGTGAGGACGATCTTAATTGTCTCACCGGGCTTGGCGGTAATGGCGGTGACACTGAACTTCATGGTGTCGTTCGCCGTGATTTCGATAACGCGAGGCTCAGCGGCCGAAGCAACCAGCGCGCTTGAGAGGAAAAGACCGGCGAACGCCAGTGCGAGAGAAGAGAAACGGAAGGGGAGTCGGATTTTCATGGCGCGGCGAAGTTGTGCATGGAGCCAGGAACATGCAAACCCGAAGGCAAAGAACGCGCTGCCGCTTATGACCAACGCACCAGCATTAATAAGTGGCCCAAAGGCATCGAGAAAGTTGCACGGGACGACGCACCGTTGAACAGTCGCTCGTAATAGGGCTTGAAATGCCCTCGTCTTCGCAAAAAGTCCTGCGACTTGGCGCCCACTCTCCGACTTACACTTTTCCCACGACAGCACACATGCGTTTGAACACCCTCCTCCTGAACACCGCCCGCTGGGGCCGCGCGGCTCTCGCACTCGGCAGCCTCGTCTTCCTAGCGGGCTGCGACTTCAACTTCTGGCGTATGGATGGACATCAGTCCACCATCACAGTCGACGGCCCGGTGGCCCGGTCCCAATACGACGTTTTTATGGTCACCGTGTGGGTGACGATAGTAATTTTCGTGATCGTCGGCGCCGTCCTCGCCTATGCTACCTGGAAGTTCCGGGCCAAATCAGAGGCGGACGAACATGCCGAAACGCCCCCGCAGAGCCATGGCAATCCGATGGTGGAAATCGGGCTGATCGCTGCCTCGATCTTCGCCCTCGTCATCATTGCCGTGCCGACGCTCAAGGCCATCTGGTATACTTATGACGTGCCCGGTGGTGATACCCGCGAGAAATTCGACGCTCTCCAAAAGAAGGGCGAAGTGTATGAAGTCACAGCCACCGGTTATCAATGGTGGTTCAAGTTCGAGTATCCCACCGAGCAAATCAACGGCACCGGGGCTCTCGTCACCGCCAATGAGCTAGTAATCCCCGCCGGCACTCCCGTTCGCATTAATGTCCGCACGATGGACGTGATCCACTCGTTTTGGGTGCCCAAGCTCGCCGGCAAGGTCGATATGATCCCGAATCGCGCCAATCATCTCTGGCTTCAGGCCGACAAGGCCGGTTACTTCTGGGGACAATGCGCTGAATATTGTGGTGACTCACACGCCGTGATGCGCTTCCGCGTCGTAGCTCTCGAAAAGAAGGAATTCGCCGAGTGGCTTGAGTCGCAGAAGCTGGCGGCCCGTGATGTTGCACCGAAGGTTGCTGCCACTGGAGCCAAGGCCCAGTTCGCGGCCCTACGCAGCTTCAAGCAAAACGAATACGGATTCACCGAGAAATTTGCGGCGGAAAAGCCACTTTCCTCGCTCCTCGAAACGTGGCGTGCCAAGCAGTTGCCGGAAAAGGGCGAGGACGCGGACCTTATCGCCAAAGGCAAAGCCGCATTCGCAGCCAAGGGCTGTATCGGCTGCCACGCAGTCCGCGGCCATGGCGCCATGGGCGTAACCGCCCCCGACCTTACCCACGTAGGCTCCCGCACCACCATCGCAGGTGGCCTGCTCGAAAACAATCGTGAGCAATTGCATCGCTGGATCCATGATCCAGGCGCCGTCAAACCGGGCAACAAGATGTCCCTCGCTTACGCGCGCAATGATTACTATGGCAAGCCGATCGACGGTATCAAACTCACCGCCGAAGATGAAGCTGCCCTCGTCGCCTATCTCGAAAGCCTGAAATAATTACCCACATGGACTTGGCCCAATCGACTCACCTCACCAAAGAGGACCACGCTCCGGCCGCGCAGCCGAAGCTGCTCTGGACTCCCACCGCCAAGACCGGCCTCATCGGCTGGCTTACGACGGTGGATCACAAGAAAATCGGCTTTCTCTACGGATTCTTTGCCCTGATTTTCTTCCTCGTCGGTGGCGTCGAGGCGCTGCTCATCCGCACTCAGCTGATGTTTCCCAACAACAACGTGCTGACGGCCCAGCAGTATAACACGATGTTCACCATGCACGGCACGACGATGATCTTCCTCGCCGTCATGCCGCTGTCGGCCGCCTTCTTTAACTTCATCATGCCACTGCAAATCGGCGCGCGTGACGTTGCTTTCCCTCGCCTGAACGCCTTTTCCCTTTGGACGTTTGTAGCTGGCGCAATAATCCTGAACATCGGCTGGTTCATTCCTGGTCCCAATCATGGTGCACCTGACGGCGGCTGGTTCGGCTACGCTCCCCTCACCTCCAAGACTTATATTCCGAAGCACTCAATCGACTACTGGGTAATGGGCCTCCAGCTCCTCGGCGTCGCATCCATCGCAGCCTCGCTGAACTTCATCGTCACCATTATCAACATGCGTGCGCCCGGCATGACGATGATGCGCCTGCCGGTGTTTACCTGGATGACACTCATCACTGCGTTTCTTCTCATTCTCTCCTTCCCCGCCATCACCATCGCACTCGTTGAGCTAATGATGGACCGCAACTTCAGCACTAACTTCTTTGAGGTTTCCGGCGGAGGTATGCCAATTCTCTGGCAGCACTTATTCTGGGTGTTTGGTCACCCGGAGGTCTACATTCTGATCCTCCCGGCGATGGGCATTGTTTCAGAGATCCTCCCGACGTTCTCCCGCAAGCCCCTCTATGGTTATCCGATCGTGGTCTTCTCAGGTGCGTCCATCGGCTTCCTCGGCTTCGCCGTCTGGAGCCATCATATGTTCACCACGGGCATGGGCGCGGTTGCCACAGCAGCCTTCTCCCTCCTCACGATGTGCATCGCGGTCCCGACCGGTGTGAAAATGTTTAACTGGATCGGCACTCTCTGGAATGGTCGCCTAATGATGCGCACTCCCATGATGTTCGCGCTCGGCTTCGTCTGGATGTTCATGATCGGCGGTTTCTCTGGCGTTATGCACTCGGCTGCTCCGGCTGACGCTCAGCAGCAGGACTCTTACTTCGTCATCGCCCACTTCCACTACGTGCTCATCGGCGGTTCGATCTTCGCGCTCCTCGGTGGCATTCATTACTGGTTCCCCCTCATGTTCGGCCGCAAGGTTTCCGAGTTCTGGGGCAAGCTTTCCTTCTGGGTGATCTTCATTGGCTTCAACATCACGTTCTTCCCAATGCACTTCTTGGGCTTGAACGGCATGCCACGCCGCACGTTCACCTACGACGCGAACATGGGCTGGAGCACTGCCAACTACATTGCGACGCTCGGCGCTTTCCTGCTCGGTATCGGTATCTTCATCTATTTCGTCGTGATGGCCTACACGTTCTTCAAGGGTGAAAAGGTCGGCAAAGACATCTGGGATGCCCGCACGCTAGAATGGAGCCTACCGAATCCTCCGCCGGAGTATAACTTCCGCGTGATCCCAACCGTTCATGCTCGTGATGCTTGGTGGTATGAAAAGCACCACAAAGAAGAAATCGCCAAGGAGCAGGCCGCGCTGGCAAAAGCAGAAGCCGAACATGGTGGCATCCATATGCCCAACCAGTCCATTTGGCCGTTCGTTGCGAGCTTGGGTCTCCTCGTGGTTGGCGTTGGCGCCACCTACTTCGAATCTGATTGGTCGCCTGGCATCCATGCCAAGCTCGGCACTGTGCTTGTCGGCGGTGTAATCACCTTTATCGGTATCTACTTCTGGTCTATCGAAGGCAATGCCGGTTACCACCTGCACCTCGATGAGAACGGCAATCCGATCGAGGATAAGCACGCCAAGCACTGAGCCACCCACCCTCGTCCCTCAACTTTCGCACCACTCTCATGAGCAGCCACGCCGGCACTATCGATCACCATCACGATCCGTCGACTTCGACGGGCATTCCGAACAAGAAACTCCTCATGTGGGCGTTTCTCGCGTCGGACTGCATGTTCTTCGCGACACTGATCTCCACCCACCTAATCTACCGCCTACACCCGCCAGCGGGCGGTCTGGATCCCAAGGTTGTGTTCAGCCCTGAGCTGACGTCCTTTTCGACCTTCATTCTCCTAATGTCATCGCTCATGATGGCCCTCGCCGTCACTGCGATTCAGAAGAATAATCTCAAGAGCTGCCGTCTGTCGCTGCTGTCGACGATTCTCTTCGGCATGGTCTTCCTCGGCTGCCAAGTCTACGAATTTAATCACTTCGTCTTGGAGAAGAAGATGACGTTGTCGAACAGCTTGCTTGGCACGACGTTCTACACGCTCACCGGCACTCACGGTTGTCACGTCGCGATCGGTGTCCTCTGGCTTTGTCTCATGTATGTGCGCTCGTTCAAGACGGCCATCCCGGGCGCGTCTTGGTTCGGCAAGAACATCGTGCACGTGCTCGTTCTACTCGGCGCGCTGCTCCTCTCGCTCAAGGCTACGCTCGGATTAGTGCACGCAGTGCAAGTTGACGGCTTCAGCGGTGCCGCCCTTGGTCATTTCTTCGCCGCCGAATGGCTCGCCGCCATTGGAACAGTGGCCGCGGTCGCGATCTTGATCGGTTTTGCCCGACAGGCAGGTCCAGTCGACTTCAATGAAAAGCACGCCATTGATGTGGAATCGATGGGCCTCTACTGGCACTTCGTCGATATCGTGTGGATCGTTATCTTCACTGCCGTCTACCTGCTCGAGTATCTCAAATAATCCTATCTCCGAACACTCATGAGCGCTCACGCCCCCGCCTCTCACGCCGCGCACGACCACTCGCACGACGTGAGCAAATACCAAATCTACGTCCAAATCGCGATGCTCCTCGCGGTGATCACGGGCGTAGAGATTATCGCTGTCTATCTACCGTTCGCGAAATGGCTCATCATCACGGCTCTGGTCGTGCTCTCCACGGTGAAGTTCATGTTCGTGATCTTCTACTTCATGCATTTGCGCTGGGATAAGCCGTTTTGCACAATCTTGTTCTTTATCGGTCTTGTTCTAGCCAGTGGCACCATGTGGGCGTTGCTCACACTTTTCAGCGCTGAGGCCAGCATTCCACTGCCGACGAGCTAAGTTTCTCCAAAGGTTCGTCACATTCGCCTTTCTTCAAAGCGGCCTTCGGGCCGCTTTTTTTTGGCCCTTCGGTTCTCACAGCTCGCTACCTGCCTATTCTGAAAACTACCTCCCGCCGATAGCGCGACTTCATCGCGCTCCACTCCTTGGGTTGTGCCTTTCGCTTCCGTGCAAATCTGTGCTTTAGTGCCCTTCGGTTAACTCCCCCAACTCATGATCGACTGGACCCACTGGCACAACGAACCCTACCTGATCGGAGGGCTAGTGCTTTTAGGTTGGCTCTGGGCCCTACTCGCCGGCCCCTTCCGCACCCGGCTGGCGCCCCGCGGAACAGCATTTCCGCTACGCCAAGCTTGGTGGTTCTACAGTGCGCTGGTCGTATTCTACCTCGCCGTCGGCTCACCGCTCGATCAGATCGGCGAACGCTTTCTCTTCAGTGCTCATATGCTTCAGCACCAGTTGCTAGTATATCCGGCTGCGATCTTTTTTCTACTAGGTATGCCCTACTGGATGGTTGACGGGGCCCTCGCCCGTCCGACGATCGGCCGACTCATAAAGAGCTTCACCACTCCCCTCGCCTGCGGAGCAATCTACACTCTCGTCATTAGTATCTGGCACTTGCCCGATCTCTACGACTGGGCGCTGCAGAGCAAACTCATCCACGTCGGCGAACATGTCATGTTTTTCGGCGCCGCGCTATTCTACTGGTGGCCGCTACTGAGCCCGTCACGCCTTCTCCCCCCGATCAACTACGGCGCACAGATGCTTTACATGCTTGCCGTGCTCATCGGCATGACCCCTGTCTTCGCCTACATCACCTTCTCCCACGACATCCTCTACCCGACCTACGAATACGCTCCACGCCTCTTTGCCGAGTTTTCACCGGGTGAAGACCAACTGCTCGCCGGCGTAATGATGAAGACGGTCGGCATGGGCGTTGCCCTCACCGCCTTTGGCGTGAGCTTCTATCGCTGGGCCGGCGTGCGCGAAGATCGTCCTCACGCCGTGAACTCAGCTCTGGGCAAAAATCCCCCGTAGACTGTCTCGCGCGAGGGTATTTTCTTCGGGTGTCCCAATACTGACTCGCACCCAATCCAAGAGAGGCGGAAACGCCCGTGCGATGGCGACGCCATCGGCGCGAAATCTGCCTGCCACGTCGGCATAAGGGCGCCCCGTCCGGAAGAACACAAAATTAGCCTGCGGTTCCGCATAGCGCAGCCCAAGGGCCTTTAGTGCGTCGGTCAGTTTCGCACGTTCCGCCACGAGTCGCTCCCGTGCGGCCAAAACATAGCCCGTTTCCCGCAGACTCGCCAATGCCGCGGCGACTCCGAGATAAGAGAGCGATCCACCGCCGTAACTTTTGATGAGCGAAACGAGTGCGGGCGCCGCGACGCCATACCCCACGCGCAACCCCGCCAAACCGTAAATCTTGGAGAACGTGCGCAGCACAATCACGTTTTCGCCTTTGCGCACGAGGTCGACGACCGTCCTTCCTGCATAGTCATCGGCTATGTCGAGGTAGGCTTCATCTACCACCACCAAGGCCTTGCGACCCACTTGGTGCACAAAATCGCGAATCTGCGCCGAAGGCACCACCGTGCCGGTAGGATTGTTGGGATTTGCCAGATAAACGACACCGGTGTCGGCCCCGACCTGCGCTAACATCGCATCCAAATCATGCTCCAATCTCGCGTTGACCGCCACGGGCACATCCCGACCGCCCACCGCCTTCGCCGCCGCTGACATTTGCAAATATCCAGGATCGCCCCGCACGACTGCCTTCTTGGCGAGGCCGAAGTGGACCCCGAGCGTCTCCAAAATCTCGCCCGAACCGACCGCGAGCACAATGTGATCAACCGGCACCCCCTCTTTGGCCGCGATCGCCTCAGCGAGCTCGCCTACCTCCAGATACGGATATCGTGCCGCCTTACCCGACTGCAGCGCGGAGGTCATCGCCGCCAATGCCGATGGCGCCGGCCCGAGCGGATTCTCGTTCAACGAGAGTCGCGCCTTCGAAGGCCCCGCTGCCGCGAGCCGTTCGGGCGACACCGTTTGGGCACATAAATCAGAGTCGAGAAATCGCGCCCCAAGCGCCAAACCGGCGAGCGCTGTCCCGCCCCGTTGCAACCATGCCCGCCGATTAAGTGGGAGAGTCGAGTTCATGCTCATGGCCTCTCACAAAGCGCCCTGAATGCCAACTCGGGAAGTGCCTCCCAGCACCAAGACTTACCGTCAGGTAAGTCCCCGAGTCTCCGAATCTCCTTATGCACCGACTGACACGGCGAATACCGCTTCAGTCTACTCGAATACCACTTCGTCCACCGCAAGCTACGCTTCGACGGTCACGAATACCCGTTGGCCGATCACGAATACCGCTTCGCCCAATACGAATACCCGTTGACCGACTACGAATACTGTTTCGACCACCTCGAGCTATGCTTCGTCAGTCACAAATACCCCTTTGTGTAAGACGAATACCCGACGGCCGACCGCGAATACTCGTTGACCGACTACGAATACCCGTTGGCCGAACACGAATACCGCTTCGACTTGCGCGAGTGCCATTGCGACGAGTGCGAAGACCGCTCTCGGCCCCCGACGGTCTCTGCAACAACCGCAAGGACCCATGCGCTGAACTCAACGCCCCCTTCGAGGGCCTCCGCCACTGCATCGAGCACCGCCGAGGACCAAGTGACGTCCGCCGAGCGCAACGCGACGTCCGCAGATAGCAATGCGAGGTCCACAAGCTATGCTTCGCCCACTCCGAAGTCCGCTTCGCCGACCTCCGACACCCCTTCGACGTCCGCAGACACCACTTCAAAGTCCACAGACACCACTTCAAAGTCCGCAGAGCCTATGTTAGTATCCGCAAAATCCGTTTCGAGTTTCGCAAAGCTCATTTCAGCTTTTGCAATGAGCGTTTCATTTCCGCCAAAGGACGTTCTGGAAATCTGAAGGATGCAACCGACGGGACTATTGCAGCGCGGTGCTGTCAAATCCAACCTGCGCACCCCCTACCCTCGCCAAAGGCCAATCGCCCAATCCGCAGGACTACCGCCGAGCGCTCAGTGCGCGAATCACTGGCGGCACGCCCGACTCACGGCCTAACCGTCTCGACAAACGTCAACTTTCCACCACGCACCGTAATGATCGCCGCTTCCTTTTCTGCGTCGCGTTGGGGATTGATCGTGGTGCGCCCCGATGCCCCCGGAAAATCCTTCGTTGCGGCCAGCGCCTGCCGTAGGTCGCGCTTCTCCGTTGTGCCGGCCCGCTCGATGCCATCGGCAACCAAGCGCACTGCGTCGTAGCTCAGCGCAGAGAGGCCATTCGGCACCTCTCCGTGACGTCTGCTATACGCCGCGACAAACTCGGCCGAAACCCGGTCCGTGTTCTCCGGTGCAAAATGAGTCGAATAGTAAGCCCCTTCCAATGCCTCGCCACCGATACCGAGCAACTGCGGCGCCTCGAATCCGTCGCCCCCCAGCAAAGTCGCCTTAAGACCTAGCTCCTTGGCCTGCTTCGCCACCAAACCCGCCGCTACGTAGTAGCCCGGCAGAAATACCGCGTCGGGGCGGGCCGCGCGAATTGCAGTGAGTTGAGCCCGAAAATCCGTGTCGGCGCCCGTATATTTTTGCGCTGCCACTATTTCCCCTCCCTGCGCAGTAAACGTCTTGGTGAAAAACTCCGCCAGCCCCACCGAGTAGGGCGACGAGGAATCCACGAGCAAGGCCGCTCGCTTGAGCCCAAGCTTACGCCGCGCAAATGCCGCCAACACATCGCCCTGAAATGGATCGATAAAACACACCCGGAAGATCGCATCGCCTACTTGCGTGACTTTCGGATTGGTCGAAGCGGGTGATACGAGAGGTATCCCCGCCGCCTGTGCCACCGGTGCGGCCTCGAGCGTCCGCGCTGAAGAACACTCCCCGACGAGCGCCACGACCCGGTCGCGTGTGATGAGTTTCTTCGCTGCCGTCGCTGACTCCCCTGCTATCGAGCGGTTGTCTTCCACGACCAGTTCCAACGGCCGCCCGAGCACACCGCCGCGCGCATTAATTTCCTCCACCGCCAGTCGCGCACCGCGGAGCGACGCTTCCCCAAAGGAGGCGTCGCGCCCAGTGATCGACATGAAGAAACCAACCTTAACTGCCTCCGCCGCGGAAGCTTTCCCCGGGGAAAACGCCCAAGCAGCGATTATAACGAGAGCCAAAAGACGAACATGCA
Organism: Opitutia bacterium; assembly: GCA_947453695.1. Classification (GTDB taxonomy): domain Bacteria; phylum Verrucomicrobiota; class Verrucomicrobiia; order Opitutales; family Opitutaceae; genus GAS368. The sequence goes on from CANGHW010000068.1 coordinate 22,043, forward strand.
TGCACCGCAGCATGCGGGCCCAGGGTCATCGCGCACGCCGAATTCTATTTCCTACGCAAAGCGGGTTTCACCCCATCTACGCTTACCTCCCGGCTGCGCTACCATCCCTGCGGCAATCACCAGACGACTCTGGTCGCGCCGTCATCACCACCAGCCTCGGAATACTATGTTGGGAACCATCCTACTCGTCCTGCTCGTCCTCATGTTATTTGGTGCCATCCCAGCGTGGCCTCACAGTCGTAACTGGGGCTACGGCCCCAGCGGCGGCTTGGGTCTCGTGCTGATCATCTTCGTCATCCTAATCCTGACGAAGAGCATTTGAGCCACGTGAAACACCGGAGCGTTTCGCAACTGCAGGCCGTGGTTCTCACCGGCAAGGTCGCGCTGCGTAATTTTGCCTCGAACTACGACGGCTCTCTCGCGAAGGAAAGAACCAAGCGACACACCGACCGTCGCCAGCAGGAGATTGGCGACCTCCAACCTCTGCTCTACGCCAACGCCCATCACGCGGTGCTGCTAATCTTTCAAGGTATGGACGCCAGCGGAAAAGATGGAGCAATCCGCAGCGTGCTCCACCACGTCAATCCAGCGGGCATTGAAACCACCAATTTCAAAGTGCCATCCGAAGAGGAAAACGCCCACGACTTCCTTTGGCGCATTCACCATGCCGTGCCACGCCGCGGCCACATCGGGGTCTTCAACCGCTCGCACTACGAGTCTGTCTTGGCCGAGCGCGTGCTTGAGATCGTCCCGCGCAGCATCTGGTCGAAACGTTACCAACAGATTGTAGATTTCGAAAAAATGCTCACAGCCAACGGTGTTCTCGTCCTAAAGTTTTATCTCCACCTCAGTCGCGACGAGCAGGCGGAACGGTTTAAAGAGCGCCTGGCCAATCCCCAAAAGAACTGGAAATTTTCCCACGCCGATCTCGCCACGCGCCAGCGCTGGGATGACTACATCAACGCCTACGAAGACATGCTCAACGCCACGAGCCACCCGGCCGCTCGCTGGCACCTCGTCCCTGCCGACCGCAACTGGTATCGCGACTGGATCATCGCCGATACCGTCGTAGCTGCGCTGCAGTCACTTAAGCTTACTTGGCCAAAGCCAACCGAAGACTTGTCCGTCGTGCACATTCCCCGGTGACGAGCTTCAATCGGCGCCAATAGCCTTTCCCCCCGGCCTACGGGCGGCGCGTCAGCTACGTGACTCCCTCGGTTCCGCCGACGAAAATTGCCAAACCCAACCGCCGAACCAATCCGCGGCCGAACATCGACCCCCAAGCTCGGGACGAAGCCTGCCGTCTGACCGTAGGTTTTCTGTCCACCCAAGCCGAGTCCCACCGCGCCGCAGGTGGCAACACCCCCGGTTATTCCGCCACCGAGCGTCAATCAAGTGCCAGCCATTTCGTAGGGGCACAAAAAAGCCCGGATGCCAGTGAGACATCCAGGCTGAAATATCCTCAACGAACGCCAGACTTAGGCCGTTGCAGCGGGCGCGGGTGGAATGAGATCGTCGAGGTTGTCGCTCTCGACACCAATGTCGGCAAAGAGCCACGTCGAGAGGTAGCGCTCACTGCTCGACGGGATGATGGCGACAATCTGCTTGCCCTTGTTCTCAGGGCGCTTCGCGAGTTGGAGGGCGGCCCAGACGATGGCGCCGGACGAAATGCCGATTGGGATGCCATCGGTCTGATTGACCTGCTTTGAGACCGGGCCCGAGTCGGCTTCCTTCACGCGGATGACTTCGTCGTAGACCTTCGTGTTGAGCACGGCGGGGATGAAGCCGGCGCCAATACCTTGGAGCTTGTGCGGTCCGGGCGTGCCGCCGGAGAGGACGGGCGAAGCGTCGGGCTCGACGGCGATGATCTTCACGGAGGGCTTGCGGGCCTTGAGCACTTCACCGACGCCGGTGATCGTGCCTCCGGTGCCGATGCCAGCGACTACGAAGTCCACTTTGCCATCCGTATCGCGCCAAATCTCTTCGGCTGTGGTGCGGCGGTGAACCGCGGGATTGGCCGGGTTGGCGAACTGCTGGAGGATGAGTCCACCGGGAATCTTAGCGGCAAGTTCTTCGGCTTTGGCGATGGCGCCCTTCATACCCTTCGGCCCCTCGGTGAGAATGAGCTTCGCGCCGAGGATCTTGAGCAGCTTGCGGCGCTCGGTGCTCATCGTTTCAGGCATCGTGAGGATCAGCTTGATCCCCTTGGCCGCAGCGACGAAGGCGAGTGCGATACCGGTATTGCCGGAGGTGGGCTCGATAAGGACGGTGTCCTTCGTGATCTTACCGGACTTGATTCCGTCATCGATCATCGAGAAGCCGATGCGGTCCTTTACGGACGAGAGCGGATTAAAGAACTCGAGTTTCAAGAGCACCTCAGCCTGCGCGCCGTGGGCGGCAGCGGTGCGATTAAGACGGACGAGCGGGGTATTGCCGATGGTTTCGGTGATATCGTTATGGATTTTAGCCATGGTCGTATGGGTGGTTGAGGTTGAGTTTTGGTTACTGAATCAAATTGCATAGTCCTCCGCAAAGGTGCGGCTGCGGTGGACGCGAAGGAGGACCTTGTCGCCCACGGCCAGCTCGAGTTCCTCGAGTTGCTGACGGCTGAGTTCGACGTCGATGTATTCGTTGTCACCACGAACGGCGGTAAGTCGCGCGATCGATCCGGCGGAGTGAATGCCGCGCACGACTGCAGGTTCGCCCTCGGTGCTGACGTGGTAACGCAGCACCTCAAGCTCATGAGGACGCACAAACGCCACCCGAGCTTTTTCGTCGGTGACGGGCGCATGTTGTGGATCGCCCGTCGGAAGGCCACGCCACGGAAGCTGGAGGCGATTCACATTGCCGAGGAAAGTGTAAACAAAAGGAGAAGCCGGGTGATCGTAGACGGCCTGCGGAGTGCCCACCTGCTCGATGCGAGCGTTATTCATGACGACGACCTCGTCGGCGAGTTCGAGCGCCTCCTCTTGGTCGTGCGTAACGAAGATCGTGCTGATGCCGATCTCGTCCTGGAACTGGCGGAGCCAGCGGCGGAGTTCTTTGCGGACCTTGGCATCGAGCGCGCCGAACGGTTCGTCGAGGAGGAGCACCTTCGGCTCGACGGCGAGCGCGCGGGCAAGGGCGATGCGCTGGCGCTGGCCGCCAGAGAGCTGCGTAGGGTAGCGCTGACCGAGCGCTTCGAGTTGCACGAGGCGGAGAAGCTTGTTCACGCGCTCGGCGATCTCCTCCTTCGAAGGACGGAGCGCACGAGCCCGCACAGTGAGGCCGAAGGCAACGTTTTCCGCGACAGTCATGTGCCGGAAGAGCGCGTAGTGCTGGAAGACGAAGCCAACCCCACGCTTACCCGCGGGCACGTCCGTAACATCCTCGCCGTGAAAATTAATGCGCCCGCTGCCGGGATCGGCAAACTCAAGGCCTGCAATAATACGGAGCAGCGTGGTCTTGCCAGAGCCAGAAGGGCCGAGGAGCGCGACGAGCTTTCCCGTGGGCACGGTCAGGTCGACACCGCTCAACGCGGTGTAGGTGCCGAAGGTTTTTTTGATGTTCGTGGCAGTGATGCTCATTCGGGCTTTCCGGGAAAATCAGGCGGAGGCTTGGGCTCGCTCGCGGGAGAAGCGCCACTCGACGAAGGATTTCAAGACCAGCGTGACGAGGGCGAGCAGCGCAAGGAGCGAGGCGACGGCGAAGGCGGCGGCGAAGTTGTATTCGTTGTAGAGGATTTCGACGTGAAGCGGCATCGTGTTGGTCTCTCCACGAATGTGCCCGCTCACGACGGAGACGGCGCCGAATTCACCCATGGCGCGGGCGTTGCAGAGGATGATGCCGTAGAAAAGGCCCCACTTGATGTTGGGCAGTGTGACACGCCAAAACATCTGCCAGCCATTCGCGCCAAGGGTCAGCGCGGCGAATTCCTCATCGCTGCCCTGCGCCTGCATGAGCGGAGTGAGTTCACGAGCGACGAAAGGGAACGTCACGAATGTCGTGGCGAGCACAATGCCGGGGACGGCAAAGATGATCTTGAGATCCTGTGCGACGAGCCACTGCTGGAACCAGGGGAACCACGGATGCTCGGCGTTTTGATATTGGCCCAGCCACCCTTGCAGGCCGAATAGCAGCACGTAGATCAAGCCGGCGATGACCGGCGAGACCGCGAAGGGGAGATCGATGAGCGTGATGAGGACGCTCTTGCCACGGAAGTTGAACTTCGCGATGGCCCACGCTGCGGCGACGCCGAACAAGACATTGGCCGGGACAGCAATGGCGGTTGTGAGAAGCGTGAGCTTGATCGCGGCCAGGGCGTCGGAATCGGTGAACGCTGCAAAGAACACGCCAAGGCCCTTGCGCAGCGCCTCAGTGAAGACCGCGGCGAGCGGCAGCACGAGGAAGAGCAGGAGAAAGAGCAGCGCGACCGTCGTAAGCGTCCAGCGCACCCACGGCGCATCGACGTTGGCCCGCCGCACGGGGTGTGCGGTGGATTTCGTCGAGAGA
>CANGHW010000069.1 GCA_947453695.1 Opitutia bacterium
ACCAACCTCCCAGCGCCTCAAACCAAACGACGAGCACCGAGAACAAAGCGGCGGGCGCCGAAAGCCAGGCGACAAGCGCGGAAAACCAAACGACGAGCAGCGAAAGCCAGGCGAAGAGCGCGGAAAGCCAAGCAGCGAGTGCCGAAAGCCAAGCAACGAGCACCGAGAACCAAGCAACGAGCACCGAGAACCAAGCAGCGAGCACCGAAAGCCAAGCGACGAGCGCGAAAAGCCAAGTGACGAGCGTCGAAAACCAAGCAACGAGCGTCGAAAGCCAAGCTCTGAGCACCGAAAGCCAAGCAGCGAGCGCCGAGAGCCAAGCAACGAGCATGGAAAACCAAGCGACGAGCGCCGAAAACACACTCACGAGCGCCTCAAACCAAGGAGGGAGCAACTAAAGCCAACCTGCGGGCGCCTCAATCCGGCCCACGCGTTTCAAAGACCACCGTTCACGCTCCACGCTCGCACCCCGGCGCGCAGCCAACAGCCGGTCGAGCCGCACGTCTTCAGGATTCAGGGGCGGCGGGCGGGACGACGAGGTAACGACTACGCCGTGCACCACTCCGCCCTTGGGGGGCGACGCGCTCGCCCGGGGCACTGTAGGGCTGACGCCGGTAGCCGCCGCGATTCGGATCGGCCGCGCACTGAATCTGATATTGCTGCATGCGGTCGAAGAGGCCGAGTAGTTGGTCCGGGAGCGGGTAGCGATCGAGCCCGGCGCGCTCCAAGGTGAGCAGAAGCTCGTGCGTGGCCTCCAGCGTGGAGAGGCAACCGTCCTGCGGCTGCTGCTTGATCACATAGCGGCTGCGGCCGCTCGGCGTAAACATGATGCGCGGCAGACGCTGCAGGGACGGACTCAGTCGGAGCATCTTGCGCGCACCGCTCCAAGTCGCATCGAGGAGAAACACGACGAGCCGGCGACCGCCGAGATCCTCGGCGTTCAAGCCGCCTGTCGAAAGATTGCGCGCGGTCGGTCCGGGATAGAGCAGGACGGGAAAGTTGGACGGATCATTGATCAGGCCCTGCACCTCTTCATGGGCGTCAAACTCGATGCCCATGTGAATCTTGCTGTGGCTGAGACAAAGGTGGGTGAGGCGGCCGGTGCCGGCCTTCTCCTGCTTGAACTCCTTCGGGTGCATGAGAAACACGAAGTGCGTGCGCGTCTCCATCGGCTGGAGGGTGGGGCACCAGCAAAGGGACTGCGGCCAGAAGCAGCGGTAGCACGTGGCGCGACTCATGAAAGAAAACAGGTTGGCATCGACGACTCTTCAGCGTGGCGAAGACGGGGCGGGAACGGCAAAACAAGATTTGGCGGGCTGGACGAATCGGCCAAGTCGCGCAGGGTGGAGGGATGCAATTGGGAGGTATCCATCATCTCACGGCCGTCACGGCCAATGTCGTCGCCAATCACGCGTTCTACACGCAGACCCTCGGACTGCGGCTGGTAAAGAAGTCCGTCAACCAGGACGACGTCTCGGCCTATCATCTGTTTTACGCCGACGGCGCTGCTTCGCCCGGTAGCGATCTGACCTTTTTCGACTGGCCGGTGCCCCGCGAGCGGCGCGGGACCCACAGCATCGTGCGCACGGCGTTGCGGGTCGGGAGCGCGGCGAGCCTGGTGTGGTGGAGCCAACGATTCACCGAGCAGCGCGTGGCAAATGGCGGCATCATCGAGCGCGATGGGCGGCCCACGCTCGACTTTGAAGACGGCGAGGCGCAGCGACTCAGTCTGGTGGTCGATGCGCAGCCACACGAGCCGGCCCGGCCGTGGGCGAAGAGCCCGGTGCCGGCGGAACATCAGATCCTCGGACTCGGACCGATCACGTTGAGCGTGCCTTCCCTGAAGCCGACTGACCTCATGCTCACCCGGGTGATGAATATGCGGCCGGTGCGCGACTACGTCCTACCCGGGCCGAGCGAGGCGCGCGTGCAAGTCTACGCCATGGGACCGGGTGGGGCGGCGGCGGAGCTGCATGTCGCCGTGGAGCCGGACCTCCGGCAGGCGCGCCAAGGCGCCGGAGCGGTGCATCACGTGGCGTTTCGCACGACGCAGAAAGAATATGCGGCGTGGGCTGAGCACCTGGAATCTTTCGGGGTGGGGTCGAGCGGACCGGTGGATCGGTTTTACTTCCAGAGTCTCTATTTTCGGGAGCCGAATGGGATCTTGTTCGAGATCGCGACCGACGAACCGGGCTTCACTGCGGATGAACCGCTCGAGACATTGGGCGAGAAGCTGGCGCTGCCGCCGTTTCTCGAGGCACGCCGGAAAGAAATTGAAGCAGGCTTGAAGCCGCTGGCTTGAACGGGGCGGCGGGGAACGGTCCTCCGCCGCAACCGTCCGAACGGTTACATCCCGGGAAAGCCGCCGCCCTTGCCGCGCATCGCTTCCATCTGGCGCATCATCTTTTTCGCGCCGCCGCCCTTCATCATCTTCATCATTTGCTGCATCTGCTGGAACTGCTTCAGCAGCTGATTGACCTCGACGATCTTCACGCCCGATCCGTCGGCGATGCGCTTGCGGCGGTTGCCGTTGAGGATCTCGGGCTTCCGGCGCTCCTGAAGGGTCATCGATTTGATGATGGCTTCGGTGCGGGCCATTTGTTTGTCGGCGCCCGGGGGGAGTTCGACGCCGCTCATGCCGGGCATCATGCCCATGATGCTCTGCATGGAGCCGAGCTTCTTTACCTGCTGCATTTGAGCGAGGAAGTCTTCCAGGTTGAAATCGCCCTTGCGGAGCGTCTCAGCCATTTTCTCCGCCTCTTTTTGGTCGATGGTTTCCTGCGCCTTTTCGACGAGGGAAACGACGTCGCCCATGCCGAGGATACGGGAGGCGAGACGCTCAGGATAGAAGGTGTCGAAGTCCGCGGTCTTTTCGCCGGTGCCGATGAATTTGATCGGGACATTGGCGATGGACTTGATGGAGAGGGCGGCACCGCCGCGGGCGTCGCCGTCCATCTTGGTGAGGACTAGGCCGGTGAGGGAGAGGGCGTCGTGAAACGCCTTGGCGACGTTGACGGCCTCCTGACCGAGGGCGCCGTCGGCGACGAGGAGGATCTCGTCGGGTTGCACGCGGGCCTTCAGCTTCTTCACCTCTTCGATCAACTCGTGGTCGATCTGGAGGCGGCCGGCGGTGTCGAAAATGATGCAGTCGGCCGTCGCGGTTTGCGCGGCGGCGAGACCGGCGGCACCGATGGCGGGCACGTCTTGGGAAACGCGATCGGAGTAGAAACCGAGTTCCTCGGCCTTGGACAGGATCTCGAGTTGGTCGATGGCGGCGGGACGGTAGATGTCGCAACCGACGACGAAGGGGCGGTAGCCGCGTTTCTTGAGGAGCTTGCCGAGCTTGGCGGTCGACGTGGTCTTACCCGAGCCATGGAGACCAACCATGAGAATCTTGAGCGGGCGGGCTCCGGAGAGGGCGGTGGAGCCTTCGCCGAGGAGTTTCACCAACTCGTCGTGGATGATCTTAACGATCTGCTGACCGGGCGCGACGCCCTTCAGCACCTCTTGACCGACGCATTGCGTCTGCACCCGCTCGACGAATTCGCGGACGACCTTGAAATGGACATCGGCCGCGAGGAGGGCGGTGCGCACTTCCTTGAGTGCGTCCGCCATGTTTTCTTCCGTGAGCTTGCCGACGCCACGGAGATTGCGGAGAGCGTTGCCGAGTTTTTCGGTGAGAGATTCGAACATGGAACCCCACCGTTGAAGGATTTCGCGTCCCGAAGCAACAGTGCGGAAAAGATCGCCTCCGGCCGGGCGGCAGCCGGACGTATGGGCGACGTCGCCCGGAGGGTTTAGGAGACGGCTTTGGCCGCCAAACGAGGAGGCGAACCAGCAGCGGACGCGCTTTGGTCCAATACGCGCCGACCGCCCGGCTTCGGCTCGCCCGGCAAACCGAGCGGATCATTGGCCCGTTTGCCGCCGGAGTCGCGCAAGAGATTTCCCACCACCGCACTCACTTCACCGATGCGCTGTTCGAGGTGAGCGGCTGCGCCGGCGGACTCTTGGGCGGTGGCGGCGTTTTGCTGCACCACGAGGTCGAGCTGGGAGACGGCGGAATTGAGTTGGCCGAGGCCGGTGCTCTGCTCGGAGGAGGCATGGGCGATCTCCGTCACCAGATTGTCGAGCTGGAGAATCTGCTGTTGAATCGTGATGAAGTTGCGCGCGACGTCGTCGCTGATGGCCACGCCCTGCCGACTCTTGGCGGCGGACGCCTCCATTTTGGCCGCCGTCTCGCGGGCGGCCTGCGCGGAGCGTTGGGCGAGCGCGCGGACTTCCTCGGCGACGACGGCGAACCCGGCGCCGGCTTCCCCGGCGCGGGCGGCTTCGACCGCGGCGTTGAGGGCCAGGATGTTGGTCTGGAAGGCGATTTCATCGATCGCCTTGAGGATCTTGGTGATGTCGTCGCTGGCGGTTTTGATTTCCGCCATGGCCGTCTGCATGGAGCGCATGCTGGCGGATCCCGTGTCGGCGGTGCCGCGGGCCCCGGCTGAACATTTCTTGGCTTCACCTGCAGCCTCGGCGTTGCGGCGCGTCATGCTGGCAATCTCCTCTAGCGTGGCCGCAGTTTCCTGGAGTGAGGCGGCCTGGGCACTGGCACCGTCGGCCAGGCCCTGGGCGGACGTCTTGATCTGCGTGGCAAGGGTCGTGTTCTCCGCGCTGGTGACCATGAGTGTTTCGCTCGCGGCAAAGAGTTGGCGGAGGATGCTGCGGCTGATCACGATGCCCGTGACGATGAGCAGTGCGAGGGCGGCGGCGGAACCAATCCAGAGCTGGAACATGAAGCGGCGGGTGCCGGACGCCGCGGTTTCATTTACCAAGCGCGCGGCCTTGTCCATGTCGTCGCTGACGGCGCCCAATTTTTCCTCCAGGAGGAGAAACACCTTCATAAACTCCGGCAGGGCAGCGGTGGCCGCGGCGGGGTCGGCGGCGGCTTGTTTAATGAGGGTTTCGGCGCCGGACAGGTAGCGGTCGATCGGCTCGGCGGCCTGATCCAAGGCCTGCCGAATGGAGGGATTGAGGGGCATTTGCCGACAGGCGGCGAATTGTTCGCGCAACGTCTTGGCGTGCTGGGTGAAATCCTTGGCTACTTTGTCCTCGGCGATGGCGGTGCGCTGGCCGGCGAGCAGGGCGGCATACACGTCGCCCCGGACGGCGTCGTGCATCATGTCCGCCTCGCCGAGCGCGTTCAAGGCTGTCGCCATCTTGGTTACCTCATCGCCGCGCGCAGTGACGTCGCGAAAGGAGACGTGCACGGCCACGATGATGGAGATCAGCATCACAACGGTGCTGCCGACAAAGAGAGCCAATTTTTGGCGGACGTTAAAATTCATGGACGCGAAAGGGTGGAAGGACGTGATCGGGCTGCTCCGCTAGATATCGTCAGATCGGTCCAAACGCGGAAAACTTTAGCCCCGCCCGACGGCCGACGTTGAAGGCCAAAATAGGGGAGGGATCGACGGAGAGGTTGACGCCGGCCGGGCTAGACCGGGGAGGTGTGTCGCGAGGTGATGACACCCACTGTCGACGCTAGACCAAATTCGTCCTCGTCAAACGGGGGGCATTCACGGATAACGCCCGCCTCTATGAACCCTGTTCTGAAGCTCTTGATCGAAGGCACCAGCCTCACGACCGGCCAAATGGCCCAGGTCGCGGGACTGACTGAGGCCGAGGTTAATCAGCACCTGGAACAGTTGAAGAAGGACAAAATCTTCCTCGGCTGGCGTCCGGTGCTCGATCTCTCCCACGAGGCCGCAGCTGCCAGCGCCGTGCGCGCCGTGATCGAAGTAAAGGTCACGCCGGAGCGCGGCGGCGGGTTCAACCGTTTCGCGGAGCGCATTGCGCGTTTCGACGAAGTCGAGTCGTGCTACCTGATGTCGGGCGGCTACGATCTGTTGGTGTTTGTGAAGGGCGCGTCACTGCAAAAGGTCGCATCGTTCGTGTCGGAGAAGCTCTCGACCATCGAGGGCGTGCTCTCTACCTCCACTCACTTCATGCTGCGTTGCTACAAGGAGCAGGGGTTCCTGCTCGATGGCGGCGAAGCGCAAAGCTCCCGGCTCAACGTCGCGCCCTAACCGGTCGACCTATTTACCATGAGCACCGACCCGAAACGTTGGGTAGCGGGCCACGTGGCCGCGCTGCCGAAGAGTGGTATTCGCGATTTCTTCGAACTCGTTGCGAAGATGAAAGGGCAGGACGTGATCTCGCTCGGCGTGGGCGAGCCCGACTTCGTCACCCCTTGGCACATCCGCGAGGCGGCGATCTTCGCTCTCGAGCGCGGCAAGACCTATTACACCTCCAATCTCGGCCTGATTGAACTGCGTCGCGCGATCTCGACCTACGTCGAGGAGCACTTCGCGGTCAGCTACCGCCCCGAGGATCAGATCATCGTGACGGTGGGTGTGAGCGAAGCGCTCGACCTTGCCTGCCGTGCTTTCTGCAATCCCGGTGACAAGGTGATGTTTCACCAGCCGTGCTATGTGAGCTATCACCCGAGCATCTCGCTCGTGCACGCCCAGGGGATCGCCGTCCCGACCTACGCGAAGGATAACTTCGCGCTCACCGCCGAGGCCCTCCGCGCCGCCTGGCAGCCGGGCTGCAAGATGCTCATGCTGAACCTGCCCTGCAATCCGACGGGTGGCACGTGCAGCAAGGAACAACTGGAGAAGATCGCCGCCTTCTGCCGCGAGAAAGACCTCCTCGTTCTGACCGATGAAATCTACTCGGAGCTCTCCTTCGACGGCCCGCACACCAGCATCGCGAGCCTCCCCGGCATGGCCGAGCGCTGCATCTTCCTCCATGGCTTCTCGAAGGCCTTTGCGATGACGGGCTGGCGTATCGGCTACGCTTGCGGACCTGCGCCGCTCATCGATGCGATGATGAAGGTGCACCAATATTCGATGCTTTGCGCCTCGATTATTGCCCAGGAAGCCGCGCTCGAGGCGCTCCTGCGCGGTTGGGATAGCGTGCTCAAGATGCGCGAACAATATCACCGTCGCCGCGATTTGGTGGTGCGTCGCTTCAACGAGATCGGCCTCACCTGCCACTCGCCGCGCGGTAGTTTTTATGCCTTCCCTAGTGTCGCCAAGATCGGCGTTACGGAGAAGGAATTCGCCGTCGGCTTGCTCGAAAAAGAGAAAGTCGCTGTGGTGCCTGGCACCGCATTTGGCGAGAACGGCACGGGCCACGTCCGCGCGTGTTTTGCGACGAGCTACGAGCAGCTCATTGTCGCCTTCGACCGCATGGATCGGTTTGTCCAAGGACTGAAGAAGTAAGCTCCCATCTTGAAGGCCGGAAGGTGCGGGAAGAAATAGCCTGCACTTTCCGGCCTTCCCGTTTTCCTGTCTCCCATCATGAATCGAACTGTCGCCATCGTCGGCCGGCCCAATGTCGGCAAGAGCCGCCTCTTTAACCGGCTCGCGCGTCGGCGCATCTCCATCGTGCACGATCAGCCGGGCGTGACGCGTGACGTCATTTCCGCCGAGATCCGCGAGGGCGACTACACACTGCTCGACACCGGTGGCATCGGCTACAAGGGCGTCGACACGCCGGCTGCCCTCACGAAGGCCTCGGAGCAGCAAGTGGACTTCGCGATGGCGACCGCCACACTCATTCTCTTCGTGATCGACGGTCTCTCCGGCCTCTCATCGCTCGACGAGAAGATCGCGGCCATGCTGCGGAAGAGTAAGAAAAAGGTCCGCCTCGTGATCAACAAGGCCGACTTCGATGACGATAAAATCCAGCTCGCCGATGCGTATCGCCTTGGTCTGGGCGAACCGCTCCGCGTCTCGGCCGAGCATGGCCGCGGCGAAGGGGAGCTGCGCGACGCCATCGCGGATGCGCTGGGGCCGATCACGGTCGAGACGGAAGTCGTCCGCGATCCGGCGAAGGCACTGACGGTGTGCTTCATTGGCCGCCCGAATGTCGGCAAATCCTCGCTGAGCAATAATCTCCTGAAGAGCGATCGGCTGATCGTGAGCGACGTGCCCGGCACGACGCGCGATTCAGTGGAGTTGACCTTCGAGTTCGAAGGCCGCGATGGAAACAAGTATCCGTTCCGGCTGATCGACACCGCGGGTATCAAGGCCGCGACCAAGCTGGCGTCGCCCGTCGAATATTTTTCCCGTCTGCGTTCCCTCGATGCGATCAAGAACACTGATGTCGTCTTCCTCGTGCTCGATGCGCTCGATGGTGTGACCCAGCAGGACAAGGCGATCGCGGGCGAAGCGATCAAGGAGAAGAAGCCCATCGTCATCGTCGTCAACAAGTGGGACCTCGTGAAAGACGCGTTTAAGAAGCAGGGCGGCTTCGCGCCCTACAAGAGTGAGCGCGATTACCGCGAAAAATACGAGAAGGCACTCTTCGAGCGCCTCTATTTCACCCCCGGCTCGCCCTTGATCTACGTCTCCGCCATGACCGGCTACGAGGTGGATCGCATGCTCAACGCCGCGGTGAAACTGAACCGCGCGCTCGATACGAAGATCGCGACGGCGAAGCTGAACAAGGTCATCGGCTTCCTCACCGAGCGCACGCCCCCGCCAGCCGTCGGCGGCAAGCGCTTCCGCGTTTACTATGTCACGCAGACCGGCACGCGTCCGTTCCGCATGAAACTCTTCTGCAACCGCGAAGAGAAACTCACCGAACAGTATCGCCGCTACCTCGAAGCCGGACTCGTCGAGGAGTTTGGCCTGCAGGGCTGCCCGATCTACTTCGACCTCGTGGGTAAGGAAAAGAATGACCCGAATATGTCGTTCGCGTCCAAGATGGAGGCGGCGGACAAGGCCAAGCGGCCGGCGCCGTTCGTGCCGAAGTGGAAGGCCAGCGAAGAGGCCGAGACCGATTCTACGCATGAAACACTCGAAGACTGATTACCGCGGGGGCGAGGCGCTCACCTTCTCGACCGCGAATCTTGCGCTGACCGTCACGACCTCGGTCGGTCCGCGCGTCGTTTCCCTCGCCTCGAAACAGGGGCGGGCGGGAAATCTGTTCATTGAGTTTCCGCCCGATGCTCCGCGCGCGCACGGAATGAATATCCGCGGTGGCCACCGCCTCTGGCATTCGCCCGAGGATATCGTGCGCACCTATCAGCCCGACGATGAGCCGCTCGCGGTCAAGCCGCTCAAGAACGGCGTCGCGCTCGCGCAGCCGACCGAGCCGAAGACCGGCATGCAGAAGGCGATGAAGCTGGAATTTGTCGGTCCGCGCACCGTGAAGGTGACCCACGCAATCACCAATCACGGGCTCTGGCCGGTCGAGACGGCGGCATGGGCGCTGACGATGTTTCGCGCGGGCGGCTTCGGCGTATTGCCCCTGATGCCGAAGGGCAGTCACGCGGGCGGCGACTTGCTGCCGACCTATTCACTCGTGCCGTGGAGCTATACGGATCTCGCGCTGCCAGTGTGGAACCTTCATCGCGACTTCATTGGGATTGACGTCGGGCAGACGAAGGCCGCGCAGAAGCTCGGCATCACGAATTATCCCGGCTGGTCGGCCTACTGGCTCGAAGGCACGACGTTTGTGAAATACGCCGCAGTCGTTGCGGGAGCGTCCTACCCGGACTTCGGGTGTGCGTTTGAAACCTTTACCGACGGCACGATGATCGAGTTTGAGACGCTGAGCCCGATTGTGAAACTCGCGCCGGGCGCCAGCGTGCAGCATACCGAGTTTTGGGGCGTCCTCGACGGTTTGCCGAAGCCGGACACCGACGCCGCGTTTACCCGCTCGCTCGTGCCAGCCGTCGCGGCGTGGCGGGCGAAATTGAAGTGAGCCCGCTGAAGCTGGTTTTCCTCGGGTCCGACGCCATCGCCCTGCCGCTGCTCGAGTGGCTCACGGGCGAGGGTAGCGCAGTTGCGACGGTCGTAGCGGTTTTCACGCAACCGGATCGTCCGGTAGGGCGTGGACAAAAGATCACACCCAATGCGATCAAGACGTGGGCGCTGGGGCGCGGACTGCCGGTGCTGCAGCCGGAGAAACTAACGGACGACGTGCGCGGTGAGCTCGCGGCCTTCGGCGCGGACGTAGCCTTGGTGATGGCTTACGGACACATCTTGCGTGATGCGTTTATCGACACGCCGCGACTGGGCACGCTGAACCTGCATACCTCCCTCCTGCCGAAATACCGGGGCGCCTCGCCGATTCAAACCGCGGTGGCGAGCGGCGAACGGGAGACGGGTGTCAGCCTCATGCGTATCGTGCGCAAGCTCGACGCCGGTCCGGTGGCCGATGTGGAGCGGGTGCAAATCGATCCGCTCGACACGGCACTCGAGGTGGAGGCCAAGCTCGCGGCTGCATGCGTGCCGCTCGTGGCGCGCGCCTTGCCCAAGCTGCGGGACGGCTCCCTGGCGTTTGCCACGCAAGATGAGGCGGCGGTGAGCCATTGCCGGAAACTGGAGAAGGATGATGGCGTGCTCGATTTTTCCACCTCGGCGGCGGTGCTCGCAGCGCGGATCAACGGGCTTTTTCCCTGGCCGGCCTGCGCGGTGGAAATCGGCGGCCAGTTGGTGAAATTTGGGCTCGCGGAGGTGGGAGATGCGTCAGCCGGAGCGGCAGTGGCCGGAGAGGTGATCGGCGCTGACGCGCAAGGGCTGTTGATTGCCACGGGGCAGGGCACGTTGCGCGTGAGGCGCCTGCAGCGCCCCGGCGGACGCATGTTGCCGGCCGCGGAGTTTCTCCGGGGTGCGCCGATGGCCGCCGGAACGCGACTGGTATCGCGGCCGATGCCCCCATTGGTGGCGGCGGGCAGTTAACGTCGTCCGGCGGACTTCGTTTCCTTCAGTTTGCTCCAGGCCTCGTCCGGCACGTCGAGCTTGCGGACTGGGAGGTAGGTCAAAATGACAAAGCGATCATCGCTCAGCGGGACCTTTATTCCCGGGCGAGCCAGCGAGCGCGAGCCCTCCACCTTCAACTGGTAATCGCGCACGACGCCATTGCGCACGTTGACCACGAGTGTGACCTCAAAAGCCGTGCGCGATGTCGCCTCGGGATCGCCTTCGCCGCCGACCCGAATGCGCGCCGAGTAAGAGTCGCCATCGACGCTGAATTCTTTGGCGGCCCCGACCGCGGCGGCTAGTTCTTCATCGGGCCGGCGGGTATCGGGGCGGTCCGCGCGGCGCAGCCACTGGTAGCGGGTGGAAGGTGCGCCATCCTTCATGCGCTCTTCCGCCATGGCGGTGAGCACCTCTTGATTGGTCATCCACCCCTCCGGGGTGAAAGTCACCATCTGGCCGTCGTTGGCGACGAGGGTGTCGAGGCGCACTCCATCCGGCCAGTCGCGCTGGAGGAGCATGTCGCCATTCGAAGTGCGGCTGCCGAGCACGTGGGGCGCATTGTTTTGCTGCACCATGGTGACGGAGCCGCGACGGGTCTCGTAAGTCACCTGCACCGGACCGGGATCGGCGTTGATGATTTCCCAAGAGTAGCTGCGCTGCTCGCGGAGATGGTTGACGGCGGTGAGCAGGGCGGGCGGAACGGCGGCGCGGACGGTTGCGCACGTGCACGCGAGGACTACCAGCAGAACAAATCGGTGGGGCCACGACGCCAGCATCATGGCGGGAGGTCACAGCGAAACGTGCGGGTGGTCAATGCACCAGCGCAAGGGGGGCGCCGGCCGTGTCTTCACTTGTTTTTGGAATTCGTTTCCGCAAGCTGCGCCGAATGTTCTTCCGTTTGCTCATGGGATGCGCGCTCACGACGACCGCGTTGGCCCAAACGACCACCGCTCAATTCGAGCTGGCGAACCTCCGCGAGGATGTTCGCGGGCTCGTGCAGCGCGTGGGTGAGCTGTCGCTGCGGGTCGAACAACTTGAGCGGGAGAATGCCGAGCTACGTCGCAAATCCGCGGCGGCGGATGGCCGGACTGTGGCGACGGTCGCCCAGTTGAATGAGGCCGTGGCGGAATTGAATCGCACGATTAAGACCGCCGTCGCGACCTCGAAGACCGAAACTCTCCAAGTCGTAAGCACGCAAATGGAGAAGCTTGCCCGGCAAACTAACGCCGCACTCGACGCTCTGGCCAAGCCTGCCGCTCCCGCGGCCGCACCGACGGCGCGCCCCGCCGCGACGACGACGTTTGCCGAAGACTACCCGAAAGAGGGGAGCAACTACGTCGTCCAGAAGGGCGATACGCTCGCCGTAATCGCCAAAAAGACCGGGGCGAAGCAGCAGGATATCGTGAATGCGAATAAGATTTCCGATCCCTCGCTGATCAAAATCGGTCAGACGCTTTTCATTCCCGGAGCCAAATAAACCATGTCAGCTGCACCTAAATCCCGCCTTGGCCGCGGCCTTGGCGGTCTCATCGCCGCCGGCAAGCCGGCTACGCCATCGCCCGCCCCGACTACACCTGCCGCTCCGCCGGCTCCTGCTCCCGCTGCCGCGCCGGTCGCGCCGACGGGTGCACCCGGTTATTTGGAAATCGCGGTTCATTTGGTCGAGCCGAGTCCCTATCAGGCGCGACGCGAGATTCCCGCTGATCAGTTGACCGAGTTGGCGGATAGCATTCGGTCTGAAGGCCTCCTGCAGCCCATCGTGGTGCGGAAAACGGGGGACAAGTTTCAGCTCATCGCAGGTGAGCGCCGCTGGCGCGCCTTCCAGCAGCTCAAGATCAAGACGATCCCGGCCCGCATCGTCGAAGCGAGCAACGCGTCGTCGGCGGCGTTGGGCTTGATCGAGAATTTGCAGCGCGAGGGGCTCAACCCGATCGAAGAGGCCCATGGCTACGCGAGCCTGATTCGAGATTTTGATCTCACCCAGGAAAGTGCAGCCGAGCGGGTCGGCAAAGGGCGGGCCAGCGTCGCCAATTCACTCCGTTTGCTTTCACTCGACGGCGAGTTGCAGGGCTACGTCGCCAAGAACTTGCTGAGCGTAGGGCACGCGAAAGTTCTTCTCGGGATCGAGGATGGCGCGCAACGCATGCTGCTCGCCCGCCGCGTGATCGAGGAAGGTTTGAGCGTGCGCGGCACTGAGAAACTCACCCAGTCGGCCAAAGCATCGCCGGGGAGCCCGGCCGTTGCCTCGGCCCCGAAACGCGGCCTTTCTCCGAAAGATGCCGCCACCGTGACGGGCATTGAGCGCAAGCTGACGTCACACCTCGGCGCGCGGGTCGCCGTGCTGCACACCCCCAAGAAGGGGCGCATCGTGATCGAATATCGCGGCAATGATGACCTCCAGCGGTTGTTGGAGAAGCTGGGGGTGGAGGCGTGAGCACTTGCTCGCTCCACAACCCCGCCCAGAAGGGCCATTGACAAATCACGCCAGCCTCTGCTTTTTCGACCCTTTCCCATGAGCATCGTCCTCGGAATTCTTACCTTCATCCTCATCATTGTCTCGGTCTTCATCGTGCTGGTCGTCTTGGCCCAGAAGTCGAAAGACGGCGGCATGGGCGCAGCCCTGGGCGGCGGCGCAGCCGAAGCTGCCTTCGGCGCGGAGACGGGTAACGTGCTCAGCAAGTCGACCATTTACGCGGCGGTCCTCTTCTTCGTGTTGGCCTTCGCCCTCTATCTCGGCCGCATTTACGAGAGCAAGCATGCTGCAGCCGCCGCTGGCAGCGCGCTCCCCACCATCGCCGCTCCGGCCGCTGCTCCGGTCCCGGCCGCTGCTGCACCGGTCGCTCCCGTCACTGCGCCCATGACTGCTCCAGTCACCGCCCCGGCGGCTCCCGCTTCCGAGCCTGCTAAGAAGCCCTGATTTGGGATGGCTATCTTGGTTAATTTTACGCCCGCCATTTTCCGGCGGGCGTTTTTTATTTCAGCCCTCGGCGCCTCGAGTGTGTTTGCGGCAGCGCCGCTCCCGGCACCGCCGGAGCTAGCGCAGATCGGCCTGCCCTCGGCGGCGGAGGTGGCCCAGATTTTAACGCAGTTTCGCCAGACCGGTATCCAGGGAGATTATTATCTGGGGTTTGAACTCCGCTCAATGCCCCGCCGCGGCGAGGAGGCAGTCTGGGAGGGCAAGATGTGGGGTAGCCGCAATACCAATGGCACAATTTCCCGGGTAATCTTGGCCGATGGAGCGAATCACGAACAGCGGCTCTTGATCCAAAACGGTCCGCAACCCGCGGTCTGGCGTTTGGCCGAGGGGAAAGTGGCTGCGCTGGAGGTATCGGCTCTATTTAAGCCCGTCGTGCCCGGAGTGAATCTCACGGCGTTTGATCTGCAGATGCCGTTCCTGCACTGGCCTGATCCGCTGTTGGAACGGATCACGAAGGTGCGCGGTCGTCCGGCTCACGTGTTTGTCTTTCGTCCGCCCGCGGCATTTGCTGCGCAGTATCCCGGACTGGGCGCCGTGCGGGTCTTTCTCGACACGCAGTATAATGCTCCGACTCAAATCGAGAGCCTCAACCGCGACGCGCGAGTTGTGAAGACGCTCTCGCTGCTGGATCTTAAGAAAGTGGGGGAGCAATGGATTCCCAAATCCTTTGAAGTGCGTGACGAGATGACGCGCGACAAGACCCGGCTTTCAGTCAATGCCGCGGCTCTTGGCCTCGCGCTGCCGACGGCGGTCTTCATACCTGCCGCCTTGGGCGACCTCGTAACCCCGCCACCGTCCGAGCGCTTGATCCTTCTGGCTCCGTAGAGGGACCAAGGCCGGCGGACGATTCACTTGGTGGGGCTTCGTTCGCACGAAAAAATGGCGCAGTTCGGAGGACTCGAGGACCGTTTTTTTAGGCTGGGATGGACGATTCGATAAATTTACCGGGACATCGCCGGAGCTGGGCTTGAACTTTCACGGTGAGTGAAATGGAGTCCCCAAGAGTGCAGACTGGGGCCGGCCGATGCCATCCGTAGAATAACGGCCCGAGCATGGTGACATCACCTAGTGTGCAAAATTTGTTTGCCGACTACGAACGAACGGTGCCTGCTCCGTGAATCCGGCAACTAATCCCGTCCCCTCGTATGGCCAAGAAATCACGCCCCGCATCCGCCCCGCTCACGTTTGATCTGCCGGTTTCGCTCATCGCGAAAATTGAAAGTTGCCGCCGTGGTCATGCTTTCACGACCGCCAGCGAAGTCGTTCGCCTCGCCATCACGACCTTCGATTTCGAAGGGTGCGAGCCGACGCGTGATCCCCATCGGCAGATTTCGGTCCGCATCAACAGCGAGCAGCGCGCCCGTCTGAAGCGCTATGCACGCCAGAAGGACGCCAGCGTCGGTGAGTTGCTCCGCCTCGCGTTGGAGAGCCTGCCGCTAAAGCCGGTCAAAGGAAAGAAGAAGTAACCAGAATCCGGGTGGTTCGCGCCAACGGCGGTCTTTGACCGCCGTTTTTTTTATGGGCGGGTGAGATGGACCGTTGGACCGGCGCGATAGGCGGGCTTGCTTTTCCGGTGCGCGGACCTTTTGGTCTCGCCGTTTGTCCATGAGCAACCCTCCCGCGCCACTCTCCACTTGGGCCCGCAATGTCTCGCCTTCGCCGACGCTTGCCGTCGACGCCAAGGCCAAGGCCCTTCAAGCAGCGGGTGAAGACGTCTGTGGTTTCGCCGCCGGCGAGCCCGACTTCGACACCCCCGAACATATCAAGGACGCGTGCATCGCCGCGCTCAAGGGTGGCAAAACGAAATACGCCCCCACGCCCGGCATCGAGCCGCTGCGCCAGGCGATCGTCGACCGCTACCTCGCGGAGTATGGCCTCAAGGCGGCGCCTTCGCAGGTCATCGTCTCGCCGGGCGGAAAGTATAACTGCTACCTTGGCGTCATGGCGACCTGCTCGCCCGGCGACGAAGTCATTGTGCCCGCGCCTTACTGGGTAAGTTACCCAGAGATGGTGAAGTTGGCCGGAGCCACCCCGAAGTTCGTCCTGGCCGACGACAAGACCGGCTTTCGTCTCACACCGGCCATGGTCGAGGCCGCGATCACGCCGCGCACGAAGCTCCTGATTCTCAATTCGCCCTCGAACCCGACCGGTGCGGTCTATTCGCGCAAGGAGCTCGAGGACATCGTGGCCGTCGCGCTCAAACACAATCTCTACATCCTCTCTGACGAGATGTATGAGCACCTCGTGTATGACGGCGCCAAGCCGACGTGCATCGCGACCTTCAGCAAAGAAGTCGAAGCCCGCACGATCACCGTCGCGGGATTCTCGAAGACCTACGCGATGACCGGCTGGCGTATCGGCACCACCGTCGCGCCGGCGCCCATCGCCAAGGCCATTTCCGAGCTGCAAAGCCAAATGTCCTCCAATGTGACCACTTTTGCGCAATACGGCGCACTGGCCGCCTTGAAGGAAAAGGAAAAGACCGCGGCGTCGCTTCAGACCATGATGACGGCCTTCGACCGCCGGCGGAAATTCCTCCACGCCGAGCTCAATAAGATTCCCGGCATCTCGTGTCTGCTTGCCGAGGGTGCGTTCTACCTTTTCCCGAACATCTCCAGCTTCGGCCTCTCAGATCTCGATTTCTGCAATCGCTTGCTCGACACCGAGAAAGTCGCCGCCGTCCCGGGCAGTGCATTTGGCGCGGAGGGATACCTCCGGTTGAGCTACGCGACGTCCGACGAGATCATCAAGAAAGGCGTCGATCGTCTCGCGCGTTTCTGTGCGACGTTGAAAAAATAACCGCGCAGGCGGACTCCGGTTCGCTGCATCGCGTTGGTCTTTTGGCGCCATCCCTGGGGTGGCGCCTTTTTTGCGCATCCGACGAGCCCGTTCTGTTGTGGTGTGGGAAGATTTTGTCGCTGGGTGGGACTTAATAATTTCCGGGCGAACTGATGCAGACGTGTGGTGGGGGAAGCTTTCGCAAAAAGCTTATCCACGGCCCGTTTTTCGCAATGACCCCGAGAGTATATCGCTACCTCGATGGTGCGGTCGATTGACCTGCGGGCAGGCTAATTTGCGGGGCGATGGTCTTTGCCCTCCGACGAACGCCTCTTACCGCCACACTCCGTCCGCCATAAATTCTTGGTCCGCTCCTCTCTCCCAGACAAGCGTGGTGGTGATTCCATTCGCATGAGGGCGCATTGGTCAGTTGCTGGCGTATCCTGTGGTCGCGACGGAATCTCTCATGATCAGGTCCTAAATGAAAAACGCCGGACCCGAGGGTCCGGCGTGCTATTTTCACGAATGCGAGGCCGAGTCAAAAGTCGTAGCGAAGCCCGATCGAATAGAGCCAGGGATCGAGGCGCGCGGTGGTGAGCGTCGCTGCAGAGGTGGACACGTCGGAACGGATTACCGCCTTCTTGAGGTCGAGATTGAAGGTCCAGCGGTTGTCGATCTTGCAGTCGACACCGGCCTGACCGGCGATGCCGAGGCTGTAGTGGTCGAGATAGAGCGGGATACCGGCCACCTTCAGGTTATTGTCGTAGATCAACGTGAAGTTGACGCCGGCGCCGACGTAAGGGCGGATCGCTCCTCCCGGATTGGCGCGGTATTGCAGCAGGAATGTCGGGGGCAGGTGTTTGAAGGTGCCGAGCTTGCCCACACCTGCGAGCGTGACGTCCTGTGACTGCGGGATGGTGAGCACGACTTCCGCGGCGAGCGTGTCGGTGAAGGCGTAGTCTACGTCGATTTCCGGGATCCATTTGTCGTTCACGCCGACTGCGCCGGAGGCAAAATTAAGGCCGAGCGCGGAGAAGGCATCGGAGTGGTCCACGGTCTGCAAGTAGGTGGCCCGCAGGCGGGCCGACCAGGGGCTGGCGGCGGATGCACCGGCAACGGTGAGCACCAGCAGTGCGGCACAGGCGAGGATGGGGGAGGTTTTCTTCATGTGGTAGTTGATAGGTGTCGCGGCTCGAGACGGTCTCGTCCGCCGGCATCACCATAGCTCAGCGAGCCGATTCGCGCTCGGCATGGCTTGGCACAGTAAGCGCAGAAATTGACCCTTCCTTAATGAGAGTTTGTGGTCCTGCGCGGCGACGAAACACAACGGGAGCGGCATACTGAACAATTCCCGCGCAGTCATCTCGTGCGGAATCGAGTAGACTGACAGCATAACATTCCTCGCGACGCTCCTAGTCGCGGATCATCGGTGGAACCGGGCAGCGTCACGTGAGACACGGGATGATAGCCCCGCCGGGGTTCGATTCCCTGGGCTGCCGCCACCACTGATCCGCCTGACCGCCGTTGCGACATCCAATCACCGCCATGACGATCACACAAATAGCCGGAATCCTGCCTGCCGTGGTCTTCCCGGCGGCAACCTTGGTCCAACTGATCCGCATGATCCGCGCCCGTTCATCGGCCGGACTGAGCGTGGCGACTTGGCTGCTCTTCGGCTTCGCGAATCTCGCGATCTACATCTACACGGAGCGCTACACGGAGTGGCAGGCCATCATTGGTATGCTGTTCACCGCCGGGCTTGATTTCGCGATCGTGGGCCTCGCGTTCTGTCGTTATCCACGCCGGCGGCCGGCGCTTGAAGTCGTCGCACCGAAGGTGCTCGGAGCAGTTTAGCGATCACAGAAAGAAAGCCGCGAGCGGAAGCTGGTTGGATCATTAGTTCCGGCGACCAGTGGCTTCACTCGGGCTCGGTGCGAATTGCGCCTGACAACGTGGCTGCTCTGCGTCGCAGTGGCGGCATGCAAATCGGGGTTGATAGCTTTGTGGCCACCGGGCTCGACACTACGGCCGACGGTGCGCCGGGCGATGTTCGTCGGGTGGCGGAGTTGCTCGAAGAGATCGAGTTGGCTGACCAGGTGGGGCTCGATGTTTTCGGGATCGGTGAGCATCACCGGCCCGACTTCGTCGCCTCGGCCCCGGTGGTGCTGCTCGCAGCGGCGGCGGCGCGCACGAAGCGGATCCGCCTCGCGAGTGCCGTCACGGTTCTAAGTTCCGACGACCCCGTGCGAGTCTTTCAGCAGTTCGCCACGCTTGATCTGATCTCGCAGGGCCGCGCAGAGATTATTGTGGGACGGGGATCATTCATCGAGTCCTACCCCTTGTTCGGCTATGATCTGCACGATTACGACGAACTGGCGGCGGAGAAACTCGAGCTGCTGCTGCGCTTGCGGGAGCGCACTCATGTCGAGTGGTCCGGCCGCCACCGGGCGTCACTCACCGGTCAGGGCGTTTTTCCGCGGCCATTGCAGCAGCCGTTACCAGTGTTTATCGGCGTCGGAGGCACGCCGCAGTCGGCGATGCGGGCTGGCTCGCTGGGCCTTCCTTTGATCATCGCGATTATCGGAGGCCAGCCGGCGCAATTTCGACCGCTCGTGGAAGCCTACCGGACGGCGGGCCGCCAGGCCGGTCATGCCCCGGAGAAGCTTTCGGTCGGTCTGCATGGCATCGGGTTTATTGCCGATACGACTACAGCCGCGTTGGAAACATTCTGGCCGGCCTACCGTGATGCCTTCGGCCGAATCGGGCGCGAGCGCGGCTGGCCGCCCCCCACGCGCCCCCAGTTTGATGCCCAGTGCAGCCATTTGGGCGCGCTGTTGGTCGGTAGCCCCGCGAGTGTGGCTGAGAAGATCATCCGGACCAACGAAGCGCTGGGCGGCATTACGCGGCAAACGGTGTTACTCGACAACCGGGTGCTTACGCATCGCGAGATTATGCGCGCCATCGAATTGCTCGGCACCGAGGTGGCTCCGGCGGTGAGGCGGGCGTTGGGGCACGCGTAGCACTCGCGGCTGCGAATCTGTTTGCCCGGAGAGACCGGCCCGCCCCTCCTTCCTCCCTATGGGTGCAAAATATCTACCGACGATCAAAGACCAGAAGCTAGCTCAGCGTTTTCAACAAAAGCAGAATCCGCTGCGGAAGTTTAAGAAGACCCCGGACAACCAGCCGGCAAAAAAATCCACCAAGAAGTAAGCGCAGACTCAGGCCTTCTTTACGAAGCAGGCCTTGAGGGCCATTGCGACGCCGTCCACTTTGCAGTCGATTTCATGGTCACCGTCGACGAGGCGGATGTTTTTCGCCTTGGTGCCGCCCTTGAGCACTCCTGAACCACCGCGGAGTTTGAGGTCCTTGATCAGCACGACGCTGTCGCCGTTGACCAGCACGTTACCGTGGGCGTCCTTCACCACGCGGGCGACTTCGGGCGCGGCTTCCTTCGGCCACTCGTGTCCGCACGTGGCGCATTCCCAGTGGGCGGAGTGACTGAGAACATCTTCGAGGGTGCAGGCAGGGCAGGGCGGATTGGGCATGACAGAGGAAAAAGGAGAGTCAGAGTGCGGAGCGCCCGGCACGGTGCGCAAGCGAGGAATCCACTGCCGTCAGCCAGTCTCGGTTGCTTGCCTTTTCAGTGAGGTGGCGTCTCGTCATTTCTTCCCTTCAACCATGTCCACTCAATCGTTGTTTAGTCCCGTCTCGTTGGGCGCCCTTGCGCTCTCCAATCGCATCATCATGGCTCCGCTCACCCGCTGTCGTGCGGATGCCGATCATGTGCCCACCGACATCATGGCGGAATACTACGCCCAGCGCGCTTCGGCCGGATTGATCGTCGCCGAGGCCACCATGGCGATCGCCGGTAATTCGGCTTTTGGCGGTCGTGAGCCGGGCATTTACTCCGAGGCGCAGGTCGCGGGATGGAAGAAGGTCACCGATGCCGTGCACGCCAAGGGCGGCAAAATCCTGCTGCAAATCTGGCATGGCGGCCGGGCTTGCCATTCCCTCCTGAACAATGGCGCCCAGCCGGTGGCGCCGAGCGCCTTGCGCATTGAAAATGACGAGACGCACACCCCGCAGGGCAAGAAACCCTACGAGATTCCGCGTGAGCTGCGGGACGACGAGTTGCCGGGGATCGTGGCGGGGTTCCGCCTGGCGGCGCAAAATGCCCAGCGTGCCGGCTTTGATGGCGTGGAAGTCCACGGGGCCAATGGCTACTTGCTCGATGAGTTTCTCCGCGACGGTAGCAATCGCCGCACCGGTCCCTATGGTGGTTCGATCGCAAATCGCGCCCGGCTTTTGCTCGAGGTCGTCGATGCGGTCATTGCGGTGTGGGGTGCCGGCCGGGTTGGCGTGCGCATTTCTCCGCTCAACAGCTACAATGATATGAAGGACAGCGATCCCGTGGCGCTGACCACCTACGTGGCGACGGAGCTCGATCGCCGGGGGATTGCGTTTCTTCACCTGATGCGCGGCGACTTCTTTGGCGTGCAAAAGGCCGATGTCGTCACGCCAGCCCGCGCTGCGTTCCGCGGTGCGTTGGTCAGCAACATGGGCTATTCCCCGACCGAGGGTGCTGCCGCCGTCGCGGCGGGCACGCTGGCCGCGGTGGCGTTTGGCCATCACTACATCAGTAATCCGGATCTCGTGGAGCGGGTGCAGCGCGGAGTCGCTCTCGTCGAGCCGGACGGCTCGACGTTCTACAGCCCCGGTCCGCGTGGCTACACCGACTATCCGGTCGCGTCCTAATCTGAATTAACCTGCGGCGCGGATTAAGGTTCGCGCTGCACGGTTTCGTGTAACCACGCCCGCGCTTGCGCGCGCAAAGGGATATCACACAGCACCCAGCGGGCAGAGTGATTAGGGAAAGGCAGTTCAGCCGCCGTGATCGGCGCAGCGAGACCGAGAGTGGCAAGAGCCACCTCGGTCTTTTTCGTGCCGCCCTCCTGACTGATAAACAGCGGACGGCGGCCCAAACGTCGCACCCGCTCAGGCCACGCCGCCTGGTCGGGTGCGGGGTGC
The DNA here is from genome assembly GCA_947453695.1 of Opitutia bacterium. GTDB lineage: Bacteria > Verrucomicrobiota > Verrucomicrobiia > Opitutales > Opitutaceae > GAS368. The sequence continues at coordinate 21,553 of CANGHW010000069.1, forward strand.
TTGAACTCGCCCTCAAAATGACTGTGCGCGAGCAACCCGCACCACAGGCCGGCGATTTCGTCGTCATGCAGGCCGACGTAGCTGCACGCGATCGCGCCGCGCGAGAAGCCCATGAGCACGACGCGCGCGGGATCGCCGCCGAACCGCCGGCACACGTCGCGCACGGTTGCGAGGCAGTAGCGTTTGGTCTCGGCGATATCGCCCCACCACTTGGTGGCGTTGCGCTTCCGCCCGGCGTCGACTTCCACGAATGGGAGGACGATCCAAATAAAACCGCGGCCGGCGCTCAGTCCGTAGCCCAGCATGCAACCCTCCACGGTGCCATCGCTCGTGTCGCCCAGCTTGTTCGTGTAGCCGCCGTTGCCGGCATATTCGACGATTACGGGGAGCATGCCGCCGGGTTTCCACTCAGTCGGCAGGTAAAGCGTGTGGTGCACGGCAGTGGTATCCCAACCCGCGGTCGTCGCCCGCACGCGGTGGCCGGGGGCAGGCGGGGCGTCCTCCGCCAGGGGAGGATTTAGGTCGGCGCGGAGGTCGTTGAGATTCGTCTGAGCGCCCGCCGCGGAGCAGAGTGCGCTGACCAGAACTATGACAGAGAGGACCCGCTTCATGGGGCTAGTCAGGGCATTTTGGGGCGCGATGACGAGCGTGGGTGAGATGTCTTGGATGAAAAAATAGTGGCGATCGGTCCGATCGGCGTGCGCTCAATCGTTGAAACATTGAAACCTCGCCCAGTTTCGCGCGCACTTCCTCACCCCGAATCTGATCCACCACCATGCCTTCTGCCGTGACTGCCCCTACATTTCCCTCGGATCGTGAACTCGTCCTCAATCGCCTGCTCGAGGCGCCGCGCGAGAAACTCTTCCGCTGCTGGACCGAGCCGAAGCTGATTACGCAGTGGTTTACTCCGCCGCCTTTTCAGACAATCTCGGCGGAGTTGGACGTGCGGGCCGGTGGCTCGAGTGTGATCACGATGCGCGGGCCCGACGGCGCGGAGTATCCCAATCGCGGCGTTTTTCTGGAGGTCGTCCCCGATGAGCGGCTCGTGTTTACCGATGCTTACCACCGCGCTTGGGAGCCGTCGGAGAAGCCCTTTATGACGGTCGTATTGACCTTCGAGGACGCAGGCAACGGGCGAACGAATTACACGGCCCGTGTGCGTCACTGGACAGTGGCTGATTGTCAGACCCACGAAAAGATGGGTTTTCATCAGGGCTGGGGCATAGCCACCTCCCAGTTGGAGGCCGTGGCCCAAAAAATCTGAAGGTCGCATCCCTGCCCGAAAGACGTCACTCCGGCGTGCCCAGCATCGTATCCCGTTCATGTCTGCTCCACTGCCAACGACTCCTAGGGTTCCGTTTCTCCTGCTCTTTCGCAACGCCGGACCCGATGTTCACGCTCACCTCTCGCCCGCGCAGCGTGATGCACTCACGCAGCAGTGGAACGACTGGTATGACGGCCTGGCCGCACACGGCAAAGTGCTGCATGGGCAGCCGCTTGGCCTGGGCGGACGCGTGGTCGCCGGGCCTCAGGGGGAGCGGGTGAGCGATGGCCCCTATGCCGAAGCCAAGGAGGTCGTGGGCGGCTATTTCCTGCTTTCGGTGGCCGACCTCGATGAGGCCACCGCGATCGCGCAACGTTGTCCGGGCCTGCCGCTCGGCCTTAGCGTTGAGGTGCGTCCCGTGGCGCCCGTGAGCCCGGTATTGGAAAAAGTCCATGGCCGCCCGCCACCAACGTAACTCCTTCCTCTCACTCCCATGCCCAATTCCTTCGTCCACGTCGAACTCGCCACGACCAATGTGCCCAAGGCGAAAAAATTCTACGCCCAACTTTTCAAGTGGAAGATGGCCGACCTGCCGATGCCGACGCCGGCTGGCACCTACACCGCGATCCAAGTGGGCGACGGCACCGGCGGCGGGATCATGAAGCAGATGATTCCCGGCGCGGGATCGGCTTGGATGCCTTATGTGCTCGTCGACGACATCGACAAGTCCACCAAGCAGGCGAAAAAGCTCGGGGCGAAAATCTGCAAGGACGTCACCGAGGTCGAGGGGATGGGCTGGCTCAGTATAATCGTCGATCCCACCGGTGCGATGATCGGGCTGTGGGAGCCGCAATAGTCGCCCGCTCCCTCCGATGCCCAAGTCCTCGCGTGCCGCGGCGCGACCCGCTCGGAAAGCTTCCCTGGCTTCGACTGTCATCACGGTTGATGCCTTCATCGCGAGCCTGGCTTGTCCGCGTAGAGCGGAGCTAGCTGCGGTTCGCACCATCATCTGCTCCGCTGCTCCGGGCATCACGGAGGAGATCAAGTGGAACGCGCCGAGCTTTCGCACCACAGAATCATTTGCGACGGTCAACCTGCGCGCGACTGAGCAACTGCAGATTATTTTTCACCTTGGGGCCAAGGTCCGTCGCCCCCTGCCGAAAATAGAAATCGCCGATCCAGCCGGCCTCGCCCGCTGGCTGGCGCCAGATCGGGCCCTCGTCACGGTCGATCCCGCCACTCAAGCCGAAGCGCTCGCGGAATGGGTGCGCGAATGGATTCGCTACGTGTGAGAGGCGCCTGGCGGCGGGACGGGCTCAATCAAAGGCCGCTAAAAAACCGATCAGGTAGGTGATATGGTCGTCGACCGTGACGCCGAGGTGCTCGCACCCGGTATAGATTGTGGCGCGGTCGACTTTGGCGGCAAAGCCGGTGTCTTTGACCTTCTTGCGGATCGAGGCGGCCTTCATCTCGCCGTAGCGCACCGGGTTCATTTTCCGATACGCGTAGAAAATACCGCAAAGCTCGTCGGTCGCGAGCAGCGCCGCAGCGAGTTTCGTGCGGGGCAGGGTAGTGAAGCCGTTGTAGCCGAGTGCGTGGGCCTCGACCGCGTGGATCAGTTCCTCGGGGTAGCCCCATTCCGCAAACCAGCGCAGTGATTCGCGGGGATGGGTGTCGGGGTGGCGTTGGAAATCGATGTCATGCAGCAAGCCGGTGATAAACCACAGCTCGGGATCACCCGCGAACTTCGTCGCATAGCCGGCGAGCGCGGTCGCCACCATGCGGGCGTGGTAGCGTTGATATTCGTCGGTGACGTATTGCTCCAGGAGTTGCTGGGCGGCTTCGCGGGTGGGCAGGGGCATGGGGAAACGTTGGGGTGTGCAGGGCAGCGAGTCGAGTCACCGCCTGACGGCGGGCGTCAATCCGCCGGCTGCGGCACCAGCGCCAGTTCGGTCGTGGAAATGCCCTTGGCCCGTAGTTGGCTGAGAATATTTTCGTAGACCGGAGCGGCGAGTCGGCGCTCGCGCGCGAGCACCCAGAGGAGCCCGGCATCCTTGGTGCCGACCACCGCCCAACGATACTCCGGATCCAAGGCGAACACTTTGTAGGTGACGCTCACCGGCCAGAAGAAACTCACCTTCCACGTCGCGTTGGTCGCGCGGTCGATGATTTCAGCAGTGCCGTGCCAAGTTTTCTCGGGGGCATCCACGCGTTCGGGGCGGAAGGTGAAATCATTGGTCAACTTGCCGTCCGGTCGCTTCGCGTAGGTGTCGTAGGAGGCCACTTTGCCGCGCTCGAGGAAGTAAGGCACGTGGCTGATCACATACCAACGTCCCACGTAGCGATCCAAGTCCACGTGGGCTACGGTTGCCGGCAGCGGGCTCGACGACGTCGCGCAGCCTCCGGTTAGGATGGCGGCGAGGCTGAGGAGGACGGGCAGGCGACATGGGAACATGGGACAAGGGAGCACCACTCGGCTGAAACGCAAAAGCCGCGGCCGGTCCGCCTCCGCACAAGGCTTGATCCGGGCGCGGGGCCGTGTGTGCTCCGCGCGTGCTCAAGACCCTCCGCCGCGCCGAATACGCCGAATTGATCGGCTTGTTTTTCCTGCAAGGGGCGGCGCTGGGCATGTGGTTCGTGCCGCTGAGTTCTGTGCTCGAAGCGCACGGGCTCGCGCATATCCGGCCGTATGCGTTCGCGACATCAGGTGTCGCCGCGTTTGTGTCGCCCCTCCTGTTTGGCGCGATGGCGGATCGCCACGCCTCGCCGGTCAAGGTCCTGCGCTGGCTCGCCTTGGCGACGGCGATCGCGATGGCCGCCGCCAGCACCGCGATCGGGCAGGGCGCGAGTCCCTGGCTCGTCCTCGCTCTCGTGCAGCTCCACGCGTTTTGTTCGTCACCCACGTGGAGCATCGCGTCGACCATTGTGTTCGCGCGTTTGGAGGACGCGAAAAAAGAGTTCGGTCCGGTGCGAGCGATGGCGACCCTCGGGTGGATGGGTGGCTGCGTCTTGGTGAGCGTGATGGGCGCGGATCGTTCGCCGTGGGCCGGCTATGGTGGTGCCATCGCATGGCTGGCCGTGAGTGTCTTCACCTTCTGGTTGCCGGCGCTGGAAACGCCCAAGGCGGTCGAAGGTCTCACGTGGCGGCAGCGGTTTGGCTACGATGCGTTGGAACTGCTCAAGAACCGCGATCATCGGGTTGTGTTTCTCACCACGGCGCTCTTCACGATTCCGCTGGCGGCCTTCTATCCTTACACTCCGCCGCACCTGCAGGAATTGGGGCTCACTCACACGTCGGCGTGGATGAG
>CANGHW010000070.1 GCA_947453695.1 Opitutia bacterium
CCTGAATCGAGGCATCGAGCTCGCGACGAGTGGGCTGCGTTTCGCCAACTTGGAAATTAATCCCGGCATTTATGCGGGGGAACAGCATCGGCATCGCGGTGCCTTTACCGATGCGGGCATTGGGATCGACCTGAAGTTCGCCAGCCGCCTGCGTCGCAAAACTGACCGTGCGCTTGCGATAGCCTGCCGTCTGGCTGGAAGTGATGTTTTGAGACACGGAGTCCTGCCAACGCTCAAGAGCGCTGAGGGCGGAGGCACTTTGGTAGAGTCCGATGTTCATCTTCGCCGACACTTAAGCGAAACCTATGCCCCAAACCCACCATGCCGCATAAGTCACTGAATCAGAGCGGACTAAAATTCATTAAAGTCTGGCGGAAAATACTTCCGCACCGACCTCAGGCGCGCGCGGCAAGATTTGCCGGGGCCGGGAAGCGCATCATTTATCCCACCGCCATCACCGCCCAAGTCGCGGCGGATTCGGGTAGTTTTCCCACCAACCAGGGCCGACGATCAACCTTAAGCAGTTCAACCGCGGAACCGGGCTGACTAAAGCGCTGTCGCTCCCCTGCCCTCCCATGTGTAACTTCCGACCGCCCCTGCTCCGACTCGCCTCACTTTTCGCTCTCTCGGCCGCTGTCTGGTTCTCGGGCTGCGCTACGTCGCCGATGTCGCGCATCGACGCCAAACGCTCGGTCTACGAAACATGGCCGGTAGAAATGCAGGAGGCCATTCTCCAACAACGCGCCATCCCCGGCATGACCCCGGAAATGGTCGAGATGGCCATGGGCAAACCCACGGAAATCCAATCCCGCACGGGCAAAGACGGTTCCGAAGAAGTTTGGATTTACCGCCAATCGTCCGCGCGCCTGCCCTCTATCCTAGAGAACGCCAATGTCTCCGTCGGCACCTCGGTGGGCGGAGTCGGAGTGGGCACGAGTGCTCCCATTGGCCGCCGCGCCAGCCGCGGCCGTGCGGACAACGAGGACCAGGAAGTCGTATTCCGGAACGGCACCGTCCTGCGCGGCTCTCAATAAGCCAGACTTGCCCCACCCGACGTCACGCCGGAGCACCGGCGTCCAACTCCAGCTCAAAGAGCAGATCATCGCGACAAACTACACTGTGCGTGTGCACCACGGGCATCTGCGGGAGATCGCGAGCGGCCAGCCAAGCGTCGAAGTAAGCTTTATACTCTGACTTTCGATAGTAAGCCGTCGCTCTCGTCACTGATCGAAAATCCATGCCCCGCGACTGCAGGATCGCTCCGATCACCTCCATCGTGAGATCCACCTGTTTCGGCGCATCGTCCAACCACGCGGTCTTGCCGCCGGGATGAATACTCGCCGTGCCCGAAACGAGCAACCGACGCCAGCCCGCCGAACTCAGCTCCATCGCACGGGCAAACGAGCTGCCGTAAGCCGGGGCGGGACATTGTAACGGGGACGCCACCTCAACGGCCGAAGCCGATGAATCGAGGAGACTCATCGCCCACGCCGCTAGGGCGAGCGCCGCTCCCGCCGGATTGCGTGCACCGATGCCCGTGCTGGCTGGGATCGATCCCGTGCGCCACAGCACTGTCTTATAGAGCGCAGAACGCACCCGGTTGAACTCCCCATACCATGCCAAGATGTCCTCATTATAGAACCACGTGCGCACGACATCCGCCAAAGCAAAGCCGGCGAGATCCAGTGCTTGCGTCAATTGCGCGAAGGATTCCTCCGTCTGTATCGCCGGCGATCCCAGGATCGACCTCGGCCCCAGTCCACCCAACAGACAATGACGCGCAGTGGCGTCTTCATACACCGAAGCCACCACGCGACCGCCGACCGAAATGCGCGTGACCGAGCGGTGACTCACCGCGAACGCCTGCACGCCGGCGAGTGCCGCGCCGTCGCAGCTCGCACACTCCACCCACGTCACCGGCCAATGACACTCCCCCAGCGCCTCTTGCATCGCGCGGAGGATTGCCACCTCGGCCGCGACCGCACCGTAGACCATCAGGCTTACCAGCTGCGCATCGCGGGCCTTCAATTGCACCGCGACGCGGTGGAACGCTCCACTCACCGGCTCGCCGGGGCGCGGACACTCTGTAACGACAAACTCAGGCGAACGCGGGCCCGCCGAAGTGCTCAGGTTGCCGGCATCTGCGGACACTCGGCCTGTTCCGAGCATCTCCATTCCCACGGGGTTTGAGGACATGAGCGAGCAGACGTGACGGCGTGAGTCGAGTTACCGCGCGTCCTGGAGTGCGCGCATTTTCGCTGCGCTAGCACGCTTTGGAATGTGCCGCATAAGCGCACGCTTATCATTTTCCATGGCGTAACGCTGCCGGCATGACGCCGTCATCTCCTCCGACACGTGCCCCTTCACGTCGCCGCCACGTTTCCCCCGTCCACTACCATGCGCACCACCCCTCCACTCCCCTGCGCGGGCCAACGAGCGCGACGGACACCGCGCATTTTGCGCACTTGGCGCTTCTTCAGTAGCGCAGCTTTCGGCCTGGCTGTTTTTGCGCAGACTCCGCCCCTCGTCGCCGAGGACACCACTCCCCGCTCCAGCGCACCCGCCCCTTCACCGACCGCGTCATTCGAGCGCTCCGGCATCCCGCGCTCCACGGGCCGTATCGACGATCTCGTCTTCGCGAAACTCAAACACCTCGGCATCGAACCCGCGCATCCCTGCACCGATGCCGTATTCGTGCGGCGCACCTTTCTCGACGTGATCGGCACCTTGCCGACCGCCGAAGAAACCCGCGCCTTCCTCAAAGACTCGTCGCCGGCCAAGCGCACTGCCCTCATCGATCAACTCCTCACCCGGACGGAGTTCGCCGACTACTGGACCATGAAGTGGAGCGATCTGCTACGGGTGAAAGCCGAGTTCCCGATCAATCTTTGGCCCAACGCCGCTCAGGCGTATCACCGCTGGATTCACACCGCCATTCGCGACAACGTTCCCTACGACCGTTTCGCCCGCGAGCTCCTCACCGGTTCCGGCAGCAACTTCCGCAGCGGTCCGGCCAATTTCTATCGTGCCTCACAGAGCCGGGAGCCCGCCGGACTCGCCCGGATGGTCGCGCTCACATTCATGGGCGTGCGCGCCGAAAAGTGGCCGACCGAGCAACTCGCCGGCTTCGCTCCTTTTTTCTCCGCGCTCTCTTACAAGGGCACCGGCGAGTGGAAGGAAGAGATCGTCTTCTTCGACGCTGCGAAGCTTTCCGCGACCGCCGCCACGTTGCCCGACGGGACAAGTGTAACGCTCTCACCCGAGCGCGATCCCCGCGAAGTCCTGGCTGACTGGTTGATCACGCCGGCCAACCCGTGGTTTTCCCGGGCTCTGGCCAACCGGGCCTGGAGTTGGCTGCTCGGTCGCGGCATCACACACGAGCCCGACGACCTTCGTCCCGATAACCCACCGGCGAACCCTGCGCTCCTCGACTATCTTGCCGCGCAACTCGTCGCCTCCCACTACGACGTGAAGCAGCTCTTCCGCGAGATTCTCACCTCGCAGACCTACCAGCTCTCTTCGGTCGCCCGCAGCGATGCACCCGCCGCCGAGGCCAATTTCGCCTTCTATTCGCTTCGTCGCCTCGATGCCGAGGTCCTGATCGATGCACTCAACCAGCTCAGCGGCACCACGGAGAAATACTCCAGCGCGATCCCCGAGCCCTTCACCTACGTGCCTGACGACCAGCGCTCCATTGCGTTGCCCGACGGGAGTATCACGAGCGCGTTTCTTGAGTCCTTCGGCCGGCCCTCGCGCGACACCGGCACGGAAGCCGAACGCAACAACCGCATTACCGCCAATCAGCGCCTCTACCTCCTCAACTCGACGCACATCCAGCGTAAGATCGAGCAAGGCCCCAAGCTCCAGGCCCTGGTCCGCGCCAAGTCCGCCCCGCGCGACTACCTCGACAACATCTACTACACCATCCTCTCACGGCCCCCGACCGAGGAGGAACGTCGCACCGTCGGCGCCTATTTCGCCGCCCGCAAAGACCCGCGCACCGCCGGCCAGGACCTCGTCTGGTCGCTCATCAATAGCGCCGAATTTCTCTACCGCCACTAACGCGTTCACCAACCCCGTTTCATCATGAATCTCCATCACAGCGATGATCCCCGCCTCTGGAATCTCGACACGGAGCTTCGCCTGCTCGGTCTCCGCGGCGCCCCGATGTCCCGGCGCGCAGCCATTCGCCTCGGCCTCCTCGGTTCCGCTGGCGCCCTCCTCTCCGGCAGTCTCACCTCACGCGTCTTCGCCGCGCCACCGCCGCACAAGCCCGTCGCCAAGGCCAAGTCCGTGATCCAAATCTGGCTCTGGGGCGGCCCCTGCCACATCGACACGTTCGATCCCAAGCCCACCGCGGGCGCCGACTACACCGGGCCGCTCAATTCCGCCCTCCCCACCAACGTCGCCGGCATGCAAATCGGCGAACTCTTCCCGCTCCTCGCGAAACAGGCCGACAAATACTCCCTCATTCGCTCGATGACGCACGGCAACAACGGCCACGAGACCGCTGCCTACATGGTGCAGACCGGCCGCGCCTCGGGTGGCCGTGATGTGTTTCCCGGGACCGGTGCCGTGGTTTCGCTCTTCAAGGGTTACGACGCCGGCTACAAAGGCCTGCTCCCTCCCTACGTCGTGCTGACCGAGTTACAGGGGCGCTTTTCCGAAGCCGGCTTTCTTGGCTCCCGCTACAAACCTTTCGCTACCGGCGGAGATCCCGGCGCCAACCGGTTCGTCGTCGAGGGCGTCGTCGCCCAAGGCGTCACGGATGAGCGTCAGCGTGCCCGCCGCGAACTTCTGCACCAACTCAATACCCTCGAACGCGCCACCCGTAGCGGTGATCCCCGTCTCGCTGCCCTCGGCCAGTGTGAGACCGATGCCTACGAGATGATCCTCGGTGATGCCGGCAAGGTGTTCGATCTCGCCCAAGAGCAAGACGACCTGCGAGACCGCTACGGCAAAAACACTTTTGGCCAGTCGTGCCTGATGGCGCGCCGCCTCGTCGAGCGCGGTGTTCCCTACGTCACGATCAACTACAAGGGCTGGGACACGCACAAACAGCACTTCCAGATCATGCGGCGGAAATTGCCTGAGCTTGATCGCGGCCTCGCGGCACTCCTCGAAGATCTCAGCCAGCGCGGACTCCTCGACAGCACGGTGGTCTGGTGCGGCGGCGAGTTTGGCCGGACCCCGAAAGTGCTTTGGGAAGCCCCGTGGAATGGCGGGCGCGGCCACTATGGCAAAGTCTTCTCCTCCCTCGTCGCGGGCGGCGGTTTCAAAGGTGGCCAAATCGTCGGCTCCTCTGACGCACGCGGCGAAGAGGTCGCTGATCATCCGGTGCACCCCAGCGATCTCATCGGCAGTATGTATGAACTCCTCGGTATCGATCCCGAGGCTCGGCTCCCGCATCCCGAGGGCCTCGACGTGCGCGCCATTCCTTCCGTCGCCGCCGACATCAAACACTCCGGCCGCCTCTCGCAGATCATGTAACCTCAGCCCCGCGCGCCATGCACCTCTCCCGCCGCATCGTGTTCGAAGCCGAGACGCACCTTGCGCCGTGGTTTCTGTTTCTCGCCTTCGCGGGCGCCCTCGCCTTCGGCCCCGACGCCCTCGCGCAGGGCAATGGCCGCCCCACCCCACGCCTCGGCTACGTCTACCCCGCCGGCGGTCAGCAGGGCACCACCGTGACCGTTTATCTCGGCGGACAAAATCTCACCGGCGCCGTCGCCGCGTATTTCTCCAGCTACGGCCTCGAGGCCAAGATCGTTGGTTACGAGCGCCCCTTGACGCAAAAAGAAATCAACGACCTCCGCGACAAGATCGACGCCCTCCAGCAAAAGCGCACCGCCTTTAAGGAAGATCCGACCAAGCCCGCCTTCACCCAGGAGGATGAAGCGGTGATTGCCGATGCCCGCGCCAAGCTTAACACTAGGCCCGGCCGCCAGGCCAATCCCGCCATCGCGGAAAACGTAACGCTCGAAATCACGGTCGCCGCGGACTCTCCTCCCGGGGAGCGCGAACTCCGCCTTCGCACTCCCGGCGGTCTCTCCAATCCCCTCCTGTTTATCGTTGGCCAGTTGCCAGAATACGTCGACCCGGTGATCGTCTCCAGCAACCCCGCCGCCGACGGCGCTGCGCGCCCGACGTTCGGCCCTCGTCCGGCCACGACCAAGAAAACCGATCCGGTCGTCACCCTCCCGCTCGTCGTCAATGGCCAGATTCTCCCCGGAGAAGTCGACCGCTACCGTTTCTCCGCCCGACAGGGGCAGAAACTCACGCTCGCCGCCAGCGCCCGCGCTCTCATCCCCTACCTCGCCGACGCCGTGCCGGGCTGGTTTCAGGCCACGCTCGCGCTCTATGATGCCAAGGGCCGCGAGGTCGCCTATGACGACGACTTTCGTTTCAATCCCGACCCCGTCGTCTTCTATACGATTCCCGCCGACGGCGACTACACCGTCGAAATCATGGATTCGATCTACCGCGGCCGCGAAGACTTCGTCTATCGCCTCGCGCTCGGCGAACTGCCCTTCGTGACCGGCATCTTTCCGCTGGGCTGCGCTCCCTCCGCCCGGAGCACGTTCGCCCTCACCGGCTGGAATCTCCCTACCGATCACCTCGATCTGGCCACGCAGGACCGCCACCCCGGCACCTACCTCCTCTCGGTCCGCAAAGACCTCCAACTCTCCAACTCCGTTCGCTTCGCCGTCGACCCATCGCCCGAGACTACTGACACCGAACCCAACAATCAGCCCGCTCAGGCCCAGGCACTCACGCTCCCCACGATCATCAACGGCCGCATTGAGCGCCCTAACGACGAAGATTTCTATCGGATCGAGGGCAAGGCCGGTGAAGCAATCGTGGCCGAAGTCACGGCCCGCCGCCTCAATTCTCCGCTCGATTCCGTCCTCCGCCTCACCGATGCCGCCGGCAAAATCATCGCGATCAACGATGACTTTGAAGACAAGGGCGCTGGTCTCCTCGCTCACCAGGCGGACTCGCGCCTCAACGTCACACTCCCCGCCGACGGCGTCTACTTCCTCCGCATCGCCGACACCCAACACCAGGGCGGGCCCGATTTTGCCTACCGTCTCCGCGTCGGCGCGCCGCAGCCGGACTTTGAGCTGCGGGTCGTCCCGTCCACGCTAAACCTGCGCGCCGGCTCCAGCACCCCGATCACCGTCTACGCGCTGCGCCACGATGGCTTCGCGGGCGAAATCACCCTCAGCCTCCACCACGCCCCGGCCGGCTTCCGGCTGAGCGGCACGCGCATCGCCGGCGACCAGGATAAAATTTCGCTTACGCTCACTGCCCCTGCGACACCCCGCGATGAGCCCTACGAGCTGAGTCTCGCCGGCCTTGCCACGATCGCTGGTAAATCCATTGCCCATGTCGCTGTCCCCGCCGACGACCAGATGCAGGCCTTTCTCTACCGCCACCTCGTGCCCGCCAAACTGTTCCTCGCCTATGTGAGTGGCCGCAGCCAACCCTTCCGCCTCATCTCCAAAGCCCCGGTCCGCATAGCCCCCGGCACCACTATCACACTGCAGCTTTCAGCACCGGTCGCCCGCAACGTCGCCAAGATCCAGTTCGAACTCACCGATGGCCCGGCCGGCCTTTCCATCGTCAGCTCGACGGTCGGCGCCGGCGATACCGTTACCCTCGTGCTTACCTGCGACACCGCCAAGGCCAAGTCCGGCGCCAAGGGCAACCTCCTCCTCACCGCCTTCGGCGAGCGCGCCAATGCCGCAGCCAAAGCCAAATCCGCGCAACGCACCTCACTCGGCACCGTTCCCGCCATCGCTTACGAGATCCTCGCTGTGCCCCCGGTCGCACCCGCGACCGACTGATCCCGACGTCACTGTTCGGTCTTCAAAAAGGCGATCAGCCCCGCGAGTTCTTCACGCGTCATTGCCTGCTCCAGTCCATCCGGCATCAGCGAAACACCCGCCGCCGTCAGCGACGCGAGATTGCTCCGCAGCACGAGTTCCTCGCTGCCTGCCGCCGTCCGCAGCGTGAGCGCGTTGTCCGTCTCGGCGGCGATCCAGCCCGTCAGCGAGCGTCCGTCGCGTGTCTCGACGGTCATCGCTTGGAAGGCCGGCGCGACTTCGAAGTTCGGCACGAGCGTGTGCAGGAGAATCGCCTCGGCCGGTTGGTTGCGGATGCCCGTCAGATCGGGGCCAACCTTCCCACCTACTCCGCCGCGCGTGTGACACGTCGCACACACGCGGAGGAAAACCTCGCGCCCCTTCGCCGCATCGCCCGCGAGCGCCAGCACGCTACGCTGGGCCTGATAAACCTGCATCCGATCTCCGGCCTCGATTCGCTTGAAGGCCGCTTCCGCGCGCACGCGCAGCGCGGCATTCGAATGTTTCAAAAGCTGCGCCCGCTTCGTCGGCGCCACGTCAGTGGGAGCGATCGTGCCGCGCTCGACGGCGTCAAACAGCGCACCGAGCAGCGCGGGCTTGGCCGTCAGCGCGGCGATCGCTGCCGCCCTCACCTGCGGAGAATACCGCGGCCAGTTTTTCGCCTCGGTCAGCAGCCCGCCACTCGGCGCGTCGCCCCGTCGTTCCAGCGCTCGCACCACCGCCAGTTGAAGTTCCACCGGTTGCCGCCCATCGAGGAGTTCCTTGAAAAGGTCGTCGCCGGTCGAACCACCCACTGCACCGAGCAAAGCAACCGCCGTGGCCCGTTCACTGGTGGCCAGCGCCGGGTCACGCGCCACGACCACTGCGCGGGCCGTGAGCACCGCCAGCGGCTCACTCAATCCGAGCCAGGGCGCGGCCCCTGCCGCCGCGCGCGAGCGCCAGCCCTCCACCACACCCAGCACGGCCGATGCGCGCTGGTTGAATTCCCCGGTCCCTTCGAGCACATCAGCCAGAAATTTCCGGCAGGCCTCCGGCGTCCCGCCCGCTCCCAGCATTCGGCCCACCTCCTGTTGCACGGCCAACGCGCCCACGGGAAACGCCGCCGCTCGCCGCTGCACTCCGGCGTAAAACGCTTCGAGGCGTCCGCCCACCCCGCTCAGCGCCGCCGCCCGGGCCCAGCGATCCTCGCCGGCGCGCACGGCGATTTCCGCGAGCGCATCAGGCACGCGTGCATCGGGACTCGTTGCCAGGGCCAGCGCACTGGCAAACCGCACCCGCGCGTCCGCGTCGCCCGCCCGCTTCAGCGCGACGTCGAGCACACGCGGTTTCGCCGCAAAATGCTCCGCCGCCCAACCCAGCACCACCTCGCGCACGGCTGGCACCGGATCATTGAGTCCCGCGAGTAGCAACGCCTCCGCCAGCGCGCCCTGCGCTCGCCGCAGCGCCAGCGCTCGCACCCGGGCCTCGGCCCGCGCACCGGTGGTCGCCATATTTTCCAAGGCCGCACTCGGGATTTCATTTTTTCGCTCCAGTAACAGGCGGTGCGCCGTGTCCCGCCGCCACCGATCGGCCGACGCCAGCTCGTTCAGCAAACCCGGCACCGTCTCCGGCATCTTTTCCGCGCGCGCAGTGTGACCACCGACCACCCGATAGATCCGTCCGTTCGCTTTGCCGCTTTCAAAATCGAATGTGTCCCTCACCTCCGCCGGCACGTAAGCCGGGTGATCGATCTCCCGGCGGTGCATATCGGCCACGTAGAGCGCACCGTCCGGTCCATTGGCCGCGAACACCGGCCGAAACCACGGATCACGGGAGGCCAGAAACTCGCGTCCCGCCGTAGCCGGCGTAGCACGAAACGACGCTCCATCATCTACGAGCACCTGGCGTTGCACCAAATTTTGCGCCGGTTCGCAGATGAAGGCGTTGCCTTGATAGGGGGCCGGCAGCGCACTGCCCTCAAATATAAGCACACTGCACGCCGAGGTAAACGTGCCTGTATGCGGGGCATTGATCAGACTCGGGATAAAGTCCGCCGTCACCGCCGCGCGACTTATCGGCCACACTCGCGCCTCCGCCTCGACCTTGGAGACCTCCTGCGTGGACGCGGTAAATCCGAGCTGCGGGTTCCGTCTCAAGTGCCACGGCTCCAGCACGACCTGCAAAATCGGATGACGGTTCGAGCTCACGAAGCGCCGCCCAAATCCGTCAAACGTCAGGCCAAACTGTCCCCGCCCCCCCGTGACTTCGTAGTCCAGTGCATCCGGATCGAAGCGGCCGTCGGCCGGCGTGAAGTTCACCGCCGGTCGCTCCGGATGGTCCGGCGAAGTCACCTTCCCCCCGGTCAACCCTGACGCCACGTAGATTTTCCCATCGAGCCCGAGGACTGGACTGCTCACCCGCAGTTGCGGACTGCGGCTGGTATCAAAGCCCGTGAGCACGACCCGCTTTTCATCCGCGATGCCGTCGCCGTTGGTGTCCTTCAAATAGAGAATATCCGGTGCACACGTGACAAACACGCCCCCTCGCCACACCGCGAGGCCGTTGGGATGGGTCAATCCCTGCGCAAACTCTGTCCGACGATCAAATACCCCGTCGCCGTCCGTATCCTCCAACAACGCAATGCGCCCGTCGTTCGTCGGCGGCACTTTCGGATCGGCCGGCCCGGGGTAGCCTCGCCCTTCGGCGACGTAGAGCCGCCCGCGTTCATCAAACGCAAACGCTACCGGGGATACGACCAGTGGCTCCGCCGCGACGAGTTCCACCCGTAATCCAGCCTCAACCTGAAATGCAGCCAACGCCTCCTTTGGCGCCAAAGCCGAGGTGCGCGCACTTCCCGCCAGAGGCGCCCCCGCGAGCGGGTCCAGGCCGCCCAGCACCACGCCGGCCGCACCCAACCACCAGCGCAGGCTGGCACGCCAAACGAGCGGGGCATCTCGAAAAAACATGACCAAGACCCTTGCCGCGTGCCCGGTTTCGGCAATGCAATCTTGCACCCCATGATGCCCCGCCTACTCCCCCTCGCCCTCGCCACGCTTCTGCTCGCACTGTCGGGTTCCGCCGCCGAGACAAAAGCCGTGGCGCCGATCGTGCCGCGGGAAAAGATCGTGCTGTTTAACGGCACCTCGCTCGCTCAGTTCTACCCGTGGCTCGCCAAGTTCGGCCGCGAAGATCCCGACCAAGTTTTCAAGGTGGTCGATGCCGTCGACGGCGCGCCCGCCATCCGCATGAGCGGCCAACATTTCGGCGGCATCGTTACCCGGGAGCGCTATGCAAACTACAAACTCGTCGCCGAGTATCGCTGGGGGCTGGTCACATGGGCGCCCCGCAAAGATCGCGCCCGCGACGCCGGCATTCTCCTCCATGTGCAGGGGGAGGACGGCAACTACGCCAAAGATTTCCGGGGCCCCTGGACCCGCTCGGTAGAGTATCAGATCATCGAGGGCGGCACCGGTGACATCATTTTGGTCGGCGGTTACGAGCGAGCCACCGGCGAGCTCATCACCCCGCGCCTCACGACCAAGGTTACTCCCGGCACCCAAAACTGGAATCCCGTCGGTGGCGTGATGACCGAAATCACCAAGGGCCGCATCAACTGGCAGTATCGCGATCCTGCGTGGAAAGACACCCTCGGCTTCCGCGGTCCCCGCGATGCGGAGAAACCCGTAGGCGAGTGGAACCGGATCGAGGCGATCTGCCGCGGCGGCGATGTCACTTACTTTCTCAACGGCATTAAGGTCATGGAGGGCATCAACGGCACGCTCACCGAGGGCCGGCTGCTCTTCCAGTCCGAAGGCGCGGAGATCTTCTTCCGCAAAATCGAGCTCCACCCGCTCGACCAGTAGGCCGCGCCGCTCACGGCGGCGGCACCATTTCCGCCCACATTTCCCGCAGCGCCGCCACGATCTTCACCGACGCGTCCACTTCGAGGCGGTTGGTGCCGATCCACGTTTCGTAGCCGCCAAGCTGGTGCTGCGCAGGGGTGGGTAGGTAGCCAAAATAGCCGTTGGCAATTTCGATCGTGAAGGCCTTGGCAAACGGGGACGTCGCCTTGAGCTCGAGACCAATCTCGGCAAACGGCTCGCACGGCACGGCGGCAATCCCGAGGTCACCGATCCTAAAAGTTTGCAGCGGAATCGTCAGTTCGTTCGGCGCGTCAGCCATCTGCAGCACACGCTCGGCGTAGATTTTTTCATTCGGATGCCAGGCGGTCGCTCCCGCCGGCTGGGCCAGCACCTCGCGCGCCCGCGCCAACATTTCGGCCGTGGGCCGGCGTGCGCCGAGCGTTAGCTCCCGGGCGCGGACATCCAGCGTCAGATCATCCCGGTGACGCACCTGCTTCAGCGCCCCTACGATCTCGGTGGCCACTTCGTTGGCGACCACGCGCATGGCCTCGTAGGGCGCACGCGGCGTGCGCTTGGCGCGGAAGTCGATGTTATTGATATCGCCGCTCGTGCCGTTGCTCATGATCCCCACAAACGGCGGATCCTGCTTCTCGGCACTCAGCTGCTCCTCGATTCGCCCGGCAAAAGCCCCGTAATAATCGGCCGAAATATCCGCCGCCGGCACGCCTCCGACATAGTGGAGTGCATAGTTAGCCAAAAGGGCGATCGGACGCCCCGTCGTGGATTGCACGGAAAGAAAAACAATTTCTGGATCCGTCGGCCCGGCCGGTTGGAGCAACTCTGGCGATGCGACCGGCGGGTTCATCCGCACCTTATCGAGTCCGCCGAAGGGATTGCGCCGCAGCGCCTCGGATTGCACGAGCCAGCGGCGATTGAAAACTTGCCCGGGCAATTGCGCCGCCCCCCAGCCCATCCGGGCCGGCGCGAGGCGGTTGATTGCGACCTGCACAGTGTCGGCCACCCGGCGAGCGATCATACGCTGGTAGGCGTTAAGTTCGGTCGACGCAATGAGCGCGCCGCCGGGTCGCTCCGCACTGGGACCAGAGGGACGCGCCGAGCCGGCCGAGTGCGTGTGCGTGCCTGCCACCAGCACGTGCGAGGCCGGAATTCCCGTGCGCTCCGCAGTGAGCCGTCGCGCCTCGTCACACACTTCGCGTGGAAGGCCCAGGTTATCACAGATCGCGAAGGCGATTTTCTGCCGACCATCGTCGAGCACCAGCGTGCGCACGAACAGCGGGTCATGAATATGTCGGGCCTGGATCGGGGCAAATCCGCCCACAATCATCGTGCCCAACTCAGGGGTGATGTCGCCGCGAGCCGCCCCGGCGCGAAACCCGCGCGCCTCGGCCGACCAAAGCGCCGCTGCAGGCACCATAAAAAGCACAGCGAACAGCCAACAACCAACTCTGCGCACACGAATGGAGGGAGGTAACATGCGAGGGGGCAATGGCCAGATGACGTGCCTCCTCCGCTTCCTCCGCAAACTAGAAAGCACCGCCCGCCACCCCCTACCCGCTGACACACCGGTCCTACCGGCGCGCTTGCCTCGCACCGCTGATCGGGCATCACGGGAGTCCATGCGCCCTACCCCTCGTCGCCTCGTCTTGATCGTCCTCGGCCTGTTTGCCGCCTCCGTCCGCCTCCTCGCTCACGAGGTGCCGGCCGAAATGTTCGCTGCCGCCAACACGTTTCTCGGCACGTTGAATGCCGAACAGAAGAAACTCGCGACCTACCCGCTCACCGATGCCGAGCGCGAGAATTGGAATTTTGTGCCGATCGAGCGCCATGGTCTCAACTTCAAGAAGATGACCAACGAGCAATACGCGCTCGGCATCGCGCTCCTTCGCTCCGGCGCCGGCCAGGCCGGTGTCGCCCGCGTGCAGGCCATCATGCAGCTCGAACTCGTGCTGAAAGAAATTGAGAAGGACTCCCCGGCTGGTCGCCGCGATCCCGCCAACTACTTCATCACCATTTTCGGTGAGCCCAGTGCCGACAAATCCTGGGGCTGGCGTTTCGAAGGCCATCATACCGCCTTCAATTTCACCGTCGTTGGCGGCAAGCACGTCTTCTTCACCCCTTCTTTCCTCGGCAGCAATCCTGCCGAAGTTCGCTCCGGCCCTCGCAAGGGCGAGCGCGTGCTGGGCGAAGAGGAAGATGTCGGCCACGCTCTGATTCAATCGCTTGATGCCGCGCAAAAGAAGACCGCGATTTTCGCCGAAAAGGCCCCGACCGAAATCATCACGACCAACAAGAAGCGCGTCTCCCCCCTTTCTCCGACCGGCATCTCCGCCGCCCAACTCACCCCCGCGCAAGTCGAGCGCCTTTATGCGCTGATCAAAGTCTTCACCGCCCGCTGGCGCCCTGAACTCGCCGCCGAAACGTTCGCTCAATTCACCGCCCCCGGACTCGACAAACTCACCTTCGCCTGGGCGGGACCGACCGAGCGTGGCAAGGGCGCAACCTACTACCGGATCCAGAGCCCCGACTTTCTGATCGAATTCGACAACTCGCAGAACAACTCGAACCACATCCACACGACGGTGCGCGCCTTCAAGGGCGACTTCGGCGCCGATCTCCTCGCGGAACACTACGCGAAGGAACATCAAAAATAATTTTTGCGCGCACGCCCGGCCGAACCACTCGCCGGCGTTCGCCCAAGTCAGTCGTAGCGTTGAGTAGGGCGACAGCGTCGCGGCCACCGCGCGAAACTTTTTGCGTCGTCGGCTTGCTTTTTTCGAAATTTATTCTCGACGCATATCACATTTTTGTCACTTTCCGTCTCGCATCAGGAACGAACCGGCCCTCAAAAGCTGGTTCCGCCAACCGGGCCGGGAGCGGCCACGGTGGATCGGGGGAAACCCCGGATGTGCGAGACTCGCCAAAGTCTCGAACCAAGAACGCTCCCGAAGACGAGACCGACCTGATGCCCAGGTCGGTTTTTTGTTTTCAAAGCCTGCTGCGCGATAACTCCCAAAAAGAACATCACGCATCATGAATCAGCTCACCACCCTCCCTGGCATCCGCGTCCGCGCGGAGAACGAGAATCACCACCTGTGGAATAATCACGGGACTTGGTTTCTGCACTACACCGTGCACCCCACGCCTTTCACCAAGGAACGCATCCGCCGCTCGTTGGGGACCAAGGACGTCAAGCTCGCGCGGGAACGTCGCGACACCTTTTTTGCCCAGCTCGCCACGGAGACGGCAAAAGTTACCCAAGCCGCGTCTGCTGCCCGCAAAGCAGTAGCCGCCTGATTCGAAGAGGGAGCGGCGCTACGTTCGGCCGCTCCCACCTGCTCCGCGGCGGAGGAATCCTCCGCCGTCGTCGCTCACGGGATTTTCAACCGCTGTCCCGGTCGGAGCGCATTTTCACCTTTCAGCACTTCGCGGTTGGCTTCGTAGATCTCCTGCCAGCGCCCCGTGGTTCCGTAGTAACGGCTGCTGATGCGAGTGAGTGAATCGCCTTCCTGCACCACGTGCGTGCGGGTCGCCGGCGCCGGAGCCGCCGCCGCGGATTGCGTGCCGATCGTCGGCGTGCCCGTCGAGACCGCAGGGACGTTCGTCGGCAGAGCCCCGCCGCCGTTGATCAACCGGGCCGCAGAGGCGATGGAATCGAGCGTGCCCTGCGCCTGTCGCAGACGAGCTGTGATCGCGGTGTTCTCCTGCTGGAGCTGCGCCACGCGGGCGAGGCGATCTTTCTCCACGGCCTGCAGGGAATCGGCGAGCCGGCTGTTCTCGGCGCGGGCCGCCGCCAGGTCGCGCTGGGCCGAGGCCAATTGTGCCGCCGCCGCCGAGAGCGTCGAAATCTGCCGGTCGGCCTCCTGCTTCCCTTGCTCGACTTGAGCCAGGCGCGCGTTCTCGGTCCGCAGCGCCGCCACTTGCGTTTCAAGGTCCTTGAGCGAGGAGCCGAATTTATCGTTTGAACCCGCCAGTTCGGCGACCCGGGCGCCTTGTTGCTCCGCCAGTTTCTGCGCCTCGGCGAGCTTCGCCTTGAGTTCGGACAATTCGGACCGTTGCGCGGTTGCAGTCTCGCTGGCCGTGCTGAGCCGCGCATTCTCCGACCGCAGCGTCGTCACTTGCGCACTGAGCTCCCGCACCTGCGCCTGCAGTTTCTCTCCGGCCACCGTCGCCTCGTTCACCGAGGAGACTTGCATCTCCAACGCGCGATTGCTCGCCACGACCTTGGCCCGCAAATCCGCCAACTCCGCCAGCGCCTGCTCGGCGGCGGATCGATTCTGTGTGACCTGACGCTCCAAGGTCGTCTTGTCGGTGGCGAGCTTCTCGTTCAGGCCGGTAAGTTCGGCCACGCTCGCGCTGTGCTGATCAGCCGCCTTGGTCGCATCGGCGAGCTGTTTCTTCAGTCCGTTCAACTCGGTCCGCAGGGCCGCTCCGCTCTCGCTCGCCGCAGCCAGCCGGGCGTTTTCGGCCCGCAGCGAGGTGACCTGCGCGGAAATTTCCTTCAACTGCGCCTGCAATTTCTCGCCGGCTGCCGCGGCTTCGCCCGCCGCCGCCACCTGCTTTTGCAACGCCTGATCACCGGCCGCGACGCGGGACCGCAAGTCAGCCAATTCCGTGCGCGTTTGCTCGGTGGCCGTGCGCGATTGGTTGAGTTGCGCCTCCAGCGTCGACTTGTCGGTCGCGAGCTTCTCGTTGAGGCCGGTGAGTTCGGCCACACTCGCACTGTGCTGTTCCGCGGCCTTGGTCGCATCCGCCAGCTGTTTCTTCAGACCATTTAGCTCGGTGCGCAGCGCCGCGCCGGATTCCGTCGCCGAGGCCAGGCGGGAGTTTTCCGCCTGCAGCGCTGCGATTTGGGCGGAGAGGTCCTTGATTTGTGCCTGGAGTTTCCCCCCCGTCGCGGCGGCCTCGTTCGCCGTCGCGATTTGCCGTTGCAGCGCCTGATCACCGGCGGCGACTTTCGCCCGCAAGTCGGCCAGTTCGTTCCGCGTCTGTTCCGTCGCCAGGCGCGCCTGCGCCAATTGATTCTCCATGGCGGTCTTGTCGGCCGCGAGTTTCTCGTTGAGGCCGGTCAACTCCGCGACGCTCGCGCCTTGTTGCTCGGCCGCCTTGCCGACCTCCGCATAGCGAGTCTGCAGCGCCGCGTAGTCACTGCGCACCTTTTCGGACTCAGCCCGGGCGGCATCGGAGGCCTGCTTGAGCTGGGCGATCTGCCGCTCGGCCGTGGAAAGTTTACCACCCATGTCCTCGACCTGGGAACGCAGGCTATCGCGCTCCAAGGCGGGCCCGGTGGCAGACTTGCGCACCTCGGCCAACGCTCGTTCGGCGGCCGCCTTGTCTGCTCCGAGCTGCTCGTTGGTCGCAATCAACCGCGCCTGTTCGGTGCGCAACTTATCGGCCGCCTCGCTGGCGGCCCGCAACCGGGCGCCAATCTGATCGAGTTCGTTCTTGGCGGAGGACTCTTCGTTCGCCTTCGACTCCAACAACGAGCGGTTGGCATCCGCCAGCGACTTGCCGGTCTCGCGGGCCCGCTGCAATTGGGAGGCGAGCGACGAAATCTCGCGCGCCGAATTCTTGCGGTCCTCGTCAAGCTGGCCTTCGAGCGTGCGCACCTGCTCCTGCAGGGTCTGCATCTCGAGCTTCATCGCATCGGTGGGCGAGGCTTTGATCGCAGCCGCCTGCGCGGCGAGCGCCGCGGCGGCACTCTGTTTCGATACCTCGAGATCTTTGAGGAGGCTGTCGTTGCGCTGGTTGAGCTCTATGATGGTGCGGCTCGCGTTTTCGAACTGCCCGTTGAGTTTTTCCAGCGCCTCGCGGTCGACGGCCTGCGTCTTTTGCCCGGCGGCGAGGCGATCCCGTTCGGCGACGATCGCTTGGTAGCGCGTGGTGAGCTCGGCCAGTTTTCCGGCCGCCGCTTGGTCCGCCCGCTGGCCGTCCTGCGCGGATTTGAGCTGCGTCTGGGCCTCGGCCAATTGAGCCCGCACCGTCGCTAGCTCGCGATCAACTTGGGCCGCCTTCGCCATCGTGCGACCCGCCTCGTCCAGTTGCGCCCGCAACTTGGTCTGGGCTTCGCGTTCCGCGGCGAGCGCCTGCTGGGCTTGTTCCAACGTCGACTTGAGTGCGGAAACCTGGGCTGCGTCGCGCCCGGAGGTGGTCACGGCCGCGGAAAGTTTTTGGTTTTGCGCCGCGAGTTCCTCGTTGCGCTGGGTCAGCGCGAGATTCGCCTGCTCGGCGCGACGCGCGCTGTCTGTCGCCCCCGTCAAAGCATCCTTCATCGTCGCAACCTCAGCCGCGGCCTTTTGCGCCTGGGCCAGCGCGGCTTTCAGCTCGGTGACCTGGGCCGCGTCACGGCCGGCTCCGGCAGCAACGGCCGTCAACTGTTGGTTCTGCGCGGCCAGCTCTTCGGCTCGCTTGTTCAGGGCAGCATTGGCCGCCTCGAGCCGCTGCACGTTTTCCGCACTGGACGCCATCGTGGCGCGCACGCGGGCCAATTCGTCGGCCGCCTGCTTGCTCTGTTCCAGACTGCGCGAGACTCCGTCGAGCTGGGTGCGCAATTTCGTCGTGACCTCGCGCTCGGCGGTGGCGGCCTGCTCGGCCGTGGCGAGCGCACTCCGCAATTCCGCGACTTGCGCTGCATCCCGGCCCGACGTCGCGGTGGCCGCGGAGAGCTTGCGCACTTCGGCCAAGAGTTCCTCGTTGCGCTTCGTCAGCGTGACATTGGCCTGTTCGGCCCGCTGGGCGTTGTCAGCCGCGGTGCCCAGGGTTTCTTTCACCGCGGCGAGTTCGGTCGCCGCGGCTTTCCCCTGCTCGATCGTGCGAGTCAATTCATCGAGCTGAGTGCGCAGCGTTGCCCGTCCGTCCCGCTCGTTGGCGACCGCCTGTTGGGCCGCCGCCAGTGCGGTCTTCAATTCGGTCACTTGCGCTGAGTCATTGCGGGCAGCAGCCGTCCGCGCTTGCTCGGCCGCGGTGAGGGCCTGTTGCGCGGTGGCGAGCTGGCGCTGCACGTCTTCGGCACTTCGCCGGGCCGTGGCCAGCTCACCTTGCGTCGCGGCCAATTCATCCCGCGATTTCTTCAACTCCGCCGGCTCGATTCGCGGCGCCGCACTGGCCGCCGCGAAGCGCTGTTCCAAGGCGGACTTCTCCGCCGCCAGCGCTTCGCGCGCCTGAGTCGCCTCGGCGAGTGACTGACGGATTTGTCCCGCCGTCGCCCGGAGCGACGACAACTCGGTCTGCGCCGCGCTGAGCTCAGCCGCGATCCGACCCGACTCGGGAGCCGGGGTCGGCTGGGCCGCGAGCCGGCGGTTCTCGTCTGAAAGCTTCTGATTGGTGGCTCGCAGCTCCTCGAGCTGTCGTCCCATCTCGGCCAGCTTCGCGTCGTCGGTCGGTCCCGTCGTTGCTGCCCCCGGGGTATCCCCGGACTTGCTGAGGCGGTCCTGCGCCGTGCGCAATTGCCGGTTGAGGTTCGAAAGTTGAATCGTCGACCGCCGCACTTCGTCGTTCAGGCGATTATTATCAGCGATGAGTTTGGCGACTCGCGGATCGTCGCCCGCCGCCACCACCATCGGCGCGGCGGCCGTTGGCGCGGCCACGGCCGGAGTTTCCCGGGCCGTCATGAGCTGGGCACTCAGCGTGGAAACCTGCGCGACGGCCGACTCCTTCTCCGCTCGCACCGTGGCCACTTCCCGCGTGAGTTGCTCCACTTGAGCACGCAACTGCTCCAGCGCGGGATCGATCGCGGGCTTGGCCGGCGCAGCGCTCGCCGCACCTGCGGCCGCCCGGGCGGCGGCCTCGGCATTGGTCACTCGCTGCTGCAAGGTCGCGCGTTCCTGTTCGAGCAATTTGGCCGCATCCGCCAAACGCTGGTCGAAAGCCGCTCGATCGAGCTGGGCCCGTTCGACCACGACGGCTAGGCGGGCATTTTCCGCGCGCGCGTCGCCGAGCGCATCCTGCGCTTTTTCCAATTTGGCGATTAGGGCGGGGTCGGCCACCGGCGCCGCCGGCGCGGGAGCCGGCGCGCTCTTGAGCCGCTGATTCTCCGCGGTCACTTGGGCCAGCGCCGTGCGCGATTCTTCGAGCGTTTTCTGCAGCGCCCCGGCTTGTTGAGCCGCAGCCGCGAGGCGGGCATTCTCCGCCCGCAAGGCCGCCAAATCCGCCTGGATCGACGCGAGGCGATTGTTGGCCTCCGTTGCGTCCGGGGCAGGCGTCGGTGCCGCCGCGCGCGCCACGGGCGCCGCCGCGGGGACCGCTCCGGCTCCCTCGCGACCGGCCAGTTGCGTGCGGAGTTTGGCGACCGCTACATTAGCCTCGGCCAATTGCGTGGAGGAAAACTGTTGGGCTACGATATCCCGCCCCGTGGGCTTCGCGCCATTTTCAACCGCGACCGCCAGCCAGGCATAGGCCTGCACGAGATCGACGGGCGCGCCCCGCCCTTCCGCCAACAAGATCCCCAGGTTGTTCTGGGCCGGCGCATAATTTTGCAGGGCCGCCGCCCGATAGAGCTCGAGCGCAGCGGCGGGATCGGCCGCCGATCCGCGGCCTTCTTCGAGCATCAGCGCGAGGTTATATCGCGCCCGCGCGTAGCCGGCCGTGGCCGCCGCCCGATACCACTTTTGTGCCGTCGCTTCGTCTTTCGCGAGTCCGCGCCCGATCTCATAAGCGAGAGCGAGGTTATACTGCGCCTCCGGCACGTTGCGATCAGCGGCCTGCCGAAACCACAGCGCTGCTTCGAAGTAGTCCTGTTTAACCCCGATCCCGCCGGCATACATGTTGCCAACGTTGAACTGGGCCGGCGCAAAGCCCTGCTCCGCCGCCTTGAGGTAGAACTTGAAGGCCGCCTTCAAATCCGCGGGCACACCGCGCCCGAGTTCGTGCAACATCCCAAGATTAAAGTGGGCCGCCGCCAAGCCACGGTCAGCCGCTTGTTGATAAAGTCGAATCGCCTCGGGCAGGTTGGCGGCGACGCCCTGACCATTCGCCAAGGCATTGCCCAGGGCATTCAACGCCTCGGGGTCCCCCTGCTGCGCCCGGGAACGGAGCGTCGCCAAATCGCTTTGGGCCGGAAGTGGCACCATCCCGGGACCGAGCGAGAGCAACGCAGCGGCGAGCATGGCCCGCTGGCGGGAGGAAAGAGAGAAATTCGCTTTGGCAGCGACGGAGTTGCGCACGGGGTCGTTAAGGAGATTTCCCCACGTGGGAGCAAGCGGGATGAAGCCACCGCAGTTGGGCACCAAACCGGCGCCGGCTCCGTTCACCGTCCTCCGGACTTGGGCGCAGTGGATTTGCCCGGGGATCGTCGCAATTAATTACGGCGCCTTCGCCTCGGCCGGGGGGGCCGGCGTCGTCTCGGTCGGCGTGCTCCCCCGCACCGTGCCCAGTTTATCTTGGGCGGCGCGGAGTTGGCGGTTCAGATTGGTCAACTGCACGATGGAGCGTCGCACTTCGTCATTGAGCCGGGCATTGTCGGCGACGAGTCGGGCCATCCGGGCATCATTGCTGGCCCCTCCCCCACTTTCCCCGCCCGCCATATTACCCCGCCCTGCCGCCACCGGCGCAGCCGCAGCCGCGGCCTTGGCCGCCGCCAATTGGGCTGTGACGTCGGCCAGTTGCGCCTGCAGTTGCTCCTTGTCCGCCCGCAGCGCGGCGGCGTCACGCGTCAGTTGGGCAACTTGCGCGCGAAGCGGCTCCACTGCCGGATCCGGAAACGTCGTCGCCGGCGCAGCCGCCCGGTCCGTCACCGCGCGAGATTCGGCCGCCGCCAGGCGTTCTTGAAACGTGGTCCGTTCCCGTTGCAGCAATTGCGCAGAGGAGGAGAGCCGCTCCTCCAGCGCCGCGCGCTCCCGTTGGCCGGTTTCCAAGGATGCCGCCAGCCGGGCGTTTTCCGAGCGCGCATCGTCGAGCGCATCTTGCAGCCGCTCCAATTTCGAAGCCACGTCGGCCGGCATGGCCGGGGTCACCGTTTTGGGCGGAACAGTTCCGGCACTGGCGGAGATCAGCTGCTGCTCCATCTCCGACTTTTCCCGCGCGAGTCCTTTGGCGACGCCGGATAGCCGGTTATACTCGATCAGAAGTTCGGCGAGATCGGCCTCGGCCGAGGTCAAACGAGCTTTGAGGTCCGGGCCACCCGCGGTCTCGGGCGCTGGCGTGGCGGAGCCGGGGGAACTCGCCGCGGGCGCTACGGGCGCTGCCGCAACGACGGCCGCCCTGGCCGGTCGATTCGGCAATTCGCGTTGGGCCAGCTGACTACGGAGTCTCGCCACTGCCACATTGGCCTCGGCGAGCTGCGCAGAGGTGAATTGTTGGGCGACGGCATCGCGACCGATCGGCTTGGCGCCGTTCTCCGCCGCCAGTGCCAGCCAGGCGTAGGCTTGGATCAGATCAGCGGGCAGGCCACGCCCTTCGGCGAGGAGAATGCCGAGGTTGTTCTGCGCGGGCGCATAGTTTTGCAGCGCCGCGCGCCGGTAGCACTGTTCGGCAGCGACGAAATCCGCCGGCGAGCCCCGCCCTTCCTCCAGCATGATCGCCAAATTGTAGTTGGCCCGCGCGTAGTCCTGCGCCGCCGCCGCGCGATACCACTTCTGCGCCGCCGCTTCATCTTTGGTGAGGCCCCGGCCAAGCTCGTAGGCGATGCCGAGGTTGTATTGCGCCTCGGGCACGCCCGCTTCTGCTCCGCGCCGGAACCAGAGGGCGGCCTCAAACAAATCCTGCCCCACACCGATGCCGTTGGCATACATGTTACCCACGTTGAATTGCGCCGGAGCAAACCCGCCCTCGGCCGCCTTGCGGTAGGCGTTGAAGGCCGCCGTAAGATCAGCCGGCACGCCACGGCCGAGTTCATAGGCCATGCCCACATTGAAATTCGCCGCCCCGAGCCCGCGTTCCGCGGCGCGCTGATAAAAGCGCAGCGCCTCGGCCGCGTCTTGCGGCACACCTTTCCCCGAGGAATAGGCATTGCCCAAGATGTTGAGTGCTTCCGGGTCCCCCTGCTCAGCGCGGGCCCGCACGGTCGCCAAATCTACCTGCGCCACCGCTGGTGCCACGAACGCTCCGATCGCTGCAAAGGCCGCGAGCAGCGCGAGGCGACGGCGGTAGCGTGAGCGAGCAGTGGGAGTGCGGAACTCGAGAGGATGCACGCCACAAAATAGGGTTATATACCCAGCCCCAAGCAAGGGACTTTTACTAATCCGCGAAAGAAAATCGCCTGAGACCGCCACCCGCGGCCCCAACCACGCATTACGACGCTGCCATGACCCGGCAGGGCAGCAGAGCCGCGTCGGACATACCGTGGATGATCTTTTTGTCGGGCGGACAAAAGGTCGCGAGTGCGCCCGAAAGTTCAGCCTTCCCGCCCATCACAAAATAATACGGGCACAGGCGCAGGCGCCCGGCCTTGGCGACTGCCACCGGCGAACTTCCCTCCGCCGCCGGCGCGCCCTCGTAGAGCCGGTGCTCGATCCGGCGCGGTTTCCGATAGGCTTGCAGTAAGTGCAGGTTTGTCGGCGCCAGTTCCACGGCCTGCGAGACGCCGTGCAGCCATTCTTCTTTGGAGCAATCGCTGCCCAGCACCACGCTGCGCGCGCCCCACGCCGTCTCGTGATACCCGGATATCTTGATGATGAGATCGCGCTCCTTCTGGGAGGCCGTTGCGAGATCCCGCCAGTCCGTGAGGGCGCGCCCGCCCACGCGCGGACCGTCAAGCGTGGCTCCGGGCGGCAATGGTGCCGGGTCGATGATCCACGAGGCCGGAATCAACCCGCGCAGGAGCTTGAGCGAGGTCGCATTGAGCGACTCCGCCCAGTAGTCTTGGAGGCGATGGTGATGGAACAGCGCGAGCCCCAGTTTCTCCTCCTGAAACGGGCGCATCGGCGGTGCGATCGCGACCTCACCCGCCGCCCATGATTCGAAAATAAACTTCTGGGTGCGGATATTCGGGAGGTCGAAGAGTTCGAAGAAGCGATAGATGATATCGATCTTCTCGGGATTGCCTTCGACGTCGAAATACAGGGAGTTCTCCAGCGGAAACAAATCCTCCGGCCGCAGGCAGAACACGCGCTTGCCGAGTAATTGCAGCTCGTGCGCCAGCCACTCCATCTCCGGTCGGTAGGTCGCCGCTTCATCACTCACCACGAGGGCGATGAGCGGATTGGCCTGCCCCGGCCGCAGGGCGGTGAGCGAGGCGTGAAAATTCCGAATCATCTTATCGCCCGCACCGAGCACGGCGGGATCGCCCGCGCTCCCCGCATACAGACGATTCAAAAACGCCGTGAGGCCGATGCCGCCGGGCACCGAGTCGAGCTCCGTGAGCACATAGCCCTCGTCCGTGAGGAGTAGGTCGGGCCGCAGGACCGTGGGAAACACGCCGCGGTTCTTCGGGTCACGGGCATGGGCGACGAGCGCGGGCGGCTTTCCGCGGTCGAGGTAGTCCGCGACCCAGGGTGCGAGCAGCGGCTTGTTCCGCAGGAGATTTTTTCCCGCGGCAGAGCGCAGATAGAGCGTCTCGAGGGCTTGATGAAACTCGAGGCAAGCAGTGCCGATCGCTTGGAGCTGGGTGAGCTGGTCCGGGGTCAGCGGCCACGCCTCCGGCGAGAGTTGCCACGTCTTATCCTCGAACAGCGGCTGCGCAGCAAGCGTGGCACGGATATGTTCGTAGGTAAGATCGGGCATGAAGGAAGGTCCGGCTATGAGGCGAAAAAAAGCCGGGAGTGCAAATCTCCCGGCTCCTTTGGCCCTGCTTACTCATCCATTTGGATGTCTTTGTTCCGGTGTCGGGGACAACCGGCCCGCAGCCAGGCATTCACAAAGCGATCGAGGTCCCCATCGAGCACGCCTTGCGTGTCGCTGGTGCTGATGCCGGTGCGAAGATCTTTCACCATCTGGTAGGGCTGCAGCACGTAGCTGCGGATCTGCGCGCCAAAGCCGATCTCACCTTTTTCTCCGTAGAATTTATCCATCTCCGCGCGCTGCTCATCCTGCTTTTTCTCGTAGAGTCGCGCCTTGAGGACGTTCATCGCGGCGGCCTTGTTCTTGATCTGCGAGCGTTCGTTTTGGCAGACGACCACGATGCCGCTCGGGATGTGCGTGATGCGCACCGCGGAGTCGGTAGTGTTGACGCCCTGACCGCCCTTGCCCGACGAGCGATAGACGTCGATGCGCAGGTCATTTTCGGCGATATCGATATTAATTTCGTCGGTGATTTCCGCCACGACGTCCACCGCGCAAAACGAGGTGTGTCGGCGCTTGTTGGAGTCGAAGGGGCTGATGCGCACCAGACGGTGCACTCCGCGCTCGGCCTTGGCATAGCCGTAGGCGTTTTCCCCTTTGATGAGGATGGTGGCCTTACTGATGCCCGCGGTGTCGCCCGGCTGCACATCCATGAGCTCCGTGGTGAATCCACGCCGCTCGGCCCAGCGCGAATACATGCGGAACAGAATGTCGGCCCAGTCATTGGACTCCGTGCCACCGGCGCCGGCCTGGATCGAGAAGATGGCGTTGTTGCGATCGAATTGCCCGGTGAGAAACGAGGCGATTTCGAGTTCGTCCAGTTCGGTCGTGAGCGTCACGAGCGTGCCCTTGAGTTCCACGTCGTAGGCCTCCTGCGCGGCGACGCTCTCGCCTTCCATGAGCTCGATCATGAGCCCGATGTCATCGACCTTCTTTTGGTAGGCGACGACGGGCAGGACCGCCTTCTTCAGACCATTGAGCTTGGCGATGTGCTTCTGCGCCCGCTCATTGCTATTCCAAAAGTCAGGCGCGCCCATCTGGGCGTCCATCGCTTCGATTTCCCTTAGCTTTTGATCGCAGTCAAAGAAACCTCCATAGATGCCCCGAGCGCTTCTTGATGGATTCGATTTGGTTAAGATTTTCGGTGGAGACCATTGTGACGAGAGGTCATGGCCGCAAAGAGCAGCGACTGGCGCAAGGGCAAAACCGCCACTCCCCCCGACAACTCTCCTCTTCGCCCCAAGATCAGGCCCCTACCGCCCGGCGGGCGGCCGTAACTCGAGCCGCGGGTTCCCGAGCAGGCAAGTCACCCGGCCGGGCGTCGAATCGTCGGCGTCCACGGACTCCTCCGTCGCCACCACGCTCAGATCGGAAGAGCA
>CANGHW010000071.1 GCA_947453695.1 Opitutia bacterium
ACGCCGCCAGGAGCTCGAACTCTTGACCCAAGCCATCCAATCTCTCCCCGAACGCTGCCGGCAGGTGCTGACGTTGCGCAAAATCTACGGCCTCTCCCAGAAGGAGATCGCCGCGCAGCTCGGCATTTCGGAGCACACCGTCGAGGCGCAGGTGGGCAATGGCGTGCGGCGCTGCGCGGAATTTCTCGCGCGTCACGGTTTGCCCTGAGCGGCGTGTGCCATGTCCGCCGATCCGTCAGACTCTCCCGCGGAAGACTCCGCCGACCTTGCGACGGTCGCGTCGCAATGGCTCGCGCGCCGCGACCGGGGGTTCAGTGCGGAGGAGCAGGATCGCTATTTTGAGTGGCTCCGCGCGGATCCGCGGCATGGGGCGGCGATCACGCAGCTGGAAAAAACCTGGGGCGCACTCGATGCGCTGGCAGAGTGGCGTCCCGCGCACAGTGCGCAGCCCAATCCCGATTTGCTCGCGCGCCCGCAGCCGGGCCGGTGGGCCCGCTTTCGCCGGCTTCCGGGGATCGTGCAGGGAATTGCCGCGGCGGTTGCGCTGGGTCTGGGCGTCGCCATCTGGCAGTTCGCGGCGCAGCAGGAAACTGCGCCCGGCGCCGGCACGGTGCGGGTGATTCCACCGCCGGAGCGGTTGACGCTCGCCGACGGTTCCACGGTCGAGCTCAACCACGGGGGCAAGATCGAGACCGACTTCACCGCCTCCACGCGTCGCGTCCGCCTCGTGCGGGGCGAGGCTCACTTTACGGTGACGAAGAATCCGGCGCGCCCCTTCATCGTGGAGGCGGGCGGCGTCGCGGTGCGTGCGGTCGGCACGGCCTTCGATGTGCGGCACGCGACGGGTGCAGTCGAGGTGCTCGTCACCGAAGGCAAGGTCCAGGTTGAGCGGCCAGTTCCGCCGTCGGCCTCGCCCGTCGCACTCCCGGTCGCCGTGGCCGCTCCCACGCCCCTCGTAGCTGGGGAGCGCGCCGTCGTGGACATCAATGCTCCCACCGTGCCCCCGGTGGTGGCGGCCGTCACTCCGAGCGAGATGGCCCACGCGTTGGCGTGGCAAGGGGTGCGACTCGAGTTTGCCGCCCTGCCACTCGCGGAAGTCGTGACGGAATTTAATCTCCGCAACCGCCAGCAGTTGGTCGTGGCCGATGCGGCTACGGGCAAACTGCGCGTCGGGGGAAATTTTCGCGCCGATAATGTCGATGGCTTTGTCCGCCTGCTCGAAGCCAGCTTCGGCGTAACGGCCCTCCGGCGCGACGATGGCGCGCTCGTGTTGCGGCGGTGAACGTTTTCTTTGTTTCCGTCCTAACGGAATTACCCCCGTCGCTCGTCTCAGCGTGCGAACCTCCTTACCCCCTATGATTACCCTCAGCTCGCTGGGCCGACGCGCCGTGACCCTGGTGCTCGCCCTCGCCACCACTGTCGGCTCGATGGCCGCCGATGCCACCAAGAAGACCTACCAAGTTCCGGCCGGCGACGCCGCGGCGGCCTTGCAGCGCTTCTCCGAGCAGTCCGGCGAGCAGATCGTCTATCCGGTCGATTTGGTCGGTGGCGTGCGCACCAACGCCGTCAGCGGTGAACTGACCGCCCGCGAAGCCCTCGAGCGCCTCGTGGCGGGCACGGATCTCCGGGTTGTGCAAGACGAGCGCACGGGGGCACTCGCGGTCCAGCGTCCCGCCGCTCTCGGCGGCACGGGCTCGCTTGAAGGTCGCGTGTTTAATCCTGCCAGCGGCAGCTATGTGACCAACGCCCGCGTGACGATCGACGCGTTGCGGCTGGAGACCTTCACCGATGAATACGGCCAGTTTCGTTTCCCGCGTGTGCCGGCGGGCGATGTCACCGTGAAGGTGAGCTACACCGGTTTTCCGGCCGAGGCGCTCGTCGTCAAGGTCGGCTCGGGTCAGGCGGTGGCGCAGGATATCACGCTCCGTGGTTCGAAGGCCCCGGCGGACGACACGGTGAAGCTGGACGCTTTTACCGTCGCGGCCCAGCGCGATATGAGCGCCTCCGACGTCGCGGTGAACGAGCAGCGCTATTCCGCATCGATCAAGAACGTCGTCGCGACCGATTCCTTTGGCGACATCGCGGAGGGCAACGTCGGTGAGTTCGCGAAATTTCTGCCCGGCGTGACGCTCAACCGCAGCGGCAGTGACGGTTTCAGTATCTCGCTCGGTGGTGTCCCCTCGGGCGCGACGCCCATCATGGTCGACGGCAACCCGCTCTCGAGTGCGGCCTCGTCGGGCGGCAGCCGCACCGTCGAGCTGGAGCAGATCTCGATCACCACCTCGTCGCGCGTCGAAGTGAATCGCTCCCAGACGCCCGACTCACCGGCCAATGCGATCGGCGGCACGGTGAATCTCGTGAGCCGCAGTGCCTTCGAGCGCCGTCGGCCGGAATACTCCTTCAAGACGTATGTCTCGTTCAAGGGCGGCGACTTCAGCCTGTCCAAGAAGCCCAATCCCTTTGCGAAGGAGACCTATCCCTTCGAGCCGAACATCGAGCTGAGTGCGATCGTGCCGGTGACGAAGAATTTCGGCTTCACGGCGAGCGGGCTCGTGACCCGCGCGCTCAACAACGGTCAGGGCTCACTGATGACGTGGGCGCCGACGGCCAACAAGGACGTCTACAACCTCACCGCTTACCGGCTCCAGGAGCGCCCGAAGATCACCGTGCGTGACTCGATCGGCCTTTCGGCGGATTGGCGGGTCAATCCCACCGATGTGCTTACCGCCGGTTTCCAATACGCCTTTTTCAGCGCCAAGTTCTGGGTGCGTCAGCTCAACTTCGCCACGGGCACCGTGGCTTCCTCGGGGCCTGATTTCACGCAGGGCGCCAACGGCTCCGGCAGTGCGCAGATTATCTATGATGCCCGCGAAAAAGCCGGCACCACCTACGTTCCGACCTTCCGCTACCGCCACAACGGCCCGGTCTGGCAGTGGCAGGTCAACGGCGCGTTTTCCAACTCCACCAACTTCTACCGCAACCTCGACAAGGGCTACTTCAACCAGAACAACGCCTTTCTCCGCGGCCTGACGGTGCGCTTCGAGAAGATGACGTTCGATCACCCGGACGTGGTGACCGTGCGCAATGCGACGAATACCGCCGACGTCGATCCCTACAAGCTCGCCAACTACAAACTCGAGACCGTCTCGGCCAACCGCATCGACGGCTACGACATCGTGCGGAGCGTAAGCGTCTACGCGAAACGCGACTTCAACCTCGTGCTCCCGGTCACGCTGAAAGCCGGAGTGGATCTGAAGTCGCAGCACCGCGACCTGAAGAACCCGACCTTCGATGCGAGTTACGTCGGCCGGGATGGGATTTTGGCCAATGACGATAATACGGCCGCCCCGTTCCTCGATCCGATCTACTCGTCGCGCAATCTGCTCTTCGGTTCCCAGAAGATGGAGTGGATGGATCTGAATCGGATCGGCAGCGCCTACTTCAATACGCCCGCCACCTTCAGCCAGACCGAGGCGAATCTCGTGACCGGCTACCGCAACACCGTGCTCAACTCCAAGGCGATCGACGAGCAGACCACGGCGCCCTACCTGCGTTTCGACACAAAGTTTTTCCAGGGTCGGCTGCAGTTGACCGGTGGCGTGCGCTACGAGCGCACCACCGATGACGGCGATGGTCCGCTCATTGATCTCACCAAGACCTACCAGCGCGACGCGGCGGGCAACATCGTCCGCAATGCCGCCGGCGTTCCCATCGTCGCGTTTCCCGTGGCCACGCTCGCCGGCACCAAGCTCGCCTACATCGAGCGCGGCGCCCGGGCCAATAGCAGCGACAGCGGTTTCTTTCCGAGCCTCAGTGCGACTTACCTCGTGCGCCAGAACCTGATCGCTCGCGCCTCCTACGGCCGCTCCATCAGCCGGCCCGAGTTCACCGATTTATTCCCTTCGGCCAATCTGCCCGACCCTGCCGGCACCTCGCGCACCATCACGCTCAGCAATCCCAGCCTGAAGCCTTGGATCGCCGACAGTTGGGGCGTCGCCCTTGAGTATTATTTCAACGAGCCTTCCAGCGGCGTGCTGTCCACGCGTCTCTACCGCCGCGACATCGCGGACTTCTGGGGCAACACCCTCGTGCCGGCGACCGCCGCGCTGCTCGAGCCCTACGGTCTCGATCCCGCGGTCTACGGTGAATCGCAGGGCTACCTCATCAGCACGCGCAACAACGTCGGCGACATGCGCGTCTACGGCTCTGAGTTCGACTACCGGCAGAACCTCGCCTTCCTCCCGCACTGGGCCCGCGGCCTGACCGTGTTTGCCAACCTCACCTTGCAACATCTTGAGGGTAATCAGGGCGCCAGCTTCAGCGGCCTGTTTGTCGCGAAAACTGCGAATTTCGGTGTTACCTTCAGCCGCGAGCGCCTCACGTTGCGCATTGCGGTTAACCAGAAGGGCACCGTCCGTCAGGGCCAGATCACCGGCGCCAATCGCGAGCCCGGCACGTTCCAATACATTTTGCCGCGGCGCAGTGCCGATCTCACCGCCGAGTATCGCGTCACCCGTCGGTTCTCCGTCTTCGCCGGCGGTCGCAATATTAACGAAGCCGTCGACGATACCGTGATCTACGGGCCGACCACACCCGGCGATCGCACCTTGAGCGGTCGCGCGGACTACCGCGCATATTGGAATGTTGGCATCAAAGGTAACTTCTAAGCGTCTTCACCTTCTCCCCATGAATCGTCGCCATTTTATCGCCTCCACCGCTGCCGCCGTCATCGCCGCTTCCCTGCGCGGTGCCGACTCGAAGCGCCCGCCGCGCATCCTGCTGCGCAGTTCCTGGCAGAGCGTGAATATCGGCGACATCGGGCACACGCCCGGGGCGCTCTCGTTGTTGGAGAAGCATTTTCCCGAGGCGGAGATCACCCTCTGGCCGGGCGAGCTCGGTCACGGCGCACGCGACCTGCTGGTGAAGGGGTATCCGCGGCTCAAGATCGTGGAGGGCAGTCTCGGTGCCGACGGCAAACCCAACAAGCCCGCGCTTCAAAAGGCGTGGGATGAGGCCGATCTCTATTTGAGCGGCTCCGGCTCCGGGTTTCCGGCGGCCAACCACGCCGTCGCTTTTCAGAAGGCCACTGGCAAACCCGTGGGCGTTTTCGGCGTGAGTAACGATCCGATCTCCGGCCTCGCCCAAGGGCGCGATCCCGAGGGCGGCACGCTGAACAGTATTCGTGAGCGCGCGCTGAAACTTCCGCCCACGCACCTCTCGGCCGATCTCCGTTTTATCATGGATCGCGCCGCGTTCTTCTTCTGCCGCGACTCCATCACGCGCGATTACCTCAAGGCGCAGGGCGTGAAATCGCCCATCGTGGAGTTTGGCCCTGATGCCCAACTGGGCATGCATCTCCGTGACGAGGCCAAGGGGCTCGCCTATCTGAAGGGCGCTGGCCTCGATGAAGGGAAATTCATCTGCGTCATTCCGCGTCTCCGCTACACCCCCTACTACCGCATCAGGGCCGGCACCAAGCGCACCCCCGATGACGACGTGAAAGATGCCATCAACGATCGCACCACGAAACAGGATCACGACAAGCTGCGCGACATGATCGTTCGCTACGTGCGCGGCACGGGCCACAAGGTCATGGCCTGCGCCGAGATGACTTATCAGGTGCAGATGGCGAAGGACGAACTCGTCGACCCACTCCCGGCCGACGTGAAGAAAAACGTCGTCTGGCGCGACACCTACTGGCTCCCCGACGAAGCCGCCTCGATCTATGCCCGCGCCCAGGCGGTCGTCAGCGTCGAGTGCCACTCGCCGCTTATTTCCCTGCACAACGGCACGCCGACGTTCTACGTCCGCCAGCCCACCGATACCTGCAAGGGCCAAATGTATCGCGACATTGGCGCCAACGACTGGTTCTTCGAAGTGGACGAGACGAGCGGTGAGCAACTCTGGTCGCGCCTCGAAGCGATTCACAAAAACCCCGCCGCCGCCCGCGCGAAGGTGAAGTCGATCATGGCGACGGTCGAGGCCCGGCAGAAACGCATGGTGGACGCTGCGCGCGAAGCCTGTCGCGCCTGAGCGAACCTGACGCCGGCCAGACCGTAAGCGGACTGCAGTCCGCCCTTTCCAGCCACCTGCTACCGCACGGGAGACTGCCCGCGTTTGCTTAACGATAAAGCGAGACCGCTCCTTGACGTTGCCAGCGCCGAAGTCGACGGTAGCGGTCGTTAGTTCCCGTCCCCACAGCGATGCCCCCACGTCGCTGGCGTGCGCCGAACCCCTCGGCGAGCGTTTCCCACCCCATCACCGACTGCCCCTATGAATCGTCGACTGCCCCCGCTTGCCCTCCTGCTGGTCGGCCTCGCGCCTGCCGTGCTCGCCCAGACCGCCCCCGCATCTTCGAGCGCCACCGTCGCGCCAACCAAGAAAGACGACGTCGTCGAGCTCTCCGTGTTCGAAGTGAAGGACACGAATGAGAATTCCTGGAATGCCGCGACCACGCTTCTCGGCAACCGCACCGCCCAGGAGCTCGTGAAAGTGCCCGCCACCGTCGACGTGCTCACCAAGGAGTTCATGTTCGACGTCGGGGTCTTCAGCATGGAAGACGCCGCGGCCTTCGTGCCCGGGCTCACCGTCACGCCCCGCCTCGAGGCGCGCAATGACAACGGTCGCATCACGTTTCGCGGCCTGAGCGGTAGCGGCAATACCTCGCGCAATTTCTTCCAGTGGTCGGTGCCGTCAGATACCTACAACGTCGAGCGCTTCGATGTCGGCAAAGGCTCGAACTCGCTGATGTTTGGCGACTCCACGCCCGGCGGTCAGATCACCACCACGACCAAACGCGCGCGGTTCGTAAACCAGAACGAACTCCTGCTGTTCTACGACAACCAGAACTCCTACCGCGCCCAGCTCGATGTGAACCGGAAGCTGAACAAGCAGTTTGCCGTGCGCCTCAACGTCGTGAACCGCACCGACAACGCCTACGTGAAAGGGAGCTTCCAGACGTTTCGCGCCGGTGATCTGGCGCTGACTTACCGGCCCTTCCCTAACACCACGATCACCGTCGAGGGCGAGCGCGGGCAGTATATCCGCCGCCGCGCCGACAACACCGCGGCCATCCAACCGGTGGCCGCCGCCGGTCGCGGTTTCTCCACCAACAATCGCTGGTATGTCACCTCTGACGGTGAAGTGATTCAGCGGCCGAGCGCTGCGGTGCCCACTGTCGACACTACCGGCGGCAGCGGTAACGCCGTCTCCCTCCTCGAGGGCCAGAGCGTGGCCGTGCGGCTGCCCAACGGCACCTTCAAGACCTTCGACGGCTTCAGCCGCTCGTTCAACATCCTCGGCTTCGGTGACTACCTCGACCGCCCGTTCAACGTCGCGACCGTCGTGGTGGAGCAGAGCGTGGGCAAGCTCGCGATCCAGGCCTCCTACAACCAGCAGTTCCAGCATCAGGACCGCAATGACAACTCCTTCGGTGGCAGCGCGTCGCCGCCCGTGATCAATGTCGACAGCCGCGGCCGGCCCTACCTCGACC
Organism: Opitutia bacterium; assembly: GCA_947453695.1. Classification (GTDB taxonomy): domain Bacteria; phylum Verrucomicrobiota; class Verrucomicrobiia; order Opitutales; family Opitutaceae; genus GAS368. The sequence continues at coordinate 7,493 of CANGHW010000071.1, forward strand.
TCTCCGGCAACCTCACGGCGTGGAAAATTTTCGGCAATACGTTCAAGGCCGGCCGACTCTCGCTGGCCTACCCGTTTGAGTTCGGCAAATGGATGAAGCAATACGCGGTCGTCACCGCCACCCACAGCAAGGACTACGCGGTCAACCGTCGCTTCGGCTGGTCCAATACCGCGGCACCCGGCCTCGCCGCCAACAACGGCGTCCAGCTGCGCGCCTACCTCGACGATCCTTCGTTCCTCGAGGCCGGCGGTTGGAATAAGTTCCTGTTTCCGAATCTACCGCGCACTGCGACGTTCACGCCCGAGCTGGTCGAGAGCTACGTCAATACCGGGCCGTTCATCGATATCCGCTACACCCGCAACTACACGGCCTCGCTTACCGGCGAGTATTTCGGCGGCCGCCTCATCTCCTTGATCGGTGTGAGCCGCAACAGCATCTCCCGCAAGATTCCCACCGACGCCGCCTACGTCACCGATGCCCGTGGCCGCATCACGTTCTACGGTAAGCCGGAGACCGATCCGTCCTTCTTCACTTACGATCCCAATTTCTCGCTCGCGGCCAACAGCCTCACGTCGGGCCTGAACTACCACCTGTTCAAAGGGGACAACCTGAACACCTTCGTTTACGCGAACTACCTCCAGTCGTTCAACTGGCAGTCGCAGGCCATGTTTACCGGCCGCCAGCTTGGTCCCATCACCGGCACCACGCGCGAGGCGGGCTTCCGCGGCGATCTCTTCCGCGGCAAGCTGTCCTACAAATTCGCCGCCTTCCAAATCCAGCGCCAGAACGCCGGCTTCTCGTGGACGCCCGACTCGATCAATCTCACGCAGCTCGAGGATTTGTTTAATCCCAACGACGTGCTCCCAGCGGATCCGCGTTACTTTCAGGTGGAAAACGGCCTCAACAACGAGCGCCGCACCGTCAACTCCCAGGAAAAATCCAAAGGCTTCGATGTCTCGTTTTCGGCCCAGCGCACCCACGGCCTGCAGGCGATGGTCACGTTCTCGAAGACGCAGGTGCAGGCCACGCGCGACTTCTCGGAATTCAAGGCTTTGTTGGATGCGGCGGTCGCCCGCACCGCGGCGGCCAATGCCCCCGGTGGGAACCGCGCCCTGGCGGAGAACGCCACCTTCATCGCCAACGCGCAGGATATCATCGCTTCCAACACCAACATCACGGTGGTGAGCGGCCGGCGCAGCGCGCCCTACACCGCGAGCACGGTCCTCGATTACCAGCTGCCCAACCGCATCCCGCTCCGGCTCGGTCTCTCGGCCGTGTGGACGCCGAACTTCAATTTGGCGATTCTCAACGGCGTGATCTACGAGGGCGGCGCGTCCTGCCCGATCGGCCTCTACGCGATTCACGACCGCAAGATCTTTGGCCAGCGCGTGAACTTCCGCGCCGGCGTGAACCGCGTCTACGACCTCGTCCAAGGCAACAGCAAGTATTACAAATCCGGCGCCAACTCCTTCAACACCGCGACCGGCCGGCCCAACTACATCTACCGCTACACGGATCCGCTCGTCTCGAATCTGACCGCGACGGTGCGGTTCTGAGCCAGACCCCGTCGCGCGGCTCTGCCGACCGCGCCTACTTCGCGGGCGTGATCACGTAGACGCCACCAGCCTTCGTCGCGACGTCGAGCGTCGTAGTCGGCCGGGCGGCGAGGGGAGGCAACGCCGCGGCGGTGGAGACTACCGCCTGGCCGGCCGACACGATGGCAAAGAAGGGATTCGGGTTGGCGCCGGTGACGGCGGCCGGAGCGACCGGTGCGCCGTTGGCGCTGACGGTCACAGCCGCCGGCGTGCGCAGGCGGAGATGGCCGCCGAGTTGAGAGCGCACGGTCGCGCGCGTGAGTTTTCCCGCGGCCCATTCGAGATCGACCTCGAAGCCGCCGCGGGCCTTGAGGCCGGTGACTTTGCCGTTTGGCCAGACCGAGGGCAGCGCCGGGAGGAGGTGCAGCGCGCCGGCGTGGCTTTGCAGCAGCATCTCGGTCACACCGGCAGTGTAGCCGAAATTGCCGTCGATCTGGAAGGGAGGATGCGCGTCGAACAGGTTTCGGTAGAGGCCGCCGCCGCGCATCGACGTTTCCGAGGTGCCGACGAGTTTGAAGAAATTGCGGATGATGGCGTAGGCGTGGTCGCCGTCGCGCAGGCGGGCCCACATGTTGATTTTCCAGCCCATGGACCAGCCGGTGGCTTCGTCGCCGCGCAACTCCAGTGTGCGGGCCGCGGCGCGGAAGAGTTCCGGTGTCGCCTCGGGATTGATCTGGTTGCCCGGATGCAGGCCGTAGAGGTGCGAGAGGTGGCGGTGGGCGGGCTCGGCCTCCTTGTAGTCGGAGCGCCACTCCTGCAGCTGGCCGCGCGCGCCGATGCGATAGGGCGCTAGCTTGGCGAGTTTGGTTTTTAGCTCGGTGACGAGCGCGGGGTCCCGGCCGAGCTGCTCGGCGGCGGCAATCGTGCGGGTGAAAAGCTCGCGGATGATCGCGAGGTCCATGGTCACGCCCTCGGAGACGGCGGCATTTTTCCCGGTGGAATCGACGAAGGCATTTTCCGGCGAGGTGCTGACGGGCGTGACGAGTTCGCCGGAGCCGTCGCTCGCGGGCGCGAGCCAGTCGGCGTAGAACTCCGCCGCGCCCTTCATGAGCGGATAGGCGTCATTGGCGAGGAAGGCGCGGTCACCGGTGAAGAGCCAGTGCTCCCAGAGATGGCTGACGAACCAGCCGGCGGTGAGATTCCAGAAGGCCGCGCGGGCGGCGCCGTCGACGGGAAAGCTGTCGCGCCACAGCGAGACGTTGTGATGCGCGACCCAGCCGCGCCGGCCATACATGTCGCGTGCCGTGAGCGCGCCGGAGACGGCGGTCTCGCGGATCAGGCGGAACATGGGCTCGTGCAACTCCGAGAGATTGGCCGACTCGGCGGGCCAGTAGTTCATCTCGGTGTTGATATTGACCGTGTAGCTCGACGCCCACGGGGGGATGACGAGGTCGTTCCACTTGCCCTGGAGATTCAGCGGCTGGGTGCCGGCGCGGGAACCGGCGATGAGCAGGTAACGGCCGAAGTGGAAGAGGAGCGCGGCGAGCGCGGGGTCGCCGGTTTCGCGAAACGCCGCCACACGGGCGTCCGTGGGCAGTTTTTCCTTCGCTGGGTCGCGGCCGAGATCGAGGGACACGCGATCAAAGAGCGTGCGGTAGTCGGCGATGTGGCGTTCGCGGAGAGCGGGGTAGCGCTGGGCCGCGGCCTCGCGGAGGTCGTGCGTCGAGCGCAGCGCGGGATTGAGGCCCTCGCGACTGGGGCTCTTGGTGGGGCCGTTGAAGCTGCTGGCCGCGGTGAGGAGAATCGTCGCCTCCGTGGCGCCCTCGATGCGGAGGGTAGTGCCGTCGGCGCGGATGCGTCCGTCGGTCTGCACGGTGAGACGGGCTTCGAAGAACGTGCCCTTGCCGTCGATGTCGGCGCCGTAGAGCACCTGGGCGGCGCCGGGTTTCCGGGTGCCGTCGGGGAGGAAGTTTTCCGGATATTTGTGCTGATCGCCCCATTGTTCGACGGTCTTGAGTTCGCGGCGGCTGACGAAGCCGGGGACCTGGCCGCGCAGGAGAAGTTCGCCGGCGGTGATGCTGCTCTTGGCAGTGGGATGGACGGAGGAGAACGAGGTCTGGAAGGCGAGGGCACCGGCGCGGTCGGCTTTGAGGCGAATGGCGATGACCTGATCCGGGTGACTGACAAACGCCTCGCGGGTGAAGGTCACTCCATCGCGTTGAAAGCTCACTCCGGCAGTGGCGGTGGCGAGATCGAGCCAGCGGCGGTAGCCGGAGACGGGGCCGCCGGGCGCGAAGTCGAGCCAGAGATCGCCGAGCGGCTGGTAGCACTGCTGGTTGCGGCCGAGCCAGTTTTTCGTGACGTAGGTGTCGGCCTCGGAATTTTTCCCGGCCTTGATGAGACCAGTGACGTGGTCGAAATCCTTGCTGATCTTGACCGAGCGAAGATCGGCGGGCGGCTCGCCGGAGGTGAGCGTGTCCTCGTTGAGCTGGAAATGTTCGCGGTCGATGCCGCCGAAGACCATGGCGGCGAGGCGGCCGTTGCCGAGGGGCAGGGCGTCGGTCCAGCGCTCGGACGGCTGGTCATACCAGAGCGTGAGCGGGGCGGGGGCGTCGGCGGCGCAGAGGCGCGAGGCAACGGCGAGGACGACGAGGGCGAGGCGGGGAAGGCGCAAGTTCATGGGGCGACGCTCGCGATCATCGCGGAAGTCGCCGGCGAGTCCACCCTGCGCTGGCGGGGCTCGTTCGATACGACGCTCAGTCGTCGTAGACCTTCGAACGATGACCAACGGCCACCACGACCACTACGACCACTACGACCCGGTGATTCTCCAGGCGGCAGAGGATGCGGTAATCTCTTACCCGGTAGCGCCAAAAGCCCTTGAGGTCGCCGCACAGGGCTTGGCCGAAGGTGGGGGGATCGGCTGAGCCGCGGACGCGCTGCTCAAGATACGGAAAGAATTTCTGTGGCCGCCGACGGGCCGATAGCGGCGAGATCTCAGATCGCCGCTGGGCTGATTTCAAAGTCCCAGTGCACGGCGAGCCTCCTCGCCGGAGAGGAGCTTTTCGCCACTTTTCACGTGGCGATCCCACGCAGCGACGGCAGTGCGGTAGTCGAGCTCATCCTCGACGGCCTCTCGCACTTGATGGACGAGCACCGCGAGCTGTTCGAGTTTCGTGTCGCTGGCGACGCGGGGTCTCGTGCTCTCCAAGGCGACCGTCTTGATGTAGGCGGCCGGACTTAGTCCGCGTTTACGGGCGGCCGTGGCGATCTTACGCTTCTCGGCCGGTGTGAGGCGGATCGAGGTCTGAACCGTCGCTGAAGACATGCACTGCACGTGTGGTGCTGGCGGCGACCTGTCAACGGCCGCGCCTCAGCGCGGGAGTTTTACGGGTGTGAACGGGCGCAACTCCGCGCGGCCCGGGGTCGCCTTCAATTCGTCGTAGGCGACTTGTTGCAGGGCGGCGGCTTGAGTGGCGGAGAAGCCGAGGTCGTTGGCGGCGCGCTCGGCCTTGCCGAGGGAGCGGGGGTCGAGGCCGGTGAGTTCGCCGAAGGTGATGAGCGCCGAAAGGTAGTAGCCGTAGCTGCTGGCGTGGTAGTGGTCGTTGGTCCAGAGATCGACCTGACCGAAGGAAATGCCGTCGTAGGGATTGGGATCGGCGACGCCGGCCTTGAAGGCGCGGTTCCAGGCTTCGCCCACGGGGAGCACGGCGCGGATCAGCGGCGTGCCGGCGGCGGCGAGGTCGTAGCCGCGGCGGACGTCGAGGGCCATTTGCTCGATGGGCTTGCCGTGCCAAGCGCCCTTCTCGGGGTAGGTCTGGTCGGCGCGCGACCACGTGGCAACGAGGCGGAGCTGGACGCGCGGGTTCTTGGCGACGAAGAGGGCGGCGATTTCCTTGGTGGTGCGGACGAGCTTGGTGGAGTCACCGGGCTTCTGGTTATCCATCATGCTTTGGCCTTGGAGCATCACGTGGTCCCAAGCGCGGGCGATCAGTTCGGATTTTTTCTCGAGGTGCAGCTCGAAGCCGGAGCCGCCGATGGTCTCGAGGCTGACGGCGTAATCGAGGCCGGCTTGGTTCGCGAAGGCCTTGAAGATCGCGGGCACGCCGCCCTGTTTTTCGCCGTTGAGATCGGTGACCGTCTCGGAGCGGTAGTAGCGGGCGGCCGAGCCGGCGCCGAAGGTGAAGCTGTTGCCGACGAAGAGAATGGTTTCCGGCGCACCGGAGCGCGGTGCGACGCTGGTCTCAGCCGCCGAGGCGACGGAGAGGAAGGCGACAAAGGCGAAGGAAAGGAAGCGGGGGATCATGGGAAAGGGTGTGAGGCTGCTACTCCGAAGGATTTTGGTTTCAGGAGCGAGCGTGAGGAGGACTCTGAACAGTTTAATCTGGAAATCAGGAACTCAGAAATGTGTCCCTGAATGCCCGCCATACCGTGGTTTAGGCGTTTTTTTCCTGCTTTCCTGAGTTCCATATTCTCTCGTCGGATTTTCAGCGCGTTCTCAGCCAGTGCGACCGTGGTCGAGCCCGGGCTGAAGCTCCGGGCTACGCGAGGATGCCGCGGACGACGTTGGCGGGTTCGACACCGGTGAGGCGCTGGTCGAGGCCTTGGGAGCGGTAGACGAACTTGCTGTGGTCGATGCCGAGGCAGTGGAGGATTGTGGCGTTAAGGTCGAAGAGGCTCACGGGGTCGCGCACGATGTTGTAGGAAAAATCGTCGGTCTCGCCGTAGACCACGCCGCCCTTCACGCCCCCGCCGGCGAGCCAGACGCTAAAGCAGCGCGGGTGGTGGTCGCGGCCGTAGTTGGTCTTCGTGAGCGTGCCTTGCGAGTAGACGGTGCGGCCGAATTCGCCGGCCCAGACCACGAGGGTGTCGTCGAGCAGGCCGCGTTGTTTGAGATCGGCGATGAGGGCGTAGCAGCCGCGGTCGGTGTCGAGGCACTGAATCTTGAGATGCTCGGGGAGCGTGCCGTGCTGGTCCCAGCCACGGTGATTGATCTGGATGACGCGGACGTTGCGCTCGGCGAGGCGACGGGCGAGGAGGCAGCTCGCGGCGAAGGAGCCGGACTCCTTCACATCGGGGCCATAGAGATCGAGCGTGGCTTGGGACTCGTTGCTGAAATCCGTGAGCTCGGGCACGCTGGTCTGCATGCGAAACGCCATCTCGTATTGCTGGATGCGCGTGACGGTCTCGGGGTCGCCGTAGCGCGCCTGCGCAAGGCGGTTGAACTGGCCCAGCGAGTCGAGCATCTGGCGGCGCGTGGTGCGGTCGACGCCGGCGGGGTTTTCCAAGAACAGCACGGGATCACCTTGCGCGCGGAGGGCGACGCCGGTGTGCGAGGTGGGCAGGAAACCGCTGCTCCACATGCGGGTGAAGAGGGCCTGGGCGGCGACTTTCGCGGAAAATTTAGGCGTGAGGACGACGAAGGCGGGGAGGTCGTTGTTCTCGCTGCCGAGGCCGTAGCTAAGCCACGAACCGAGGCTGGCGCGGCCGGGGATCTCGCTGCCGGTCATCAAAAACGTGCAGGCCGGATCGTGGTTGATTGCGTTGGTGTGGACGGAGCGAACGACGGCGATGTCGTCGACGATCTTCGACGTCCACGGCAGGAGGTTGCTCACCCACGTGCCGCTTTGTCCGAACTGGGCGAACTTGAAAATGCTCGGCGCGATGGGGAAGCGGGTCTGGCCGCTCGTCATCGTGGTGATGCGCTGGCCTTGGCGCACGGACTCGGGGAGCTCGACGTCGAATTGGGTCTGGAGCTGCGGCTTGTAGTCGAACGTGTCGAGCTGCGAGGGCCCGCCGTTCATGTGGAGATAGATGATGCGCTTGGCCTTCGGCGCGAAGTGCGGGAAGCCGGTGAGCGACGGATGCACGCGCGCGCCGGGGGCGGGCGCGGTGGCGGCGCGCAGGCGTGGGGCGAGGAGATTGAGCGCGACGCCTCCCATGGCGAGGCCGGCGCCGGCGAAGAACTGCCGGCGCGTGAGGTGATTGAGAAAATCGTGGGCGGGATGCATGGCGCGGTCAGTTCCGGGTGACGGTTTCGTCGAGATTGAGGAGGAGGTTGGCGACCATCGTCCAGGCGGCGAACTCGGGGGCGGGCAGGACGGCTTTCGGTTTCGATTCGCCGTTGGTGAGGACCTTGGCCGCCTCGGCCGGAGCGGCGGCAAAGTGAGTGCGATGGGTTTTCAGCGCTTCGCCGAGGAGTCCGCGCTCTTCGCGCGTGGGCGTGCGGGCCGTGGCGCACCGGAAGGCGTAGGCGAGGCGGTCGGCCTCGCTGCCAGGACGGGTGAGGAGGCGTTCGGCGAAGGCGCGGGCGGCTTCGAAGTTCTGCACATCGTTCATGAGCGCGAGGGCCTGCAGCGGGGTGTTGGAGCGGGCGCGGCCGACGCAGTAGGTTTCACGCGACGGGGCGTCGAAGGTGGACATTGATGGTGCGGGCGCGGTGCGTTTCCAGAACGAGTAAAGGCTCCGGCGGTAAAGGGCGTCGCCGTGATCCTGCACGTAGGTTTTGGTGTTGCTGCCGCCGAAGGCGACGGGTTCCCAGATGTTGATCGGCTGGTAGGGCTTCACGGGCGGGCCGCCGATGTCGGGCCGGAGCATACCGCCGAGGGCGAGGGCCTGATCGCGGAGCTGCTCGGCATCGAGGCGGTAGCGCGGCCCGCGGGCGAGGAGGCGGTTGGTCGGATCGCGTTCCAAGAGGGCCGGGGAGACCTGGGAATCCTGGCGGTAGGTGCGGGACGTCACGAGCAGACGGACGAAGGCTTTGACGTCCCAGCCGGTGCGGACGAATTCGCTCGCGAGCCAGTCGAGGAGCTCAGGATGCGTGGGCGGCTCGCCCTGCGTGCCGAAGTCCGCGGGCGTGCGCACGAGGCCGGCGCCGAAGAGCTGTTGCCAGGTGCGATTGACGGTCACGCGCGCCGTGAGCGGGTGGCGCGGATCGACGATCCAGCGGGCGAGATCGAGGCGGTTGGGCCGGGCATTGGTCGTCGCGAGTGGCGGGAGGAAGGCTGGGACGGCGGGCGTGACGAGTTCGCCGGGTTTGTCGTATTGGCCGCGGATGAGGATGTGTTGCGGGAGCGGCTCGGCGCGCTCGCGCGAGATGGGCGTCACGGGGAGCGTGACTTCATAGTGGATCTGTTCGGCGAGGAGGCGGCGGGCGGCGTGGACCTCGGGCTCGAGGGCGGCGCGCAGCGGGGCGTAAATGTAGTCACGGTGCCACGTGGCCATGCGGGCTTTTTCCTCGGCGTTTTGCTGGGTGCTGGAGAGGCCGATGAGGAAGTTGATGTCGTGGCGGATCGGCACGGCTTCGAAGGCGCGGGCGCCGGTGCGGAGGGAGGTGACCCAGGCGCCGGCGGAGAGGAGCGGATCGTCGGTGGCGCTGGGGCTGGTGAGGGTTGCGCCGATGTGGTCCCACCAGGCTACGCCGTCACTCTGGGCGAGGCGAACGCCGGTGTAGGTCTTACCCTCGGCGAGGCCGGCATCGCAGGCGGCGAGCTCAAGTTTGGTGTAGGTGCCGGGAGGGGGCAGCGCGCCCATGACGATGGCATCGCGCGCGACGTCGGCCGGGAAGGCCGCCGCGTCGCCCCAGATGAAGCGACGGGATTTCTCCGGTCCGGTGAACTCCAGGCTGATCGCGCGCGGCGGCCGGGCGGCGTCGGGGTGCACGGAGACGAAGGCGCGGACCTCCGTGCGGACGATCAGGTTAACGTCGCCGGCGGTGAAGGCGATGGGCCGGCCGACGCCGCCCTCGAGCCGCAGCGCGGCGGAGCCGGCGACGACGGGCACGCCCTCGCCGCGGCGCCATTCGCCGGGGGCGGGCGCGCCGACGACGTTTTCGTAAGTGGGGAGATCGGAATCTTCCGCCCAGACGACTTCGTAGGTGATGGGCGTCTTGGTGTATTTCTTGGGCTTCATCTTGCCCGCGACGAGTTCCTCGGCCTTGGCGGTCACGGCGGCCTCAAGCGGTTTCACGGCGGCCTCGATTTCGAAGATGCGTCGCTGGGTCGCCTCGTCGTTGGCGATGATGGCCACGGGGCCGGAGAGGCGGACGTTGCCGTCCCAGGTGCGGTCGGCGAGGCCCTTGAAGAAGGCGCCGAGCGAGTAGAATTCGCGCTGGCTGATCGGGTCGAACTTGTGGTCGTGACACGAGGCACAGTTCGTCGTGAGGCCCATCCACACGGCGGCGGTGGTGTCGACGCGGTCGGCGGCGTTGCGCGCCTCGATTTCGGGTTCGATCGCGCCGCCCTCGGAGGTGGTGAGGTGGTTGCGGTTGTAGCCGGTGCCGATGAGTTGCTCGATGGTCGGGGTGGGGAGGAGGTCGCCGGCGAGCTGTTCGACCGTGAACTGATCGAACGGCTGGTTGCGGTTGAAGGCGCGCACGACCCAGTCGCGGTAGGGCCAGATGTTGCGGACGTTGTCGAGGTGGAGGCCGTGGGTGTCGGCATAGCGCACGGCATCGAGCCAGTGGCGGCCGAAGTGTTCACCGTAGCGCGGGGAGGCGAGGAGGCGGTCGACCGCGCGCTCGTAGGCGGTGGGGGACTTGTCAGCGAGAAACGAATCGAGCTCCTCGGGCGTGGGCGGGAGGCCGGTGAGATCCTGGGTGACGCGGCGGAGGAGCACCTCGCGCGGGGCCTCGGGGGCGAGCTGGAGTTTCTCGGCGGCGAGGCGGGCGGCGATGAAGCGGTCGACGGGATGCTCGATTTTCGATTTTTGATTTTCGATGGCCGGGACAGCGGGCCGCGAAACGGGCTCGAAGGCCCAGTGGTTTTGGTAGACGGCGCCTTGCTCAATCCAGCGTTTGATCAGCGCGCGCTGCGCGGGCTTGAGCGGATCTTTGTGCGAATCGGGCGGGGGCATCATCTCCTCGGGATCGGTGCTGATGATGCGCTGCCAGAGTTCGGAATTGGCGAGGTCGCGCGGGACGAGGGCGCGCACGCCGCGTCGGTCGGCGGTGGCGTCGGCGAGAGTGTCGAGGCGGAGCTTGGCCTTCCGGTTCTGGGCATCGACGCCGTGGCAACTGAAGCAGTTATCCGCGAGGATGGGGCGGATGTGGGTGTTGTAGGAAAGCTTCTCCTCGGCGGCGCGGGCCGACGGGGCAAGGGCGGCAAGCAGCAGGCAGAAGGCGGCGACGAGGCGGCGGGTGGGCATGGGGAAGAGGCGCGCGGGGAGGCAACGCCGGTGGGAATCTCAGCGGCAGTGGAAACCACACGCGCAGCGGGGACAAGTATCTATTCGGAGACTTGGCCGGGCGGGCGGGCAGTGGGGCGAGTCGAGGGGAAGGATCGGGGAAATGATCCCGGAAGTTTTCACCACGGATGGAACGGATCGACCCGGATGGCCGAGCAATGGAAGCCGAAAGGGTCGAAGTGAGAGCGAGGTGCGAGCGTGGGTTGAGTTGCGAGGGGAGTAGAATGGGTGCCAAGCTTGACCACCAAGCGTGTGTGCTTACCGTTTTGCTATGCAGGCGACGCTTAGCAGCAAATACCAGATCACCATTCCGGCGAAGCTGCGAAAAAAATTTCACCTCAAGCCCGGCATGAAACTGGTATTTGACGAGAAGGCGTCTGACTTGCGAGCCAGGCCGAAGCACGATTTTGATCTTGAGGCGATGCGTGGTGCGCTGGGTGTTGCGAAGGACTTCGAACCAGGCAAAACCTCGGACCAGATCCTGCGGGAATTGAGAGGCTATGACCGGCGTGACCTGTGATCACGGCCGTCGACAGTTCGGTCTTGTGGGCGATTGCGAAAGGCGAAGCCGACGGTGCTGCTTGGATCGAACTTTTGGCCGAGTGCCGCGGTGAAGGTCGATTGGTGGTTTGCGATATAGTTTGGGCCGAAACACGAGCGGCGTTTCCGACAGCTTCGGCTCAGTTGGGATTCATGGAGCGGATAGGCGTGCATTTTGACTCTTCCGACGCGGTGGTCGCCACCCTCGCGGGCGAGATCCATGATCGTTATCGTCGGGCGGGGGGTAAACGCACCCGGCTGACAGCCGATTTTCTGATCGGTGCGCACGCGGTGGTGAAGGCGAACCGTCTGGCGACGAAGGACGATGGGTTCTTTCGCGAGCAGTTTCGCAAGCTGGTCGTGATTAGGCCGGTAGTGCGATAGGTCCGAACGCTCGCGATCCGTTGGCGGTCGGGGGACGAGGTGGCGGTTGGGTCACGGAAACAGCCACTGCATCCGCCACGTCGCGCCGTCGCGGGTGAAGCGTTGGCGGTCGTGATGGCGGAAGGCGCGTTGGTGCCAGAATTCGATCTCGTCCGGCACAACGCGGTAGCCGAGCCACTGCGGCGGGCGCGGCACGGCGCCGACGCCGAAGCGCAGCGATTCGCGGGCGACGGCCTGCTCTAATTCGAAGCGGCCGGACGCCGGCTCGGATTGGCGCGAGGCCCAGGCGCCGATCTGGCTGAGGCGCGGACGCGTGGCGAAGTAGGCGTCGGCCTCGTCTGCGGGCACGTGGACCACGCGGCCCTCGATGCGGACCTGGCGTTCGCTTTTCGCCCAATGAAAACAGAGGGCGGCGCGGGGATTGGCGGCGAGATCGCGACCCTTGGGGCTGGTGGCATGGGTGTAGAAGACGAAGCCGCGGGCATCGGCGCCCTTGAGCAAGACCATGCGCACGGCGGGACGGCCGTCGGGCGAAGCCGTGGCGAGGGACATTGCCGTGGCGTCGTCGGGCTCGGTGCGCTGGGCCTCGGCGAACCACGTCTCGAAGAGGGCGAAGGGATTGGGCGCAGCAGCGGCGGACATGGCGGCACTATACGCCGGCCTCATCGGGCCGTCGCGCCGCGGCTTGGCAGACGCTGCGCGGAAATTGTGCGGGGAGTCACCGCCGGGCGCTTGGGCCCGGCAGGTCGATTTCGAGTGGGGCGTTACTTAATCCAGCCACGCACCTCGCGCTTCACGCGTGCCAACTGCTCGGGCGTGCCGAAGTAGACGGTGCCGAAGGACGGACCTCCGCCGGTCGCATGGTTGAGCGCCACTCGCATGCAGCCGACCTGGGAGATTTCGTAGATCAATTCAAATTCCCCCGCGCCCTGGGCGATCTCCCGACCCGAGCCCGGCAGGATCGGCACCGGGGCGCGACTCTCGGTGCGCGTCTGCGACAGGCTCACCCGCGCCCGCGTCTGGCTGGCCAGGGTGTAGCGACCGCGCACGCGCACCCGGCTGCCGACTTCCAGCGTCGGCGAGTCGCTCCACACCTCCGTGAGGGTGATCATGTCGCCCTCGGGAAATTCGTTGGGACCGACCGCGACGGAAATCGGCGCCAGCGCACCGGCCGCGAAGGCGGCGGTCAACGCGAGGAGGAACACCAGACCGAGTTTGAGAGAGAGTTTCATGGGGATTTTTCCGGGCGGGAGCGTGGGCGAGACGAGGGCTGGGTCAGGAGAAAATGCACGGCATCGAAAATGCCGGAGAACCGCGCCTCGCGTCCGAGATATTTCTCCAGGACGTAGAACAGGTAGTAGTAGAAACGGCAAAATGCCCAGACAGCCACGCCGAGCAGCGCCGCCGTCTTAAACGTCGGGAGCTGGACGATGAGCAACGTGGCCGCGAGGAGACCGAGTAAAATAAACAGGGCTCCCTTCAAATGAATGAGCCAGGGGGTCTGGAGATCGCGCGTGAGTTTCATGGGAAATTGGCTTTCGCCGAACGATTTTGGGCCGACGTGAAGCGGTGGCAGGAAGTGGCGGGAGGGAGGATCAGGTTAGCCCTGACTGTGCTTGAACGCGTCGCACGCCTCCCGGAAATCGCGGCAGGGATGCAATCCTTCGGGCGCTGGGTCGTGGGGGGAGTTCTGCTCACGTCTGGCTGCGGCCAGGGGCGCACTGGAATGCGTTGAGGCTCGCGCGGGCATGATCGGCTCGTTGATCGGGCTGGTTAGCCTTGGTAGCCCGCGAAGAACCCGGCTTTGAACCCGTCCCAATCCGTGATGATCGCACTACATCCGGCTACCGTTAACGCTACAATGAGCGTGAAGACCGCGAGGCGAATGACCACCCGGGAGGTCAGCGTTTTGTGGTCGCGCAGCGCGGGCAGGAGGAGCGCCAGCCCGATCGGAATACCATAGCTGGGAGAGAGACCGCACGAGAGGGCCACGCCGATGGCGACGGCGGATTCAGGCGACACCTCGCCCTTTCCACGGGGACGACTTTCTGAGGGGTGGGTCATGGGCATATATGGGGGCGATCCAGGAAAAGTTTCCGTTGGGGAAGCGGTCGATCCGTGGGGTATTTCCGATCCGATTCGGCTTAGCCGCTCGCCGAAAACAAGCAAGGTCCCGATTCCCCACTCTCAGTTGCGTGATGGAAAGAGGGGTTGGTTCGGCTGAGGTGTTGTGGATGTGACGGGCAGGCGGCGGGGCCGCCGCGGGTGAGGGGCGAGAGGCGAAGGGCGAGGGGGCGGCGGTCGGAAACCGCCGTGGGTCGGGGATGGCAGGCGTAAAGCCAGCCCCACGGTGACGGAGTTGGATAGGGTCCCTGCTCTCACGAGCAGGGCTACGGGACGGGGAGGGGCGGGGGTGGCAGGCGTAAAGCCAGCCCCACGGTGACGCAGTTGGGGAGGTCCCTGCTCTCACGAGCAGGGCTACGCGAAGGGCCCGGGGAAGGCGGGCGGTGAGGTCTGATGGGGGCGCAAAAAAAACGCCGCACCTGGCGGCGCGGCGTTTTTCAGAGACAAGGCGTATGGTTTAGGAGGTTGCCCCGGTGGACGGGACGGTCGTGGTCGTGGTGGTGGACGCGGTCGTCGGCGTGGCCGGCGTCGCGGGTTCAGGGTCGGCCGGTCGGCCGCCGGGCCGGTCGAAGACCTGACGCGCCTCCTGGTAGAGGCGATAGACGTCGGGGTTCTTCTTGCGGAGCCCGAAGATCAACGGATCGATCTCGTTCTTCAAGAGGTCGTCGATCGCCCGGCAGGTATCATCGAGCTTGCTGGTCGCGACCTTCTTTTCCGCGTTCGTGGTGCGCGGGGCGCTCACGGCGTCGGTGGCCTCGTTGATGCTGGTCTGCAGCTCTTCGAGCGTGGCGGCGGTGATGCCGTAAGGCGCGAGGTGAGCGACGATGGGTAACGCCGCATCGTAGATCCGCTGCGCCAGGTCCATCCGGGCGACCCGGCGCATTTTGGTGAAGGAACTGTAGTTCACTTTCACCGCCGCGCGGAGCTCGGGGAGATCCAGCGGGTTGGCGTAGCTGCGCACGGCGCCGGCCACGGTGAGGGTCAGGTCGGTGGCATCGGCGAGGGCTCCTTCGCGCGCTTCGAGCGTGCCCTCGGTGGGCTGCGCTTGCACGCGGGAGAGCTTACGGAGCTGGGTGATGAGGATAGTTTCCAGACGCCTGCGACCAGTTTCCAGACGGCCGCGACCATTTTCCAGATGTCCGCGACTAGTTTCCAGATGTCCGCGACTAGTTTCCAGATGGCTGCGACCACTTTCCAGATGGCTGCGACTAGTTTCCAGATGGCTGCGACTAGTTTCCAGATGAGTGCGACTGATGTTCAGGGCGCGGCTTTTGCGGGGATGGCGGAGCGGATGTCAGGGTAAAGCGCTGATTTTAAGGGGATAGCGGACACGCGTGGCGGGGCGGGCTATGAAAATTTCTGATAGTGCGCACATTTGACCGTTTTTGGGGCCGGAAATGAGGCGAAAATGGGCGGCGGCGGCGAAGCCGCCGTGGGGAAGCATGGCAGGCGTAAAGCCAGCCCCACAGGGACGGAGGGGGCGGTCTGGGGAGGTCCCTGCTCTCACGAGCAGGGCTACGGCGAGGAATGGCAGGCGGCGGGGGCGCCGCGGGCGAAGAGGGAGAGGCTTGGGGCGAGAGGCGAGGTCCCTGCTCTCACGAGCAGGGCTACGGGGGGAGGGTGGCAGGCGTGAAGCCAGCCCCACATTGACGGAGGTGGCAGGCGTAAAGCCAGCCCCACAGGGAGGGGGCGTCAGGTGCCGATGGGGGCGACGGTCGTGAAGGTGAGGACGGCGCGGTTTTCGGCGCGGGACGCGGTGAGGTCCACGGTGAAGGTGGCTTCCCAGTCGTTGTGCTCTTCGGCGTCGATCAGGACTTGGGCGACCGTCCACGTTTTGCCGCCCGTGGCGGTGGGCGTCTCGTGCTCCTCGCTCCAGTGCGTGTGTTTCGCACTGCGGCCTTCGGGGTCGAGGCGGAAGCGGCCGTTGGCGGCGAAATACGCGGCGAAGGCGGTCTCGAGTTTGCGGGCGTCGGCGGAGACGGGGTCGTTGTCCGCGGACGCGGCGGCTTCGCCGGTGCGGAGGCGCGAGAGGGCGCTGTCGTAGTCGCGGGCTGCGATGTCCTGAAGGAAGCCGAAGATCGCCGTGCGCACGAGGCGGCGGAACGAGGGGGTGTCGCGCGTGATGTCGAACGACGCTGGGCGCGCGGGCTGCGCGGGGTCGGCGGCGGCGGCGACGAAGGCGGGGTTTTTGAGGCGCTCCCATTCTTCGAGGAGGCTGGAGTCGATGCCGCGGATGAGTTCGCGGAAGTAGTCTTCCATCTCGATGACTTCATCGGTCTTCGCGCTCGCGGGGACGGTCTGGCTGAGGACTTTCCAGACTTGGGAGAGGTGGCGGAGGAGGAGGCCTTCGGAGCGTTGGAGGCCGTAGTCTTTGACGTAGTCGGCGAAGGAGAGGTAGCGCTCGAACATCTCGCGCGCGATGGACTTGGGGCGCACGTTTTCCTGCTGGATCCACGGGTGCGCGGCGGCGAAGGCGTTGAAGGTGTCGTAGAGGAATTCGCGAAGGGGCTTGGGGTGCTCGATGGCTTCGAGTTTCTCCATGCGCTCTTCGTAGGGGACGCCGGCGGCTTTGAGTTCCTCGATCTTGTCGCCTTTGAGGCGGTCGACTTGGCGGCGGAGGATTTGGTCGGGGTCTTCGACGATGGCTTCGCAGAGCGTGAGGACGTCGAAAGGGTAATCGGCTGCCGCGCCGGCGGCGGCGAGGGGAGAGGGGAGATCGGAGTTGGGAGAGGGGAGATCGGAGGTGGGGGTGGGGCGGGCGTGGGGGTAGCCGGGGAGGAGCGGGAGGGTGTCGATGAGGTAGAGGGAGAGCGCCTGGTGGAGGGAGAAGTCGTCCTGGAGCTCGATGTTGACGCGGAGTTTGGAGGATCGGAGCGCGGGCGTCTCGCCCGCAGGTTCGGCGGATTGCGGGCGGGACGCCCGCGCTCCCGTGAACTCCACGATCTTGCGGTCGAGGAGGGCGCGGAAGAGTTGCCAGCTGCGTTTGCGGAGGGCGCGCTTTTTGTGCGGGGTCTCGTGGCAATCGGCGATGAGCTGGCGCATGGCGCGGCAGCCGTCGGAGTCGCGGCTGAGCATCAAGAGCAGCATGCCGTGCGAGACGTCAAAGCGCGAGATGAGCGGCTCGGAAGGGGCGGTCTGGAGACGCTCGAAGGTCTTGATGTCCCAGCCGACGCTGCCTTCGGGGGCGCGCTGCTTCACGAGTTTCTTTTGCTTCTTGGGATCGCCGACGGCGCGCTCCTCGGCGCGTTTGTTTTCGATCATGTGCTCGGGGGCCTGGGCGATGACGTAGCCTTTGTCGTCGTAGCCCTTGCGGCCGGCGCGGCCGGCGATCTGGCGGAAGTCGCGCACGGCGAGGACGGCGGCTTTTTCGCCGCCGTATTTCCAGAGCTGGGTGAAGACGACGGTGCGGATCGGGACGTTGATGCCGACGCCGAGGGTGTCGGTGCCGCAGATGAGTTTGAGGAGGCCTTTCTGCGCGAGCTGCTCGACGAGGATGCGGTATTTGGGCAGCAGGCCGGCGTGGTGGACGCCGATGCCGTGGCGGAGCCAGCGTTTCACCTCGGCGCCGTAGGGGCTGGTGAAGCGGACCTTGGCGAGTTCGGCGGCGAGCGCGGCTTTTTCCTCCTTCGAGCAGACGTTGAGCGACATCAGCGACTGCGCGGCTTCGCTGGCGGAGCGTTGCGTGAAGTAGACGAGGTAGACGGGGGCGCGCTTCTGCTCGAGGAGGGCGGCGATGCGCTCGGTGAGCGGGGTCTCGCTGTATTCGAACTCCAAGGGCACGGGGCGGCGGTCGCTGCGCACGGTGCGGCTCGGGGCGCCGGTGACGCGGGTCATTTCCTTTTCGAAGAACTCCGTGGCGCCGAGGGTGGCGGACATGAGGAGGAAGCGCGCGCCCGGCATGGTGAGGAGCGGGACCTGCCAGGCGTAGCCGCGCTCGGCGTCGGAGTAGTAGTGGAACTCGTCCATGATCACGGCGCGGATATCGCTCTCGGCGCCGCGGTGGAGGGCGATGTTGGCGAGGATCTCGGCGGTGCAGCAGAGGACGGGGGCCTGGGGATTCACCGAGGCATCGCCGGTCATCATGCCGACGTTTTCGGGGCCGAAGTCGCGGCAGAGGGCGAGGAACTTTTCGTTGACGAGGGCCTTGATGGGGCAGGTGTAGACGGAGCGCTCGCCGGCGCAGAGGGCGCGGAAGTGAAACGCAGCGGCGACGAGGGATTTGCCGGAGCCGGTGGGGGTGTTGAGGACGACGTTGGAGCCGGCGAAGAGCTCGAGGATGGCTTCCTCCTGCTCGGGGTAGAGGGAGAGGCCGCGCTCGCCGAGGACGGTGAGGAAGCGGTCGAGGACGGTGTCGGCATCGGGGCGGCCGGGCAGGGGCGCGAGCGGGGCGGGAGGCGCAGGGGGCGCGGGCGGAGGCGGCGCGGGGGG
>CANGHW010000072.1 GCA_947453695.1 Opitutia bacterium
ATACACCGTCAACTGCGGGCAACGCTCGATCAGCTGCGTCATCCCACGCAGGACTTGGAGTTCCCAACCTTGAACATCGATCTTCACCAGATCCGGCACCAACCCGGGGGCCACTTCGTCCAACGTGACAACCTCCACCTCGACGCTACGCCGCAGCAGCCGTCCTCCGCCGTCGCCCAAATGATTGTCGCCCGAATTAACCGCGAGGGTATGAAGCATCAAACGCCCCCGCTCCCGGCCAAGCGCCTGCGCGTGGATGGCGAGATTGCCGCACCCGTTCGCTTCGCCGCTGAGCCTCAGCAACGCGACGAGACTGGGGTCTGGTTCAAACGCCAGCACGCGGCCCCGGCTGCCCACGAGCCGCGATAAAAGCACCGAATAGAGACCGAGATTGCTCCCTACCTCGACCACCGTCATGCCCGGCCGCGCTAACCGGGTCAGCGCCGCCCGTTCGCTCCGCCCCATCCGACCCAACTTGTGCAGGCGGAGATAAAGCCATCGATCAAACGTCAACGACCGCATCCTCTGTCCCCAAACCTGACAGTCGCTGTGCCACCAAGCTGCTCGATTGAATCCTTCGACGAGCCGACCGAAGAACTGGAAGGGCCGCTTCACGCCGTGGCCTCGGCCGGACGCAACAGCGCATTGATGCCACCGCCCGGCGTGATCGTGCGCCGCAAGACCGCGGGATCACGCGACACGGCCCCACCCGTGTTGGCATCGAAAAAATCATAGTTCAAATCCGCCAAAAAACGCACGAATTCATCGAACTCGGCCACGTTGATTCCTTCATAGATGAACGGAGCAATTTCGATCAGGATGCGCGGTCGAAAACGCGCCAGACCGATCCGAAATCCCTTCAGCACACCATACTCGTGACCGTCGACATCGATCTTCACAAAGTCGATTCGCTCCACTTTCTCGCGTTCGCAGAACTCGTCGGTCGTCATCACAGCCGCTCCGGTCAGCGCCTTGTTCTTCCCCAAATGCCCCCAATGCAGGTCGTCATTCCATTCCCCTACCGGCCAGCTCGCCGGCACGAGTGCCGGCCGCGATTCACTCCGATTCGCGACCAAAAAACACTGTTCAACCCGGACTTGCGGACGGAGTCCGGGATTAAGCGCGAGATTTCGATGCAACTTGGCGACACCAAAGTCAGTCGGTTCAAACGCCACCACCTTCCCTTGCCCCCCCACCAGCCGCGCAAAGTGCAACGTATGCGCCCCGATGTTAGCGCCGATGTCGAACACCGTGTCCCCGGGCCGAATGAGCGGCGTGTAATTCTTCAACGGTCGGGGTTCGTAGGCCCCCAGCAGATAGATCGACAGATCGATCCCCTCGTTCAGGTCCAACTCCCAGAGAATTCCTTTTCTACGGCATACCGACTTCATGCCTTTTCCACCCAGTGCCCGTGCTAAGCGCAATATGTAGTTTAAGGACCTCGCAATAAATATTTTCTGCCGGACCGGGATCATGGGGAGCCCGTCCAACAAACGGCGGCCCGCGCAACCATCAATCAGTAAATTCACGCCATCACGGCGGCGCTCTCGGTTGAATCAATTTTTACCCTAGAATCTGTCCACGAGGTGTTCACCTACCCATCCCGCCGCTTGATTTTTTCCCTAGTCCGCTAAAATGACGGGCTCTTTTCGTTTTTCCTGTCTGCCTCTCCCTTCTCTCACTGCTCAAACCTCTTCTCTCAACCACACCTCATGTCCACCGCCGCTCCGCAAAAATTCGAGTTCCAAGCCGAGATCAAGCAGCTCCTCGATATCGTCATCCACTCGCTCTACACGGAGAAAGAAATCTTTGTCCGCGAGCTGGTCTCCAACGCCTCGGACGCCCTCGAAAAGCTCCGCCATACCCAGCTGACCGAAAAGGAAATCTTCGACGATAAACTCGAGCTCGAGATCAACGTCACCACCGACGACAAGGCCAAGACGATCACCATTCAGGACACCGGCGTCGGCATGAGCCGCGCCGAACTCGTCGAAAATCTCGGCACCATCGCTCACTCCGGCTCCAAGCAATTCCTCAAGGCCCTTGGTGAGGGCGGCGCGAAGAACTCCAACCTCATCGGCCAGTTCGGCGTCGGCTTCTACTCCGCCTTCATGGTCGCGAAGTCGGTCAAGGTCTACTCCCACTCATGGCGCGGTTCCGAGCCCGGCCACGTCTGGTCCAGCGACGGCTCCGGCAGCTACGAAATCGAGGCCGCCGATGGCCAGCAGCGCGGCTCCAAGATCGTCATCGAGCTCAAAGATGACTGCGGCGACTACGCGTCCGACTGGCGCATCAAGGAAATCCTCGAGCGCTACAGCGCGTTCGTGTCCTTCCCGATCAATCTCAACGGCAAGCGCATCAACACCATCCAGGCCCTTTGGCTCCGCTCGAAAAACGAGATCAAGGACGAGGAATACACCGAGTTCTACAAGTTCCAGTCCCACGCCCACGACGATCCGCGTCTCCGCCTCCACTTCAGCGCCGACGCACCGCTTTCGATCAACGCGCTCCTTTTCGTCCCCAAGGACAACACCGAGAAGCTCGGCTTCGCCCGCCTCGAAGCCTCTGTGTCACTCTATTGCCGCAAGGTCCTCATCGACACCAAGCCGAAGGATCTCCTCCCCGAGTGGCTCCGCTTCCTCAAGGGCGTCGTCGATAGCGAAGATCTCCCGCTCAACATCTCGCGCGAGACGATGCAGGACAAGGCCCTCATCTCGAAGCTGAACACCGTTATCACGAAGCGCTTTCTCAAATTCCTCGATGAGGAAGCCAAGAACCGAGTCGACGCCTACAACGAGTTCTATGCCGAGTTCGGCATCTTCCTCAAGGAAGGCGCCGCGATGGACTACACCCACAAGGACTCCATCGTGAAGCTCCTCCGCTTCGAGTCTTCCCTCACCGAAAAGGGCAAGACCACCAGCCTCGCCGACTACGTCTCCCGCATGGGCACCGAGCAGAAGGAAATCTATTACCTCGTCGGCCCGAATCGCGCCGCTCTCGAAGCCGGCCCGTATCTTGAGGGTTTCAAAGCTCGTAACCTCGAGGTGCTGTTCTGCTACGAGCCTGTCGACGAATACGTGATGAACAATGTCCGCGAGTTCGACGGCAAGAAGCTCACCGCCGCCGACCACGCCGACGTCAAACTCACCGATCTTCCCAAGCCCGAGGGCGCCCTCAGCGAAGACGACACCAAGAAGCTCACCGCCTTCCTCAAAGAAGCCCTCGGCGCCCGCGTCGAAGAGGTAAAAGCCAGCGACCGCCTCGTCGACTCCCCGGCCCTTGCTCTCAATGCCGATAAGTTCATGACGCCGCAAATGCGCCGCATGATGAAGGCGATGAAGAAGGATGGTGCCGATGAGCCCGTAAAGGTGACGCTCGAGATCAATACGCGCTCCGTCGTAATGAAGCGCCTCTTCGAGACGCACACCGCCTCGCCGGACAAGGCCAAGCTCGTCGCAGAGCAGATCCTCGACAACGCGCTCATCTCCGCCGGCCTCCTCGATGACGCGACCCCAATGGTCGCCCGCCTCTACAAGCTCCTCGAGAGCGTCTGATCCGGCGTTGATTTCCGCCAGTATGGCTCACATGCCATACTTTCAACTTGCGGTATGGCTATCGAGCCATACCGTCGCTTCGTTATGAAAATGACGATGCATATCGACGAGGATGTCCTCGCTCGCGTGATGAAAATCACCGGAGCCAAGACCAAGACACAGGCCGTCGAGATGGCGCTCACCGAGATGGCTCGGCGGCACAAGATGAAGGAGCTTTTTAGCCAGGGTCTTGGGCTCACGCCCGACGAGCTGCGGGCGGAGTTCGCTCCTTCACCCGCCGATCTGCTCGACAGCCACGGTTTGATGGTCGCAGAGGCCCAGGCTCCCCATGGAAAACCTCGTCCTGCCCGACAGTAATTTCTACATCAACTGCGCCCGTGCGGGGCTCGATCCTTTTGTCGAGCTCAGCACGTATGCCGATGATTGGGAATTCGCGACCTGCGGCATGGTCGTCCTCGAAGTGTGCCGCGGACGCAGCAATCCGAATGTTTTGCAGCGCTTCCGCGAGCGCTTCGCGATCATGCCGTTTATCGCCGCCGGCACGACCGTATGGGAGCAAGCTACGCAACTCGCTTGGTCGCTTGATCGGCGTGGCGTGGTGCTGCCTGCGCCGGATCTCTTGATCGCGGCATGTGCGCTGCAGGCCAAAGCGGCCGTGCTCACGGCCGACGCGCATTTTTCGGAGATCCCCGGCCTGCGCGTCTTGGCCGAGCTAAAATAGGGCAGCGCAAAGCTTTTGTCGCCGCCCCTCCCGATGGGAGATTACTTTTCTACCGATGCCACGGCCGGCGCCTTCTTGGCCGGAGCATGATGCGAGGCTGGCCAGGTTGCCTGGAAGCCATAGGCACCGACCGCAAGAATCACGGCGATAAGGCAAAACACGTAGGGCAACAGCACCTTGGGCTGCGCGAGGCTGAGTCCCATTTCCTTGGTATAATCGTTAGAAGCCATGATATTTTTTGTCCCGGAATTTGCCTGACGCGGAAAACCATAGACCGCATCGGCGCAGGACCCTTAGCAGCCGATGCGCCCGTCTCTCTTCAATTCGGTCGCATGATGTCTTTTCAATTCGCCGCTGTCGCGGCTGAGGAAAATTCATTCCTCAAGACACCGGGCTCGACCCCATCTCAACGTCATCTAACGTGCAAAGATGCCTGCGCGCGCGACTCTCGCCCTCCTCATAGCCTGCACTTCCTTGTTGCCCGGCGTATGCGTCGCCGCCGATACGCCAAATTACACCGCAACCCTCGATTACTGGGCGGTAGAGCAAATGCCCGGAGGGTCAGTTCGGGCCCGGAATGGTGCGCTGGAGATTCAAGACGCCGCCGGCGCCACGGTGTGGCTGCGGGAAAAACTAACTGCGCCGGTCGAGATCACCTACGAGGCGACTGTGGTGGTTGCGGGCGATCCGACCGACCGGCTCTCCGATCTCAACTGCTTCTGGATGGCCAGCGATCCGCGGTCTCCCGGCGAATCCCCATTCGCCCCTTCTCACGCGCGCAGCGGAAAGTTTTCCGACTACGATTCATTGCTTACCTACTACGTCGGTTACGGCGGCAACAATAACTCTACGACCCGCTTTCGCCGCTACGACGCCACGCCCGCCCGCCCGCTCCTTCCGGAGCACGATCTCAACAGTCCACCGTTTCTCCTCACGGCCAACCACCCGTATCGCATTCGCCTCGTCGCGCGCGATGGTGTCGCGGAATACTGGCGCGACGGCGAAAAAATTTTTACCTTCCGCGATGCCGCACCACTCGTTAGCGGCTGGTTCGCGCTTCGCACCGTGAGAAGCCACCTCGTGATCCGTAACTTGCAGGTGCGATCACTCGCACCGTAGCGCACCCACTCGCCGCCCGCTAGGGCAGCCGGTCGAGCCACGCGAGAAACGCGTCTTTCCATCGCCCCGACTCGGCATCACGCCCAAGGCCAAAGCCGTGACTACCGGTGGCAACGATGAGCAACTCGGCCGGCACCCCCTTCTCCTTCAGTGCCGCCGCCAGCAGTTCGCTGTTCGCCGGCGGCACTCCCGTATCATCCTTGGCGTGGACGAGGAAAAACGGCGGCAGTCCCGCCCGTGCCCGCCGCTCCAACGAATACTCGGCCAACCGCGCTGGCGTCGGCGTCGCTCCGAGCAGATTCTTGCGGGAGCCCGCGTGCGCGTTTGGTCCCTCCATACATACGACCGGATAGAGCAACGCGACGAAGTCCGGACGCGTGCCAGCGGCCGCATCGCCCATGACACCGATGCTTCCCGCCAGGTGCCCGCCCGCCGAGCAACCGAGAATACCGACCCGTTGCGCATCGATACCCCACTCCTTAGCGCGCGCCCGTACGAACTGCAGCGCCGCGAACGCATCTTGCTGCGAGTAAGGCAAACCGTCCTGCGTGGCCGCCGCATCCGGCAACCGATACTTCAGCACTACGACGGTAATCCCGCGTTCCGCGAAATACCGCCCCATCGCATGGCCTTCTTTATCGATCGCCAAACCGCTGTAGCCACCTCCCGGGCAAACAATCAGCGCCGCCCCGCGCCGCCCGGCTTTCGCCGGACGATATATCGTAAGCGTCGGCACTGTTACTTTCTGGATCGCGCGGTTAAACCCGCGGTCGTCGTAGCCATTGTGACGATAGATGACCTCTTCCGTCGTCGGCGCGGAATTCGCCGGCAACGGTGGACGCAGAGGAAATTCCTCAACGGTCTGAGCGCGTGCTGCACCGGCACTCAGCGAGACCAAAGTAAGGATGAGAATGTGGCGAAGTGAGTTCATAGTGTAGGGACCGAAACGACGAAAACCTGCGTGAATGTCGCACCACCGGCGGCAACGTTGCGCATAAAGGCGATCTTGCCGCCATCAGGAGAAAACACGCACGCAAACGGAAGCGCCGCGCCCGCCTTTGCGTCGGTCACCCGCCTCGTGGACCCGCTCGCAACCTCGGTCACGCATACGGCGCCCTCCATCACATGCGCGATGGCTCGGCCATCAGCGCTCCATGTAAACGCCGAGGCCACCCCCTGAGGGTTATGCGTGATCTGATGAGGTGCGCCGCCCCGGGGCGATACCGTCCAAAGCTGCACTACGCCGGCGTCATCCTTCATCAGAAAGGCGATCTGCGCCCCATCCGGCGATGCCCGCACCCAGTGCCGCGGCGTGGTCACGGCGCCTGGATATTTTCGTTCCGACGTAAACGTGAGCCGGCGCTGCGTGACTCCCCGGGGAGGCGCCGGCCGTCGCGTCGTCGTGCCTTCCAGAGGCGCGGCACCGACCTGCGTGAGATCATCCGGCAAATCGACGACAAATATCTCCGCATGCTCACGCCCGTCGGGTGCGACCACGTTGCCGAGAAACGCGAGTGCGCGGCGGCTGCTGCTATCTACGACCCAACCCTCTTCGTAGGCTTTGTTAATGTCGTCGGAGCCGGGACGGGGGTGCGCCACGGTGCGGGTGACGACCACGGAGAAGTAGTCGCCGTCGTGATTGCGCGGATGATTCCGCTCAACTCGCACTGGTCCGACCGGCACGGCCACGGCCACATTGCGTTGATTGGGCTCATGCCCTCCCTCTTGCGCCACGGAACCAAGCCGCGCGAGCACCTCGTCTTCGTAGGTAAAGCTCACCCACCGTCCGTCCGGACTAAACACATGCACGTGAGATCCGCCGCGGAGAGCTCCGGGCTTGAAGGGCGATGCATAGTTCATCGCGTCGAGCGGGCGCGCCTCGCCCGGATGGCGCACGTCGACGATCGCACCACGCCGGCGTGAGGCCCCATAGGTCCAATCAGCCGACGGGTTCTCCGGTCCATGGATAAAAACCACCCGCGCCTCGGTCGGACTATAAGTAACGACGCCGCAGGCCGCACCGTTCTTCGTTTCGTATAGACGCCGAACCTCGCCGGTGGCGACGTTCACCTGCTCGATGCGCGTGCCGTCGAAGGTGCTGTCGATCGTGCGCACGTCATAGACGATCCAGCGGCTGTCGGGCGACCAGACGTTCAGGTTGGTCAGCACGTGCCCATGCGGCGCCACCGTGAGCTGGCGCTCCGCCGCACCGAGCGTGAGGCCGAGAGAAGCGAGCGCGCTGGCCACAGCTACGGGCAATCGGTGCATGACCACGAAACCATGGTCCTAGAGTTTCCCCGCATCAATGACGGCATGGCGGATGCGCTGGCGCTTCCACGTATAGGTGATGTGCACGCGACCATCGCTCGTCTGCACAATCGCCGGATACGAATACTCCCCGGGCTGGTCTTCAAGGGTGATGACATCCTTCCACTCCTTACCATCGCGCGAGATCGCCACGGCCAACGGTGTGCGACCTTTCGGGACCGGATTGTAGACGATCACGTGACGTCCGTCCTGGAGCGTGACGGCATCGGTGCCGGAGCTGGGATTGGCGAGCGGTAGCAGCGACATCTCACCCCAAGTCTTGCCCGCGTTGTCGGATGAAACCGAGAACACTTTGCCCTGACGAGTGCGACCGACGGCCTGAAGTTTCGCCCCGCCGATCCCATCGTGAAACAGAATACTCGGTTGGATTGCCCCGATCGCGAGGCCGTCGTTGAGAAACGGTGTCTTGCTCCATGTCGCTCCGCCATCAGTGCTGCGTTCGAAATAGACCCGCCACTTGCTCGGCTTCTCGTCCGTCTCATCGCTCGTGGGGCTCAAAATCGTGCCGTCAGCCAGTTGCACCGGCTTGTTCTTGATCGGTCCGTAGATTCCCGCTGGCAGGCGGCGCGCTGCACTCCACGTGCGGCCACCGTCGGTCGAAGTGCGGACCTCCCCCCACCACGTCTGCGGCGAGGGCCCCACTTTGTAGTAGAGCTGCAGCGGGACCTTGCCGCGCGGCTGAAAGAGCACCGGGTTCCACGTGGGATGACGCTTACCGTCGGCTTGCACGCCGTTGGCCACTTCAACTCCCGGCGTCCATGTCTTCTTCGCCGCGTCATAGTGCGCGACCCAGATACAGACGTCCGGGTTTTTCTCGGCGGTGCCGCCAAACCACGCCGCCACGAGTCCACCTTGGGCGCTCTCGACTATCGTCGAGGCGTGGCAGGAGGGATAGGCGGCTTTTTCGTAGATAAATTCGTGGGTGACGAGCGCAGGTGACGCCGCGAAGGCAAACGGCACCGTAGCGAGCAACAGGAGCAGCGAACGACGAGTGATCATGGAGTGAAAAGGTTGCGCCCAAATCGCATGGGCAGCTTGGGCTACGCGGCCGCCACAGAGGGCTTCTCATGGACGGGCCTGATCAACAGGACGATGGCGATCGAGAGCAACGCCACGCCCGCGAAGACGCCGAAAATCAAATTGAGCGGCACGTGGCGGTCGCGGAGCGCACCAAACGCCCAATCGCCAAAACCGCCGCAGCTGATGCTCACGAGATTCATGATACCGTAGCCCGTGGCTCGCCACTCCGGCCGCGCGATCTGGCAGAGAATCGGCATGTTGTTGCAGTCAAAGAAACCCCATCCGAGGCCAAAGATCACCAAGCCGACGATTGCAAACGTGAGCGTCGGCGCGTTGCCGACGCTGAAGAGCGCCGGGAGGAAGAGCGCCATCCCAATTGCGCTCGTAAAGATGCGGCCACGATTGGTGCTCTTCATCCAGCGATCCGCCAGCGTGCCGCCGATCAGCGCGCCAATGAGCGACGCGATCTGCACATAGAGAATCGCGCTCACGCCGGCCTTGCCTTGGCCGAGGTTGAATTTCTCCCGGAGGATTTCCGGCATCCAGTCGCGCACCACCCAGCCCGCGATTGCCGGCAGCGTGAAATACATCACCAGCAGGACAAAATTTCGATTGCCCAGGAGTCCGCGCAGCACGCCGGTCTTCGCAGCGACCGTATCCGCGGCAGTGGGGGCGGCCCGCACCGGATCGCGCATCGCTCCGATCAGGGGAATGGCATAGATCACGCCGATCATGCCGCAGGTCGTAAACATCCAGCGCCAGCCGTGGTCCGGCGAATCAGCCATGTAGCCGGCGAAGCCGCCGAGGATCTGTCCGACGTAGATACCGGCCTGATGCACACCCACGGCGCGTGAGCGCGTCGGCCCGAAGTGATACTCAGAAATCAACGCGAGTGCGGCTGGTATATAAAAAGCCTCGCTGATCCCCATCAGTGCACGCGCGGTCATGAGTTCATGAAACGTCGTCACATGCCCCGTCCACCACGTCACCATCGACCAGACCAGCAAGCTGCCGCCGATTACGTAGCGTTTGCTGAAGCGGTCCGCGATGTAGCCGCCAAAAGGGCTCAGCACGGCGTAGGTCCATTTGAAACACCCAAGCACGAACCCCCAATCGGCGCGGTTCGCGATGCTCGGGATGTCGTGCACCATCGAGGCCTTCATCGTGGCCATCATCTGCCGGTCGAGGTAGTTCAGCAGAGCGACGGGAAAGAGGAGCGCGACGATGAACCAGGCGTAGCGTAGAGCGTTGGGGGGTTGGGGCATGGACGCAGAGTGGACGACGGCAAACCGGAGTTACGAGCAGGAGCGCGAGGACGGAAAAACGGACCACCGCTGGAGCGTCAGGGGCGACGCCCGACCGGGATCGACCTTACGCTGCGGCGGAAACCGGCCCGAGGGCGAGCCCCCATTGCACAAAAAGTGCGCGCAGCTCGCGCTCGATCTTGGACGCCACCGCCTGCGAGGCCGGCGAGAGAATCGACTTCGATGCACCCGGCGCAAAACCACGCGCAGCGAGGCCGGCGCCCACATTGGGTGGAAAGGCGAGTTGATCGATCACCCGGCCCAATTCGACCATCCGGGCGGCCGACGTGGCGGCATCGGCCGGCCGGCCCGCGGCGGCGCATCGGCAGATATCGATCATCAGCTCTGGGACGATGTTGACCAATCCGCCCGTGCAACCCGCCGCCCCGAGGGCGAAGACTTCTGGAAGGCGGGTATCGGCCCCTGACATCACCACGAAGTTTTTTTCCCGTCCGAGCGCGATCAGCTCACGATGGTAGGCGAACTCTCCCCCACTCTGCTTGATGGCGCACATCGGCGCGCGGTCGGCGAAGGCCGCGATCGTCGGCAGATCGAGGCGCTTGCCGCAGAGTTCGGGGAAATTGTAGAGCATCACAGGC
The DNA here is from genome assembly GCA_947453695.1 of Opitutia bacterium. GTDB lineage: Bacteria > Verrucomicrobiota > Verrucomicrobiia > Opitutales > Opitutaceae > GAS368. Next base: position 10,646 of record CANGHW010000072.1, read on the forward strand.
AAATCGACGGCCTCTGCGACATGGAGCAGGTAGGCCAACACATCCGCTTGAGCCATGGGAAAGAAACTCGGCGGCATCAGCGCGATAGCGGGGAGACCGAGCGACTTCGCAAATCGGCCCACCTCGATCGCCACTTTCGGGCGGAGGTCCGTGACGTTGGCGATGACTGGCAGCGGTGCGGCAAGTTCGGCTACGGTCGCGAGAACATGTTTACGTTCATCGGGCGAGAAATGCGGAAACTCGCCGGTGCTGCCGAGGCCGAGCAGACCATCGATCCCCGCGGCTCGCTCAAAGGCGAGATGCGCGGCGAGCGCGGCATAATCGAGCTGGCCGGCGGAGTCGCAAGGCAGCCACTGGGCGGAATAGATACCGCGCGGGCGGAACAGGGCGGAAGAGGACATGGAGAGTGGGAAAAAGCGGGAGGCTGGCGATCCGGCCTATGGTTTGGCGGCCGGCTGTTTGACTTGATAGAAGAAGCCGTCTTCCGCGCCGATGAGCAGTTGGCGCGTCGAGGCAAAATACGTCGGCTTGGTGGCGTGGCCGGCCAGCACGTGGGTGCTTACGGGGCCTTCGTCACGGAAGGTCCATTGGCCCGCGGCGTTCTTCCCGATATTGCGGAAGAAATTCACGTTGGGATTGCTGTTGAGCAAGAGGTCGGGCCGGCCGTCGCCGTCCCAGTCGGCAATGCAGAATGTGCGCCGGCCGCCGCGGCCAAAGACGCCATCATTCAACCGCAGGGGGCCGGATTCTTTGTTCGTCGGCTTGCCGTTGCTGTCGAAACTACTGGCCCCTTCGCTCAGGAATACCCGCTGGGCTGGTGAGAGCGTGAGACGTCCATCGGCCCCGCGTTTGCGCTCGTAGAGTGCGAGATAGCCATCGGCATCAGACATCACGAGATCCATCAGGCCATCGCCGTTCCAGTCGATCATCTGGGGCGAGGTGCGCCACTGGGAAATGAGTTCGTTGCCCTTCGGCTTCCACCAATTCCAAGCCGGAGCCGGGCTCGGTGCGCCCGGTGGCAGCGTGAGCTCGACCGCCTGACCCGCCGCGAGGCGCGGCGCCGTGCGAGTGCCGATGTTGCGATACCAGACGACTTTTCCCCAGATCCCGTTGGTCATGATGTCGGGAAGGCCGTCCCCATCCCAATCGGCGACGCTGAGAATTGAATAACCCCACTTCGCTTCGGCGGGACCTTGGATAGAGCCGTTGGGGCCGGCTTGCTCGCGGATGAGTTGACCACCGGCGCTGAGGTAGCGCGGAGCCGCCCAGCGCGTGGGCGTGCCGCCGAGATTCTCGATAAACGCGATGTAGCCCGCGGAGTTGCCCGCAATGAGGTCTTCGTCACCGTCACCATCCCAATCCACGGCATACGGCGTCGCGAGTGCGCCGAATTTCACGTCCTGCGCGAATTGACGGAAGTAGCGCGGCGGGAGAAACTGCGGCATCCCGTCCACGGTTTTCCCCGTGTTTTCCAGAAAGGCCACGCGACCGTCTTCGTCGCCACACACAATGTCGAGGTGGCCATCGCCGTTGAAATCAACCGCGGTGGGCGTGATCATGCAGAGGTCCATCGCCACGCGCCGACCGCCCAGTGAGAGTGGCCGACCCGCGGCAAACACCGGCGCGGTGCGCGTGCCGGTATTTTCGTAGAACGTGAAGCCGTCGCGGAACTCACCGCAGATAAGATCAAGCTTTCCCGTGCCGCGAAAGTCGCCCCACATCGGTGATGGCATGCCGTAAGGATCGACGTCCTTGCCGCCCGCTTGGAGCCGGAAAGGCGCGGCGTAGACCGGTTTCTCAGTCGTGCCCGTATTGCGGATCACATAAACATAGCCGCGCAGCTTTCCCCGCGTCCACTCGCCCTTGGGATTGAATGCCCCTTCGCCGCCGTTGAGCGCGCCGAAGTCGCCCCAAAAATCGATCCCGACCGAGACGTCGAGCGCACCGTCGCCATCGAAGTCGACCAGTTGCCACTGGTTTTGGCGGATGTTGCCGGCCTCGGTGAGAATTTTCTCCGGGACACCGAGCTTCTGCGGCTTATTGAACTGCGTCTTGAGGAAGTCGGGAAACGTGTTGCCGCGATAGTTGTAGATTTCACTTCCAGCCGGCTTGGCCGAGGTGGTCGCGGTGACGACGGGCTTGCCCGTCACGTAGGAAATACCGACGGAGGGTGCGGATTTCCCAATGAGGACGGCGGGCTTGAAGATCGGGAGCTTGAGCTGCGAATCAACTTGGCCGCTGTTTTCGAAGAACCACGTGCCATTGTAGGGTTTGTCAGTGCAGACCACGACGAGGTCCATGAGGCCATCGCCATTGTAGTCCATCGGCAGCGGCCAGGCCCAGAGGCCCACGCCGAGGTCTGTGAGAAGGCCGGGGTTGTTATGCGCGAGGCGGGGCAGCACCTCCGGTTCGGCCGCCTTGAGCACAAGCGACGCGGCCACGGGAACCAGCCAGGAACGGCGCAGCACGCGCCAAAAGATGTTCATAAGTTGAAAAGTTAGAAATCAGAACCGGCCGCTGACACCAAAATTGAGCGACGTGCCGTTGATGATCACGCGCTCTACCTGATCGGGGATGCCGCGATATTGCCCCTGCGGTTCGTTTGTGAAATTGGCAATGTCGAGCGTGAGACTGACGGCGGGCCGCACCTGATAGGCGAAACTGACATTGGTGACGGTGCGCTTGAGCTTGTAGACATTGCGACCGAGCGTCGCCGCCGTGTAGGTTGTAATGTAGTCGCCCGTGTAATTAATCCCGACGCGAGTGCTGAATGCGCGGTATCGCCAGGAAAGGTTGATGTTGCCGGTCTGTGGAATGAAGCCCGCCACTTCGTTGGTGGAGAGCGATGTCGCACCGCCAAAATCCCCGTGCGTGACGATACGGGTGTAATTAGCGCCAAAGCCAAGGCCGCGCCACAACCCGGGCAGAAAGGTAAACTGCTGCTGGTAACTTAGCTCCCAGCCCTGCACGTAGGCAGTGCCGGCGTTGGTCGAGGTGAGCAACGTGTAGCCGCCGTATTCACCCCCATACCCGTTATTCGCTCCCGTTGCGATCGTGCCTTGGGCGATACCACTCACGATGTAGTCCTTGATCTCCTTGCGAAACCATCCGGCCGAAAGATTACCCACCGGCTCAAAGTAGTAGTCGAGCGTGGCGTCCCAGTTCTTCGCACTTTGCGGCAGGAGGCTCGGATTGTTGATCGTGAGCGTCTTCGCCGTGTCGCTGAAGCTCTCGCCAGGAACCAGATTCGTCATCGCCGGCCGGCCGAAGCTGGTCGACCAACTGAGGCGGGCTTTGACGTTGGGCGTGACATCATAGGTGAGGTGCGCGCTGGGGAATGCCTTGGTGTAGCTACCATCGGTCTCGCGCTTGGTATTGGCATAGTCGCTCTTGGCCGCCCCCACTGGATCCGCGCCCTGTTGAGCCGCCGTGCTGCCGGTGTGCGCCCGCACCCAGCCCCACGTGGCATCCTCGGTCTTCTCCGAGCGCACGCCGCCGAGGAAGCCGAAACGGCCCACCTTGCCCTGCGCCATGAGATAGCCGGCCGTAACGGTCTCGATGACTTGGCGGGATCCCGTGTATTTTTGCTGCTCGGCAAAATAGACATCCTCGCCCCAAAGCGTGGGCGTGACCGGAACTTCGCCCTTGATAAACGAGGCCGACTCCCACTGCGGAATCCGGCGGCCGGTCTTTTGGGTATCCCAAGTGACGATCGTCGGATCTGCCGGCAGGGCGGTCGTCCCGAGGTAGTTCCAACGCCGCGAGCGATTGACTTCGCGGGCGAGTTGCTCACGCCACGCGCCACCCGCCTTGAGCGAAAGGGCAAACGTCGTCGGCAGGGTGTATTTGAAATCGGTCCGTAGCGACCGAATTTCCACGTCGCGGTCGTTGTTGCGGGTCGTGAGCTGACCGCTCGGGCGGTAGTTCGCCGGATTGGTGATGTCGGGACCGCCGTTTTGAATGAAGCGCGGATAAAGATCGGATTCGGTGCGATCGAGAATCCAACCCACGCCGGTGATCCGATTCGTCAACGTGCCACCATTGCCGACCCCGAGATTGCTGTGGGTGCGACTGTAGTTCGTATCCCAATCGATCTGGAGTGCGCCGAGATCATGCTCGCCCGTGAGCGCGATCTGCCGGGTGCGGTTGAAAAAGCTGAACATGGTCTCCGTCACATCGATCACCGACGCGGCCACGGGGCGCACGGTGGTCACCCGATTGGTGTAGCCCGGCACCACACCGGACGTCGTTGCATTGGGCGCGGTTTGATTCGTAAACGCGCGGGTCTCATAGAGCCGGTTGAACGGCTCGTTGGCGTCGTTGTAAATCGTGTTGAGGGTAAACTTCGTCGTCGGAGATAGCCGGAAGTCCGTCTTCACGTTCACGCTCGCTTGCTTGCGGTTGTTGAAGGCGTCCTGTGTGCGATAGTCCCAGAGATAGGCTGGCTGGCTCGTGGTGTTTTCAAAATCGCGAATGGTGCGGAAGTAGCCCGACACGTTTTCGCTGTAGAATGTATTGACCGAGACGCCCAGATTCCGGCTACCACCCAAGGTGTCGAACACCTCCTGGTAGGCGAAGTTGAACAACGGATGGATGGGGTGATCGTCGCGCAGCGGAATCTGTTGGGTGAACGACGGCGCCCAGCGTCCGGAAAGGCTGTAAGTCACGCGACGTTTTTCCCGCATACTCAGGGTCGAACGGGTCTTGAGGTTGATGGTGCCGCCCAGTGAATCCATGTCCTTGTCCGGTGTGTGTCCCTTGATGACTTCGAGTTGATCAAACATCGCGCCCGTGAGGCTGTGCGTCTGAAACTGGCGGTTGAACCCGCCGACATTGCTCATCAGGCCCCCGTCGACCGTGATCCGATTGAGGGTCGGCCCCATCCCGCGAACCGTGAGCCCGGTCACGTTTCCTTCATCGTCGAGATTGCCCGCCACACCCGGCAGCCGAATCGCGAGTTCACCGGCCGACATGTTCGGCAGGCTCCCAAAAGAATCCATCGCGACGACGTTCTTCACGTTGTCGGCGTTGCGCTGTGCGGTGATCGCCGCCGCCCCCCCCTCGCGCTCACCCGTGACCTTGAAGGCGTTGAGAGTATAAATCGCCGAGGTGAGCTCAAAATCACGCACCGCCCGCTGTCCGGCCGCGACCACCACCGCGGCCCGTATCGGATCGAGCCCGAGGTAGGAGGCCACTACCTCGTGCGTGCCTGCCGGCACCCCGGAGAGCACATAGCGGCCGGCATTGTCCGCCAGCACCGACAGTCCCAAGGCCGGAATTTCAACCTTGGCGCCTTCCAGCAGGTTGCCGGTGCCGGAGTTGTTGACCGAACCACTGATCATCGCCGATTCGACAGCGGATAATCCCGGCAGCCCCAGGCCAACGGCGACGAATAGCCTAAGCACCAACGGCAGCACGAGCCGCCGGCACAAAACAGATGAAAGACACAGAGAAGAGAGCATGGGGATCAGGGTTGGGGTTGGCCTAACTAAAACCTCGGCCAAGCTGGCAGCGGGGTCCGCCAACCGGGCAAAACGGGAGAAATGCTAAATCGATTTAGTTACAAGCGCAAAAATCCGCCCCACGAGCCGGGCGGCGCCCCTCAGGCCGACGCACGCATAACCACGGAGGGCGGCACAAAGATCTCCACCGGGTTCACCCGGCGATGATTCATCCGCTGGAAAAGCTGGGTCACCACCTGCTCGACAATCGCATCATTCGACGGACCGACACAGGTCAGCGGCGGGTCGAAGAAGTCGGCATGCTCATGGTCCCCCACTCCTACCACGGCGACGTCCTTGGGAATTCGGCGCCCGCTGTCCTTGATAGCTTGGTAGGCGCCGAGCGAGAGTCCATCGGACACCGCGTAGAGGCCGTCGCATCCACGGTGCGTGGAAAAATGCGAGCGCATCGCCTCGGCCCCACTCACGGGGTTGAGCCCCGGAGCCACGACCCGCACCGGAGCCACGCCGGTCTGCGCCAGCACAGTCGCGACAAATGCCTCCGCTCGTTCCGCCGTGCTCTGCGTCAGCAGCGAGGGCACAAGCACCGCGAGTCTGCGGGCGCCGCGCCCGAGCAGAATCTCGGCCGCCCGTCGACCGATCTCGCCCGGCGCATCGAGCACGCAGCAGTGATTGGCCAGGCGCCGCCCCACGACAACGACCGCATAGGGTAGCGTCGTCTCGGCGAGAAACGCATCATCCTCCGGCAGAGTATTGGTGATGATTACGCCGTTGAATCGGCTCGCATTGAGCAATCCGCCCATCTCGCGGAGACGCCCGGCGTGAAACATGTCGATCGAAACGGAAAATCGTCGCCCCGGTCCCGTGCGCGCATCCGCCGCACGTTGGACCTGCCGCAATACGCGGCTCACCAAAAACAGCGGGGCCTCAAATGAGGTGAGTATGCCAATATCATGATGGTGCACCTCGGGGTCATTGGCCCGCAAACGCCGAGCGGCGACGTTGGGGACGTAGCCGAGGTCGCGCACCGCCTTGCGGATCTTGTCGACGGTCGCCGGCGCAAGGCGGCGCTCCTCATGGCGGTTTGCCAGCACGGTGGAAACGGCCGAGGGCGACACTCCCACGTGCTGCGCAATCGTGTGCACTGTCACCGGACGCTTTTCTCCTCGGGCCATGGCGCGCATCACGCACGAACGACGCCTGCCCCGCAAGTGGTCTCTGCCGAAAACTATGCTGCTGTTCCGGCCTCCCGCACGTTTTCCATTGGGCTTGCCCCCTGCGCGCGCCAGAGTGCGGCCATGCGATTTGTCACGGTCAATCCCGCCACCGGGCGCCGGCTGGCGAGCTATCCCGCCCTCTCCCCGCGCGAGCTCGAGCAGCGCCTCGCGCGGGCGGCGCGCGCGCAAACCAAGTGGCGCCAGCTTTCGCTCGCCCGCCGGGCAGGCCATCTCCGCGCACTCGCACGATGCTTGCTGGCGCGACGCGACGAACTCGCGGCGCTTGCCACCGCCGAGATGGGCAAGCCCTTCACGCAGGCGCGCGCCGAGGTCGAGAAGAGTGCGCTGGTGTGCCGCTACTACGCCGACCACGGCCCCCATCTCATGGCCACCGAGCACCCCGCGGGCGCGCCGGCCAACGCGCACGTCGCCTTTGAGCCGTTGGGCTCGGTGCTCGCGATCATGCCGTGGAATTTTCCCTTCTGGCAGGTCTTCCGCGCAGCCGCTCCCGTGCTGCTCGGCGGCAATACGCTGCTGCTAAAACACGCGCCCAATGTCCCGGGCTGCGCGCTCGCGATCGAGCGCCTCTGCCTCGCCGCCGGCCTGCCCCCGGGGGTGCTGCAGGCCCTGCTCATCACGACCGAGCCAGTGCCCGCCTTGCTCGCCGATCCCCGCATTCACGGTGTCACACTCACCGGCAGCGCTACCGCCGGCCGCCAGGTGGCCGCGCTGGCCGGCGCTGCGATGAAGCCTGGCGTGTTTGAGCTGGGAGGCAGCGATGCCTTCCTCGTCTTGCGCGATGCGGACGTGGCCCGCGCGGCCGAGATCGGCGCCCACTCGCGGCTGCTCAACTCCGGGCAGAGTTGCGTCTGCGCCAAACGATTCATCGTCGTGCGCTCCGTGGCCCGGGAGTTTACCGAGCGCCTCATCGAGCGCCTTTCCGCCCGACGCGTGGGTGATCCCATGGCGCCCGACACCGCCGTTGGCCCGCTCGCCCGGGCCGACCTGCGAGCAACGCTCCACCGCCAAGTCACTGCCAGTGTGGAGCGGGGTGCACACATCCTGCTGGGCGGCGGTCCCCTGCCCGGCCCCGGTTTCTTTTTTGCGCCCACTGTGCTCGGTGGTGTCTCCGCAGGCATGCCGGCGTATGCGGAGGAACTCTTCGGCCCGGTCGCCGCGCTCATCACGGTCCGCGATGAAGCCGAGGCCGTCCGGGTCGCCAACGATTCCGCGTATGGACTTAGCGCAACGATCTTCACCCGCAGTCCCGCCCGCGCCCGGCGGATCATCCCGCAGCTCGCGGTCGGTGCCGTCTTCATCAACGATTTCGTCAAGTCCACCCCGGAGCTGCCGTTTGGCGGCACCAAGCATAGCGGTTTGGGCCGCGAACTCGGTGTTTGGGGTCTGCGCGCCTTTGCCAATGTGAAGACAGTCGTCGGGGCCGCCTAAAAAGTGCCCGACCGGGTGCTGTTCGTCACATATTCGCCACACTTCGTCACACGACGGTCGCGCTGCCGCGGGTAGCGGCCTGCTGTGGACGCACCGCCATGAATAACTGCGCCCCCCGGTCCTTAGCTGAGCTTTTTTGCCACCAACACTTCATCGCGCGTGAACGTTTCGAACTGGCCTTCATCGAGCGCGCCTTGCCTCCCCGCGCCTATGCCCTCCACCGGCTGTTCCAGCTGATGCCGGCGGATTATTTTGCGTCCGATATCGCATTGATGCGCCGCATCGGGGAAATTACGTCGCCCGCGGAACTGGAATCTGTCGTCCGCGCCTTCCATTCCAACCCCATCAGCCGCCGCGCCTTGCGTCGCCGCATCAAGGTCTGCCTGTCCCTGCCTCGGCTGCGCCGGATCGTTGCGCAAACCTTTGCCCGTTCGGAAGGTTTGCTCACCGACACTCGCCTGACGGCCGCCTGAGTCCGCATCAGCGTTGGGCCCCCGCCCGCCGATCGCGATTGTTACAACGATGCAACGAATCCATTATGAGTTCGTTTCGCAGGCGGGTAAATCCAGCATGCGAACTCTCTTCGTCGCATGGCTCCTCGCAAATCCAGTCCCGCTTCGCCCGCCAACTCTCCGCGTTTCTTTAATCGCGAGCTGAGCTGGCTGGCCTTCAACCGCCGGGTGCTCGAACAGGCGCGCAGCGATCGCCATCCCCTAATCGAGCGGGTCCGTTTTCTCGCCATCACGGGCAGCAATCTCGACGAATTTTTCGAGATCCGGGTCGCCGGTCTCATGCAACAGCGCGATTCCGGCGTCGACGAGCCCGGACCCGACGGCCTCTCCCCGCGTGAGCAGCTGCAACAAATCCGCACCGCGGTCGACCAGCTCGTCGCCGAGCAATTCCGCTGTTGGTATGATGATTTGATTCCGGCGCTGGCTGCCGAGGGCATCCACTTTCGCACCGGCCGGGACCTCAACGCCCGCGAGCTCGCCTGGGTGCGGGCGTATTTTCGCGAGCAGGTCTACCCCGTGCTCACGCCGCTGGCGCTCAGCCCGACTCATCCGTTTCCCCAGCTGGGCAACAAGGAGCTCAATGTCGTGGTCTGCCTCGACAATCCTGCCACGCCGGAAATCGAGAAGTTCATCGCGATTCTGCCGGTGCCCCGGATTCTCCCCCGGCTCGTGACGATCGCGCCCGGCGGCCGCGGGCCGCAGCGCACCATCTTCCTGAGCGAAATCATCAAGCTTTGCGCCGGGGAGCTTTTCCCGGGCTACAAACTCACCGGCGCCCACGCCTTTCGCGTCACCCGCAACAGCGATCTCTACATCGACGAGGAAGAGGCCGCCAACCTGCTCGTCCGCATCGAGGAATCCCTCCGGAACCTTCGCCGCGGTGCGGCCGTGCGCCTCGAGATTGAGGACGGAGTCGATCCCGCCTTGTTCGCGACGCTCTGCCAACAAATCGGCCTGCCGCCGGACCACGTCTTTCGCCTCAAGGGCCCGATCAATTTGATGCGGCTGCAAAGCCTCGGCGACCTCAACCGGCCCGACCTCAAATACCCCCCCTTCTCGCCGGTCAACGCCTCGCCGCTCCGCGACCCCGCCCAGATATTCGATACGCTGCGCACGCAGGACGTGCTCCTGCACCATCCCTACGATTCCTTTCAACCGGTCGTGGATTTCGTCGAGCAGGCTGCCCGCGATCCCCAAGTCTTTGCCATCAAGCAGACGTTTTACCGCACCAGCGGTGACTCGCCGCTCGTCCGCGCCTTGATCCAGGCCTCGCAAAACGGCAAGCAGGTCACCGCCCTGGTCGAGCTAAAGGCGCGGTTCGACGAGGCCAACAATATCCAGTGGGCGAAACAGCTCGAAGAGGCCGGCGTGCATGTCGTCTACGGGCTCGTCGGTCTGAAGACCCACTGTAAGATGTGTCTTGTCGTGCGGCGTGAGGGCCGGCGCATGCGGCACTACGCGCATCTTGGCACCGGCAACTACAATCCGCGCACCGCGCGCTACTACACCGACCTTAGCCTCTTCACCGCCCGGACGGATCTCACCGGCGACATCGCCAAACTCTTCAATTCCCTCACCGGATTTGGGCGCACACCGAAGTTTCGCCATCTGCTCGTCGCTCCCTACAGCCTCCACCGCCGCATCAATGCGCTGATCGCCGCCGAGACCAAACATGCCTCGGCCGGCCGCCCCGCCCGCATCATCGCCAAGATGAATTCCTTGGTAGACAAGGCGACGATCGAATCCCTCTACGCCGCCTCCCGCGCCGGCGTGCAGATCGACCTCATCATTCGCGGGACCTGCAGCCTCGTGCCCGGCGTGCCCGGGCTCTCGGAAAACATCCGGGTGCGCAGCCTCGTCGGCCGCTTCCTCGAGCACGCGCGCACCTACTATTTCGAAAACGCCCCCGGTGAACCGATTATCCTCGCCGGCAGCGCCGACTGGATGCCCCGCAACTTCTTCCGGCGCGTCGAAGTCGTATTCCCCGTGCGTGATCCGGCCCTGCGGCGTTGGGTGATGGATGATTTTTTTGCGAGCGAGCTGCGCGACACGGCCAATGCCAGCCTGCTCCATTCGGATGGCACCTACGTCGCCGCGCCCCGCCGCGCCTCCGAACGCACCTTCTCCGCCCACGCCTACTTTATGGCGGCGGCCACGCGACGCCTGCGGGACTGAGTCTGGTCAAGCGCACGCGGCCACGAGGGCAAAATAAATCCCGCATCGAGTGGTCGGTGATGCGGGATTAAATGGCGGAGAGGATAGGATTCGAACCTACGGTGCCCTTTCGGACACTCCTGATTTCGAGTCAGGTGCGATAGACCACTCTGCCACCTCTCCAACACAGGAAGGCGGACGGTAGGGTTCGCCTTTGAAAACGGAAGCCGAAAATCGCCGCCGACCCGATCAAACGTTGTCGTCCTCGCCCGCCCGCCCCTTGCCCCCGTTGGCCGGCAGGTGATGCGGGAACAGAATGTAGTAGTTCATCAACCACCAACTCCGGGAGGAACGATAGAACAGCAGCGGAAACCCCAGCGAGCCCACGCCCGCGAGCACGATCGCCAGCGTCGTCCCGATGACATCGTAAAACGCCAGCAACATGATCGGCACCAGATAAAGGGTGATAGTCATCCCGAAGTTCAACGAGGCGGAACCGAGGTAAAATCCCTCGTCGTTCTCGCGTTCGATCACGAAGCCGCACACGGAGCACTGCTTGTTCACCTTGAACAGCGTGCCGGGCACGAAAAGCGTGCGCGCACCGCAATTGGTGCAACAATTAGTGAGCCCTCGGGCGACGATCTGGACACGGGTGACTTGCATGGGACGAAAAAAAGGCGCTTCGCCCAGTGAGCGAAGCGCCGAGATGCGTGGCAAACGGTTTCGCGCTTAAGCGCCGAGCTGGTAGCGCGTGAAACGACGGAGGATGATGTTCTCGCCCGTCTTCGCGATCTGCGCAGCGAGGAACTCTTTGATCGACTTGTCGTTTTGCTTCACGAACGGCTGATCCACGAGGCACACGGTCGAGAAGAAGTTCTCGAGTTTGCCATCGACGATCTTCTGCACGACCGCCGGCGGCTTGCCGGCGACCGAGGCAGCGGCGATCTCACGCTCTTTGGCGAGATCGGCCTCCGGCACTTGGTCGCGGGAGACGTAGAGCGGATTCGCGGCCGCGATCTGCAGGCAGAGGTCACGCACGAAAGCGCGGAAATCATCGTTACGCGCGACGAAGTCCGTCTCGCAGTTGACCTCGATCAGCACGCCCACTTTGCCACCGACGTGGATGTAGGACTCGATGAGACCTTCCTTCGTCGTGCGGGTGGAGAGCTTGTCGAGTTTGCTGCCGAGCTTCTTGCGAAGGATCGTGGTTGCCTCGGCGATGTTGCCGTTGGCCTCGGTGAGGGCCTTTTTGCAATCAAGGAGGCCGGCACCAGTCGTGCCGCGCAGCTCATTGACCATTTGAGCGGTGATGGGAGTGCTCATTATGAGTCGGAGATGATGTTGGTGGTGAAAACTTACTCGGCCTTAACGGCGGCCTTCTTGGCGCGGACGGGCTTCTTGGCGACCACTACCGGCTCGGCATCACCTTCCACCACGGCGGCGATCTCCGAAGGAATCTCAACCTTGGACAGGTCGATGGCGTCAGCGCTCACCGGCGCACCGACGGGTTGCTGGGAGGCCTTCAGATCGGCCGCACCACGCTGAGCGCGACGGGTGTCACGCAGGGCGAGACCGGACTGGATCGCAGCCGTGACCGCCTCGACGATGATGCGGATCGACTTCACTGCGTCGTCGTTACCGGGGACCGGGTGGGAAACGGTAGAGGGATCGGAATTAGTGTCGACGAGGCCGACGCACGGGATACCGGCGCGGGAACCTTCAGCCACGGCGATCTTGTGGTGATTCACATCGACCACGAACATTGCGGACGGGAGACCGCCCATGTCGGCGATACCGTTGAAATTCTTCTGCATGCGGGTCATCTCGCGCTTGATGGCGGACTCTTCCTTGCGGGGCAGCTTGGCCATCTCGCCGGAGGTCTCCATCGCCTGATACTTCTTAAACTTGGCGACGGACTTCTTGACGGTCTCGTAATTGGTGAGCGTGCCACCGAGCCAACGGTCGACGCACATCGGCATGTTAACGGAAGTGGCCGCTTCGCGGACGATTTCCTTGGCTTGGCGCTTCGTGCCGACGAAGAGGACATTGCCGCCATTGGCGACGGTGTCTTCGAGGAACGTGCAGGCCTTCTCGAGCGCTTCGTGGGTCTTGCCGAGATCGATGATCGAGACACCCTGGCGGTGGTCGAAAATGAACGGTTTGGAGCGCGGGTTCCAGCGCTTGGTTTGGTGACCGAAGTGAACGCCTGCGTCGAGCAGGTCTTTGGGCGTGATGCTGAGGCTCATGTGGATCTGATGTGTCTTGCGAAACACAGGTCGGCCGAAGGGCCGCCTTGCGATCGTAGGTTGATGGTTGTTAGTTTTCTCCGCCTGCAAAGTGCCGACGGAGCCCGCCAACACACCGAGCGCGATTCCCGCTGGCAAGCGCGAATTCGGGAATATTCCAAGAAAGGCGTTGACAGTGCGCGCGGCGCTGAGGACCTTCCGCGCCCCACATGTTGCAGGGTGGAGCAGCCTGGTAGCTCGTCAGGCTCATAACCTGAAGGTCGCTGGTTCAAATCCAGCCCCTGCACCCAATTTGAAGCCCCCGTAGACCAAGCGTTTACGGGGGTTTTGAATTTACGGCTGGCGACACCGAAAAAACGGCTTTTGCTCCAAAGGTGTCCATTTAGACCCCCTAAAGGACACCGTGAAGAATCGCATCCGCCCCCCGGTGAAGCTCGACGCTCAGGGCCGCGTCATCAAAGACCCCGCCCAACGCGCCCACATTTGGCGCCTCAATATCCCGGCCTCCATCACCGGCGCGCGCAAGGAGCGAAAGTTCTTCGCCTCCGAGGCCGAGGCGAAGGCCTACGCCGCCGACCTCCTGGCCGCCCGCAGGGAGGCCGGTGAAGGCATCCTCCTGCGCCTCCGCGCCAAGGGCGCCAGTGTCACCCAGGCCCTCGAGTACTATCTCGCTCACGCGCCCAGCCAAGGCACCCCCGCCACGCTCGAGAAGGCCTGCGCCCAGTTCATCGCCTCCCGCCAGCGGGACAACTGCAAGGAACGCTACCTCGCAAACCTCGAAAGCCAGTTCCGCCAAATCAAAGAGGACTTGGGCAAGGGCACCATGATTGACGCCATTTCCACCGCCGCCCTGGACGACCTGGTTCGCGGCCTCACCGGCAAGGACGGCGACACCCCGGCCCAGCCCAAGAGCCGGATCAACTGCATCATCACCCTGAATGCCCTCTTCAACTTTGCCGTCAGCCAGGGCTGGCGGGGCGAGAATCCCGCCGCCAAGCTCCGGCGGCCCAAGCTCGACGAGGTCGAAATCCCGATCCTTTCCCCCGAGGACGCCCGGAAGCTCCTCGCGGAGGCCCGCCAGCCCGCCTACGCCGATGTTTTTCCTGCCGTGCTCCTCCAGTTGTTCGCCGGCCCCCGCCGCTCCGAACTGGCCCACATCGACTACAGCTGGATCCGCGATCAATACCTGCGGCTCGAAAAAACCAAGATCAGGAAGAAACGCGCCGTGGAGCTAAGTGACGCCCTGCTCGCCTGGTTCGCCCCTTTCCGCGGACGCACCGGCCGGGTCTTCGCCCCGGAAGACGTGGTCTTCGACCCCGACGACACTCGCAATGTCGAGGATGCCTACACGTATCGCCTGAGCCAGATTGCCGCCGCCGCCCACGTGGTCCTCCCGAAGAATGTGCTCCGTCACACCGCCATCACCTATCGTGACGCCCTGTCGGCCGACCTCGCCGGCACGGCCGCCTGGGCGGGCAACAGCCCCGGCATGATCGAAAGCCACTATCGGGGCGCCGCGACCCGGGACGACGCGCTGAAATTTTACGGACTCAACCCGGCCAGCGTCTGACGACGACCGGCCGGCCGCCGCTTAGGCTGACTTGAGTTGCGCCAGCCGCTGCTCCCGCTCGCGGGCTTCGCATGGCAGGAGCGGGGGCATTTCTCCTGCCTGCATGCGGCGTTGGACTTCGACGACCCGGCAGACCGGATAGAGGAGGTCCCGCGAGTCCTGCAGCGGCACAAGCCAGCGGTGATGTCGCAGTCGCTGCAGGATCCGCTTCGAGCCTAACATGGCGATCGCC